>CAYRVS010000032.1:13995-37658 GCA_964427725.1 uncultured Planctomycetaceae bacterium | reverse complement strand
GGTCATAGCAGTAGAGATGGGCCGGGTTCCCTTGTTGGGTGTCGATCCGGCTGGCGACCACCTTCGGGGTGCGGGGGTACTCCCAATGGGAATGGTCGCCGTGTTCTTCCTCGGCGACGCCGGTGTCGATGAGGACCCAGCCGCTGCCGAATGCACCGTTGTCGTCATCACGCACGCCGACGAGGACGAACCCGTGCGCGGCCTCCATCTGGACGAGGGACTGCTTGTCCGTATCGAGGGCGGGAAACCCCGCGACGTCGACGGCGGCCGTCGTGACGAGTTGGTCCCCCTTTTGTTGCAGATCGACCCATTTCACCGCATGGGTCGCGTCATCCTGATAAATCAGCCGCGTCAAGACGCGCGGTGCGTCCTCGGCGGCGAACGAGGCGAGCGTGCTGAACGAGGCGAGGATCGCAGCGATCCAGAATCGAAAACCCAGGGGACGAGGCATGGCGAGCTCCTGATCTTGGCTGAGTTCGGGCGGGGTGACGCTGACCACTCGAATCCAAACCGGGCGTGATTTCCGTCAACGGATCGGTTTCGGGAGTGGAACATTCAGCTCGAGCGGGGTGTCGGTCCCCCGCCAGGTCACCTGCAACGGAGTCTTGGCGGGATCACGAAATTCCTTGGGAAACAGGACCGGTTCGGCCCCGACCGAGGCGAGCGTGCAACGATACTCGCCCGCCTCCAGCCACAGCGGTCCCGCCCCCAGCGGCTGGATCAAGGCGAATTCGCCGGCGGGATCGGTGATTCCGCTGCCGACGAGTTCCCAAGTGGCGCCCGTCTGCCGATGGACGGTCACCTCGATGTCGCGCAGGCCCGCGCCGTCGGCGTGCAGCCTCCCCGCGGTCCCGCCGCGGACGGGCGTCGGTCCGCCGCAACCGGTCACCATGACGAGGACCGGCAGCAAGCAAAATGCGGCACGGCCCCGCATCGCTCGGGACGAACCGAGTCGCGTCATCGATCGTCTCCAGATTCGGAACCACATGGGGACGGCGGAAATTCCGTCAGCTCACACCAAATCATCGACGCGAGCCTAGAAGCTGCTGACGGTCTCACCGCCGTTCGCGCTGTGGAGGAACCGATGCAATTGGACGTCGATGTTGTCGGAGAGGAAGCGGACGGTCCCGTCGCCGAACAGGGCATGGGCCCCGCCGGTGTGGAAGCTGCGCGGGCCGAAGAAGCCGTCGCCGTGAACCAGAATGTCGGGGATCCGACTGTTGGGCGGATTGTAGCCGTTGGTGGTGACGGCGTGATTGAGCCCGCGCATCCAGCTCGACCCGCGGCCGTTGCCGGTCGCTCCGCCGCGCCAACTGGTCCCGTTGACGACTTGCGCCGCCAGGTTGGGATTCATGATTGGGGTCCCGGTCCAACCGCCGCCGGTCCCGTTGTAACCCGGGCCGCTCCCCGAAGTGCCCGTCGTGAGACTGAGGGCCTTGCGATACGGATAGACATCCATCACGCCGGCGGGGAGCGTGATGTCGACGCCGTCGCCGCGAATCGCTTCGCTCATCATCACGGTGTTCGAGAGCCCATCGGTGGCGTCGCGCAGCCGCGCGTTCGAGTTGGTCCAGCAGAGCCCGTCGGTCCGATGTCGCGAGTCATAACTGGTCCCCGTGCCGCTGCCGATGCTCATCATGTAGTTGTTCCCCCCGAACTGATACACGGTGGGTGGAGCCCCCAGCGTGACGGCATAAACGGACGGCCCGGGATCGCTGGGGCAAAGCAGAAACGGCAGCGCCTGATTCGCGACGTTCACATAGATCGGATTCAAGACCTGATTCGGGAACGTGCCGACCATGAACGGCCGCGTGAAGTCGATTTGGTTGTAGAGGCTCGCCTGATCGATGTACGGCATCAACCGCGCCTGCGGCGAGTACCCGGTCGAACCGGAATTCATCGGCAGGACGGTGAACGTGCTCTCATAATTGTGGATCGCCAGACCCAACTGCTTGAGATTGTTGCGACATTGCGTGCGGCGGGCCGCCTCGCGGGCCTGCTGCACCGCCGGCAACAACAGCGCGATCAGGATCGCGATGATCGCGATCACCACCAACAGCTCGATCAAGGTAAAGCCGCGTCGCGCGCGGCGGGCCAACTGGAACATCGTGCCGACTCCTCAGGAAGGGACAGACCCGGGCTTGACGAAGCTCGGTCAAGACGTACTCGCCGCGGCGTCGCGGCCCCGATGTCGATCATCATAGCGCTCCCGCCCGTTATTGCAATAGAGTTGCAACAAGAAAAACGAGGCGATAGTATCTTCGGAGTGTTTACATCTTCGGGACGCCGAGCGCCGAGCCGCCACGGACCTCGCCGCGAACCGTCCCGCAGTCATCGCCCACCGCGAATTCACCCTCCGTTCTCGAAAGGTCTTACCGATGCGTCTCTCACATCGAACCCAGGCGCTCGCCGCGCTCCTGGGGCTGCTGGTCACACATCCCGTTTGGGCCGAGAACTGGCCCGGCTTCCGCGGTGCCGGCAATAGCCAGATCACCGAGGGGGAGTACCCCTGGGCCTGGGAACTGCGCGGCCGCGCCCCCGGCCACTGGAACATCCGCCTCCCCGGGTACGGCCAATCAAGCCCCGTCGTCTGGGGCGAGACCGTCTTCGTCACGGCGATTTCCGGCGAAGAGAAGGAGCACCTCCATCTCCTCGCGGTCCGGCTGTCCGACGGCGAAATCCTGTGGCAGCGCGACTTCGCGGCGACGCAGAAGGTGAAGGACAGCGACGCCGTCAGCCGGGGCGCGCCGACCCCCGTCGTGGACGCCGACCGGGTCTACGCCGTCTTTGAAAGTGGCGACATCTTCGCCGTGAGTCATGCCGGCGACCCGCTCTGGGAGCGCTCGTTCGTCAAGGACTATGGTGAGTTGAAAGGGCCGCACGGCTATTCGAGTTCGCCGGTCCTCGTGAACGATCTGTGCGTGCTGCAGGTCTCGCACGGCGGGCCGTCGTATGTGCTCGCGCTCGACAAAGCGACCGGCGCGAATCGCTGGAAGGTCGACCATCCGTCGCAAACGGGTTGGAGCACCCCCGCCGTTTATGTCGGAGACGATGGGCCCCAAATTGTCGTGTCGACGGCGGGGAGCGTGCGGGCCCTCGCCGCGCGGGATGGGGCGACGTTATGGGTCAACGAAGCGATCTCGGGGAACAGCACCGCGTCGCCGACCATCGTGGGGGACCTGGTGGTGATCGGCGCGGCGACCGAGCGCGGCGGCGGCGGGGGAGGCCGACGCGGCGGCGGCGCCGGTGGCCCCCCGGTGGCGCCTCCGACCGGCAGCGGCGTCTTGAAGCTGACCCCGACCGAAAATCCCGCCGATCGCCTCCTCTGGAAGTCGACGCAGGTCTCGGCAGGATACGCTTCCCCGGTCGCCCTTGATGGTCACGCCTACTTCGTCAACCGTGTCGGCGTGGCGACCTGCGTGAACCTCGCCGATGGTTCGGTCCAATGGCAGCACCGCTTGCCGGGGGAAGTCTGGGCCTCCCCCGTCGCCAACAACGGGCACATCACCTTCTTCGGGAAGTTCGGCGCGGTGAACACCCTGAAAGGGGGGCCGGAACTGATCGAAGTCGCCGAGAGCAGCATCTCGACGACCGACGTCGTCTACGGGGTCGCCGCCACCCGCAATAGCTGGATCGTGCGGACCGGGCGGGGGTTGATGCGGATCAGCCAAGTCCCGGTCGCGGAATGATCGACCCTTGCGGTGTTGACCTCACGGCGTGCGTCTCGTGAAATGCACATGGATGAACGCCGATTCGGGGATCGACATCTCAGGCAGGAGCGGGCGATGCAGGCAGGTACGCGCGGCTGGTGGGTCATTCTGCGACCCCTTCTGCTGCTGATCGGAATCCTCGCGGGAACGGTCGCTCACGCCACCGCCGAGGACTTTCCCGAGGCTCGCAACACTCAAGAGGAAACCGCCCCGCTCCTCACCGCCGAACAGGCGCTTGCCAAACTGCGGCTGCCCGCGGGTTTTCGTGCGACGCTCTTCGCCGGGGAACCCGCGATCCGCCAACCGATCGCGATCACCTTCGACGCCCGGGGCCGGCTCTTCGTCGCCGAAAACTACACTTATGCGGAACGCCCGCTGGGGTATGACCCCAGCCATCGCGACCGCATCGTCGTCTTGGAAGACGTCGACCACGACGGCCGGCACGATCGCCGGACTGTCTTCCACGACCAGTGTCATCAGTTGACCAGCGTCGAAGTCGGCTTCGGCGGGGTCTGGGCGATGTGCCCGCCGCAACTCCTCTTCATTCCCGACGCCGACGCCGACCTGGTCCCCGACGCCGATCCGATCGTCGTCCTCGATGGGTTCGACATCGGCCCGGCGAACACGCACAACTTCGCGAACGGCCTGAAGTGGGGCCCCGACGGCTGGCTCTATGGCCGCGCGGGGATCACCGCCCCCGGCAAGATCGGGATCCCCGGCACGCCGATCGAACAGCGCGTCGACATCGGCCCCAGCATCTGGCGGTATCACCCCGTCACCCGGCAGGTGGAAGAGGTCTGCACCGGGACAACCAATCCCTGGGGGCACGATTGGGACCAGCATGGCGAGCTCTTCTTCATCAACACCGTGATCGGCCACCTATGGTATGTTCCCCCGGGAGCCCATTTCCGCCGGATGTTCGGGGCCGACCGCAATCCGTACGTCTATCAATTGATCGAACAGACCGCCGACCATTTCCATTGGGACACGGCGGAGGTTTGGCATCAGGCCAAGAAGGGGCTGTCGTCGGGGACCGATCAGGCGGGCGGGGGCCATGCCCATTCCGGGATGATGATTTATCAGGCCGAGCAATGGCCCGCCGAGTACCGGAATAAGCTCTTCACCTTGAACCTGCACGGCCGCCGGGTGAATGTCGATCGGCTGGAGCGGGCCGGGGCGAGCTTCGTCGGCAAACACGAAGCCGACATGCTCTTTTCCGACGACGTCTGGTTCCGCGGGATCGAACTCGCGCAAGGGCCGGATGGGGCGGTCTACATCGCCGACTGGTCCGACGTCGGCGAATGCCATGAAAACGACGGCGTCCATCGGACATCGGGCCGCATCTACAAAATCCTCCACGAAGGTTCGCCCCTGCCCAAACCGATCGACCTGCCGGCGTTGTCCTCGAAGGAATTGGTGCCTCATCTGGTATCGCCCAACGTCTGGCTCGCGCGGCAGGCGCAGAAGTTGTTGCAGGAACGGGCCGCCGCCGGCGAGGATCTCGCCCCGATTCGTCCCGGGCTGCTGAAGCTGTCGCAATCGACCGCCGCGGTCCATCGCCTGCGGGGTCTGTGGACCGAACACGTCACGGGGTTGCTCGACGCCACGGGCGCGCGGCGCAATCTGACCGCCGACGACGAACATCTGCGGACGTGGTCGATCCGCCTGATGCTCGCCGACCCGACGCAGCGTACGACGGCGGTCCCCGAATTGGTCAATCTCGCCCGGCAGGATTCCTCGGGACTGGTCCTCTTGGCCTGTGCGTCGGCGCTGCAACAATTGCCGATCGAAGCTCGCGCGCCGCTCGCCGCGGCGCTCCTCAAACGCGGGACGTTCACCGACGATCCGGTCTATCCGCTGATGGTGTGGTACGGGATCGAGCCGTTGGTGATCCGCGACCCGCAAACCGCCCTGCAACTCGCGAGCGCCAGTGAGTTGCCGTTGGTCAGCCGTTTCATCCTGCGACGACTCGCGCAGGGTTGGGATCAACTCTCGCTCGATGCGACGCGGGCGCTCCTCACGGCGTTGCCCCAAGGGGCCGAGGCGCGTCGGTTGACCTGGCTGCAAGGGCTCAACGAGGGCTTACGCGGCTGGCGGAAACTTCCGGCACCCGGCGGCTGGACCGCCACCCAACAGGCGCTGGAGGCCGCCACCGATCCGCAAATCCGCCAGTTGACGCGCGAAATCGCGGTCGTCTTCGGCGACGGCCGGGCTCTCGAGCAGCTTCGCGAACTGGCCCTGTCCGGCGAGACCGACATCGCCACCCGTCGTTCCGCGCTTGCCTCGTTGATCGAAGCCCGGCCCGACGATCTCGGCAAGGTGCTCCGCGGACTCCTGAACGATCGTGATCTCTCCCCCGAAGCGATCCGCGGACTCGCCGTCGCCAACGACGACGAGTCCGCGACGCTGTTGGTCAACGGCTTCGGCGGCTTCTTCCCAGCCGGCAAAGAGGCCGCCGTGCAAACCTTGGCGGCCCGCCCGCGCGACGCCGGTCAGTTGATCGCGGCGATCGAAGCGGGAACTGTCCCCCGGCAATTCGTCCCGATCGAGATCGTGCGTCAGATGCAGGGGTACGATGACCTGTCCCTGCGTGACGGGATCCAACGCGTCTGGCCGGAACTGCGACCGATCACCGCCGACAAGAAAGCCCGCATCAGCCAGTTCAAAGAACGGTTGAACCCCGAGACCCGCGCCGCCGCCGACCTCACCGCCGGACGGAAACTGTGGGACAAATCGTGCGGGAAGTGTCACGTCTTGTTCGGCGAAGGGGGGAAGATCGGGCCCGATCTCACCGGCGCGCAACGGCACAACCTCGACTACCTCCTGGAGAACGTCGTCGACCCCAGCGCGACCTTACTCCCGCAATTCCGACTCACGACGATGAACCTGGTCGACGGTCGCGTGGTCAATGGGGTGGTCCTCACCAAGACGGAACAAACCTGGGAGGTGCAGACCCCCACCGAGAAACTGACGCTCCGCGTCGCCGACATCGAGGAGCACGCCTTGACGACGCAGTCATTGATGCCGGAAGGGCTCCTTGATCTCCTGACCCCGGAGGAGGTCCGTGACCTCGTCGGGTATGTGATGTCTCCGCGGCAAGTCCCGCGCGAGTAAACCGGATGCCCCGGGAAGGCCTTCCCTGGGCATCGATGAAAGAATGATGCTCATGACGCGCGTCGCGATTTTGGGAGCCAGCGGGTACACGGCGGTCGAACTCGCCCGGCTGCTGCTTCAGCATCCGCAGGCGGAGCTGACCGTCGCCACCTCGCGGCAGGAGGGTTCGCCGCCGCTGCATACCTTGCATCCCAGTCTGTATGGTCGGACGAACGTCCGCTGCGAAGACCTGAAACCGGCGGAAATCGCCGCGCGGGCCGACGTCGTCTTCGGCTGTCTTCCGCATGGCGCGAGCATGGCGGTGGTCCCGGAACTGCTGCATCACGGCTGCCGCGTCGTTGATCTGAGCGCCGACTATCGCTTGAACGATCCCGCCGTCTATGCCGAGTGGTACGGCCTCACCCATACCGATCCCGAGCGGGCCAAAACGTCGCTCTACGGGCTCCCCGAGCTCTTCGCCGACAAACTGCGCGGCGCGACGTTCATCGCCAACCCCGGGTGTTACACCAGCACATCGATCCTGGCCCTCGCGCCGCTGCTGGTCCATCGCCGCGTCGAGCCGACGGGGATCATCATCGACGCCAAAAGCGGCACGTCCGGCGCGGGGCGGTCCCCCAAGCAGACGTCGCTGTTCTGCGAGGTCAACGAGTCGTTCTCGGCGTACAGCGTCGGCAAACACCGACACACCCCCGAGATCGAGCAGGTCTTGTCGCAGGCCTCGGGACAACCCGTGGCGGTGATCTTCACGTCCCATCTGGTCCCGATGGACCGCGGCATTCTCGCGACGATCTATGCGACCCCGACCGGACCGGCCGACCAAACCGAATTGCTCGCGATGTACCGCGAGTTCTACGCCGGCAAGCCCTTCATCCGCGTGGTCGATCATCTGCCGGCGACCAAGGACAGCGCGGGGACCAACTTCTGCGACATCACGGTCCGCGTCGTCCGCGGCAAGATCCTCGTCCTCGCCTGCCTCGACAACCTCATCAAGGGGGCCAGCGGCGTCGCCGTCCAAAACTTCAACCTGATGTTCGGCTACCCGGAAACCTGGGGCCTCCTGCCGCTTGGCAAATGAGGCGAACTGCGCCGCTTGGGCGCGCGGCGGTGGAATCGGGCGAAGTCCTACCCCACGCATAACCGATACAGACCGATGGGTCGTGGTCTCGGCATGCGAGGGGGCTGACACATGGATCGCCGTCAATTCTTGGGTCACGCCGCCGTGCTGGTCGGAGCCGCCGTTACAACCACCCCGACTTGGGCCGCGACCACCCCCAGCTACATCGACTGGCAAACCGACCTGCGCGACGCCCATGGCCTCGCGCGGGAGCAGGATCGGCCGATCCTCATCGTGTTCAGCGCCAAATGGTGCACGTTCTGCCATAAATTGCTGCGCGAGGTGGGGGCCGACAAGCGGCTCGCCGCCTACATCACGGCGAACTTCATCCCCACGATGCTCGATTTCGACCAGGAAACCCGTATCGCCAAGGTGCTCGAGGTCGAGTCGCTGCCGACGACCGTGGTCCTCTCGCCGCAGGTCGACCTGCTGCTCCAAAAGCCGGGCTACATGAAGCTCGACGTCTTCCGCAAAACGCTGGAGACGGCGATGACCCGTCAGAACGAGATTCGGCAGGTCAACGCGACCGGCGGACGCTGATCGCTCGTCCGTGGTCCGTCGTCCGTGGTCCGTGGCAAAAAGCCCACGTATGGCTGATCCCAGAGAATTCGCTCTTCGCGACGGACCAACCCGCTCCTCCGATTCCCCGCGACCGAGTTGACGGTCGACCTCCATGACGTAGGTTCCCAATACGGGGACCGGTCTTTCCAGATAGGGCCCGGTCCAGCCCGCGCTCGCAGTCTGGGACATCACGTCGGAGTTTCGGGGCCATGATCCGCAATCGTTCCACGACACCGCACCGCCGCCGGGGCGCCGCGATGGTCGAAATGGCCCTCGTCCTGCCGATCTTTCTGATGGTGGTGATGGGGATCGTCGAGTTCGGCCGCGCTTTGTGGGTCGCCAACATGGTGACCAACGCCGCCCGCGAATCGGCCCGGATGGCGATCCTCGACGGATCGACCAACGCGGAAGTGACCCAGGCCGCGACCGACTTCCTGACGCAATCGCTGTCGGTCCCCCCCGCCGACGTCAGCGTGCAGATCACCATCACCGCCGCGCCGGGGAACACCGACCCCGCGAATCAATGCGCGAACGCCCAATCGCGCGACCTGATCAACATCCGGGTCAGCATCCCGTTCAACAAGGTCGCCCTCATCCCCGGCAACTATCTCAACAGCGCGACCCTCGTCGGCCGCAGCTCGATGCGCCATGAATAGAGGGAATTGATCAACATCTCTTGATGCCCAGGGAAGGCCTTCCCTGGGCGTCCGCGCGCTCACTCATGCCGCAGCCGCGGCGTCGCCGGTCGCCCGCGGTGATACGCCCCGAACGCGAAGAATGTCGCCGCGATCAGCAGATACCCGACCCCCACGCCCCACGCCCGCATCGCCAGCGAACCTTCCGGCGGAGTCGCTTGGACGAACAAAAAGTCGAGAATGTTCCCTTGCAGCGTGAAGGCGTGCGTCAACCCGACGAACGCGCACCCCGCGGCGATCAGCGCCCACACCCCCGCCGTGAAGAACTTGCGGTCGATCAGAAACGCAGAGATCGCCGCCAGCAGCATGCAAGTAAAGATGTAACCCCGCTCGATGGACGCCATTCCTTGCAGCAGATAGCCGTTGAGCTCCAGGTTCGGCGCGGCGGCGAGCAGCTCCTGCATCGTCTTCCCCCCGGCCGCCATGAACGCCCCCTGGACGACGTTGAAGCCCCACGCCGCGATCGCCGGAAAGAGCCCCACCGCGACGGCGGGGGCATGTTCGGTCGGCGTCGCCGCGAACGCCTGCGCGGTGATGATGATCCCGATCCATAGGACGATCGCCACCCCCGCTTCGATGGGGATGATCGCGTTGACCAGCCCGATCGAGCCCGTCAGGCAGAGCGCCGTCACCACCACGCCGTTGAGGGTCGAATAACCCGCCCGCGCCCCCAACCCCTTCCACCCGGGATGGCCGATGTAGATCGTCGTCGGGAAGCAACTCCCGAAACACGCGGCGGAAATCGTCCCCAGCCCGTTCATCGCGAGGGACGAGGCGGTGTCGAACCGATCGCCGCTCGCCTCCGCCGATTCGATGTTCTGCAGACTCCCGACCAGATTGAACAGCCCCATCGGTACGATCACCGACAGATGCCCCAGCCACAACGTCGGCTGCGCGAGCAGCCCCGCGAGCTCACTCCCGACAAAGCTCGGCAGGACGAACCCAACGCTCTCCACCGCCGCGCTGATCGCCCCGGGCTTCATGGTCGCGCCGATCAGCCATTCCGGTCCCTCCGGCCAGACCCACGCCAAGCCGGTCAGGCCCCACGCCAGCGCGGTTCCCAACACCACCGCGATCAGGCCCCCCGGGAGTTGCAGCGGAAACGACGCCCCGGAAAAGTAGGTGATCAACACCACCGCCAGCGGGACCATCGCGATCAGCGGCTTCTGAAAGATCTGCAAGGCGAAGCTCATCGCGATGAACCCGATCGCGATCCCGGCGAGTGTCGACAACAGCGCCGCCCGCGGTGTCCGCCGGCGAATCCCTTCCGCGACGAACGCCCCGAAAAACTCGATCACGCCGCTCCCCAGACACGCGATCAGGCCCAACTGCCAAGCCCATCGCGCCGCCTCTTCCGGCGACTTCCCGCTCTCCAGTCCCTGCCGAAACGCCGGGGCCATCACGAAGAAGACATAGACCAGCAGCGACGGCGTGTTGATCCCATACGGCAGCGCGGTGACGTCGTTGCGCCCCGTCCTCGCCGCCAGCCGATGGGCCTGCCAGGCATAAAACAGATTGCCGAACAGAATGCTGACGGCGGCCCCGGGAAGGACATACCGCGTGAGGAAATACCCGCTCTCTCCCGTCATGCCGCACAACCCGCCGCACAGCGCCATGATCAGCAGGAGCTGCACGAGGTTGTCGATGAACAACCCGAAGAAGCCATCGAGATCGCGCCGGACAAACAGGGGATACTTCGCCGACATTCGTCCACATTCTTGTCAGAAGACCACGGTCGCAGGGGAATGGCCGAAACGTGTGGATGGCTGCCTCTCTGGGTGGCTGGGGTCGGCCACCGGCCGCCTCCAGTCCCTCACACCAACCCACGTCACACGACGCCACCACAGACGACGAACCTTCACTCCGGCAACTTCGCCGCGGCGCGGGCTTTCGCGAGCACCTCGGCCAGTTTCACCGGCGCGCCCCCTTGCCGTTTGCTTTCGTCGGCGGCCTCCATGAACGTGTAAATCTCGAGCGTCTCTTCCGGCGCGACCGGGACATCGCCCGTCTTGAAGAACTTGACGATCTCGACCGCCAGCGGCCGATACCCGCCGAACTCGCCCAGTTCCGTCTTCCCCTTCTCGCCGAACGCCACGCCGCCGTAGCCCCCCGCTCCCTGCCGAATCCCGCGGAACGAACCGATCCGTCCGTCGGACCACGTTCCCACGGCGAAATCGAAGCCGGGGGTGCTCGCGCGGGTCACGCTGTCGCAACCGGTCCCCATCACGGTGAACAGAATCTCGACGCCGTGAATCCCGTACCAATAGAGGTCGGGATGGGTCGCTTCGAGCGAACACGGGCTGTAGGCGTCGCAGCCGGTCACCTTGCCGAGCTTCCCCGCGCGGACCTCCTGCGCCGTCGCCAGATAGCGCAGCGACGACGACGAGAAGACCGGCGTCTGGTACTTCTGGGACGCGTCGAAGATCGCGACGGCGTCGGCGAGGCTCCCCGCGATCGGCTTGTCGATGAAGCACCGTTTCCCCGCCTTCAAGACCGGCAGCACCTGCTCGAGATGGGGCCGGCCATCGTTCGATTCCAGCAAGACGCAGTCGACCTTCTCCAAGAGCGCGGGAATCGAGTCGACGATCTCGATCCCCATGTCGCGGAACTGCTGCGTGTACCCCGGCACCCGCGACGTGCTCGATTCGATGTCCTTGCTCCCCTGCGGATAGGCCGCGACGATCCGGCAGCCGGCGACATCGGCTTCCGCCTTGGAGTCGTTCATCAACTTCGCGAACGCCGGGGCATGCGACGTATCGAGCCCGATCACGCCGACGCGGATCACGGCGGGCTGCGCGGGTTCGGCGGCGGCTTGCCCCGCCACCGCGACGACTTCCGCCGCGGGCGCGGTCTCGGCCGGAGTCTGCAGAAACGCCAGATCCCAGAAGTGGACCGTCTGTTCCTGGCCGCCGGTGACGACTTGATTCCCATCGGGTCGGACGGCGAGCGCCAGCAGCTTCGCGGCCGCGATGTCCCCCACCGCGAGCTCGACTCCGGTGCGGGCCCGCCACGCCCGGACCGTATGCCCCCCCTTGGCGCGGCCCCCGCCGATGCTGATCACCACCTCTTGACCGGGGACGAACGCCAACTGATTGACCGGGCGCTGATGCCCCGAGTACTTCCCGAGGAGTTTGTTCTCGGCAAGGTCGTACACCAGCGCGACGTCATCGAGGCCCCCGGTGACGAGGAGCTTGCCGTCGCCTGAGAAGGCGGCGCACAACGCGGCCCGCTGATGATCGATCCACGACGAGATGATCGCCCCCGCCGCGTCACGCCACAGCGTTTCGCCCCCCTTGGTCGGCCGGAGCTCATCCCCCGCGACCGTCGCGAGCCGGCCGCCGTCACGACTCCAGGCGACCCCATTGACCGGATAGTGATGGCCGTCGAGGAGCGTCGACGTGCCGTCGGCGGTCGTCCAAACGCGCGCGGTTTCATCGTCCGACGACGACAACAACCGCAATCCATCCGGCGACCAGGCAAGCGATGTCACGACGCCGCGATGCCCCCGCAAGGGCTGCTTCACCGTTCCCGACGCGATATCCCAAAGTTCCAGCGTCTGATAACCCCCGACGGCCAAGCTGGTCCCGTCGGGTTGAAACGCGAGCGCGGTGACCTGACCGAATTTCCCGTCCCAGCGCGCGATGCGAGATTGCGTGGCGACGTCATACAGTTCGACGCGGTTCTTCAGTCCGACCGCAAGCCGTGCGCCATCGGGCGAATACGCCAGGGCGCTGACCCAACTGTCGGCGGGCGGCAACGCGGCGGTCGGCACCCACGCCATCGCCTCCTTGGCGGCGGACCCCTCAGCGGCTCCACTAGGTTGCGCAACTCCGAGGAACGTGCCCAACAGCAGCCAGGCGGTCAGACCCCAGCCCCACACCGTTCGTCGCGACAGTCCGACATTCAGCATCCGTGGCCCTTTCTTCAGGCGATCAGCGTGCATGGCGCGCGACATCGATTATGAACGGGGCGGACGGGCACCGCCATGCCGCAGGGGGTGGCGGTGATCGCGGTCGATTCAACAAAGAAGCCCAGGGAACGCATTCCCTGGGCTTCGAGATCGCGATCAACTACCGCGTGTGGTGTTACTTCGCGTCCCACCACCAGCGACCGGCGGCCAGTTCCGGTTGGGCGGCGTCCTTAGCGACTCCCGCAAGCTCGGCCGACTCGCGAGCGAGGGCGGCGTCTTGGGCCACCGCCGTCAGATCGGCCCGGACCCCACCCGCCACCTGCACCACGACATCGCGGCCGTTGTAGACCTTGTGGTTCACGACCGAATCGATCTCCCGCGGCACCGCGTGCTTCCCGGGACGATACGCCCCGTCGGCGGCGAACGAACCCAGCGACCAACCCAGCTTGCTCGGCAGGCGTTCCTGACGGACCAGCGCGGCGACGAGGGCCAGGTCGAAGATGTTCTGCATGTCGGCGAAGACCTGATCCCGCGCCGCGAGGTCGGCATAGTTCTGCGTGAACCGTTCCGCGAACTCGCGGTTCGTCGGTTCCGATTGCCCCGTCGGCAAGTGCTTCCCTTCGGCGGTCAGCATCTGGTTTTCCGACTGACACAACACCGCCGAGCCTTGCAGCTCGAAGACCGACTTGTCCGGGCTATGGGCGACGGCGTCGTACTTCATCGACAGCCACCACCGCAGCGCTTCCATCGCCGGAGGATTCTGCTGCGCGGCCTTGGGGAGCAGCTCGAAGTAGCTCGGCACTCCCGGGCCCCCTTCCAGCTTCTCGATCCCGATCAGCTTCATCCGATAATCGGCTTCGACGATCACGCGGGCCACGCGGCTGTCGTGCGGCACGCCCCAGACCACGATGTCCTGCTTGCCGAGCTTGTTCCCCAACTGCTTGACCCACGGCCGGACGGCGTTCGAGTTCAGTGGCCCACGGGCCTGCGATTTCGCCGCGTACTCCTGCAACGCCTTCACGCCGGCGTCGCGAGTGTTGATCGAGCAGCCGAAGTCACGCGCCCCGGTCGAAAACGCCCGGAGCACCACCACCAAGTCATCGAGCTGCAACGTCGGCCGACGGCTGTCGACCCCCATCGGCTCGCCGCGGCCATTGATCTCCCACGCCTCGGCGGGGCCGCCGAGGATGATGTCTTTGTGCACCTGATCGACGAAGACGTACTCGACCTTGGTCAAGCCGGCGAGCCGGGCCATCGATTCGGGGACGGGGAGCCCTTGCTCCAGCCGTTGGGCGACTTGCCGTTCGAGCCGCGACAGCGAGACGAGCCGCAGCTTGCTCGCCTGGGCCATGTCTTCATTGAGGGCGGCCTGCCGCGCGTCTTGTCCGATGGCTTTCAGCCGACCCGTTTGGTCGGTCGTCGTCACGCGGCTCAGCATCCGGGCGGGCGCGACCCGCACCCCCGTTTGGAACGGCGTCGCGGTGCCGCCGGAACCATCGATCGCCTCCCACATCCCGCTGGTGTTTTCCTGAATGATCTGGATCAACGACTGGAAGTCGGCGAACGAGGCCCCCCCGTTCAGCGCCGCCTGCTGGGCCGCGTTTCCTTGAGCTTCCAGCCGCGCATGTTCATCGGCGATTCGGCCGAGCGTTCGCGTCGCTCCGACGGGCTGCGCCGCGGCGACTTGCTTCAGCAATTGCGCCTGCAGGTCGAGATCCGTCACCTCGCCCGCCGCTTCGGCCGCGAGACCGAATTCGCCGGCGGCCAGATGCCCTTCGACTTGTTCGATGGGCGAGTCGGCCCACGCGCTGGAGACGGACAGGGCCGTCGCGGCGGACAGGGCCAAGGTCGACCCCACCACCAGATTCATCCGATGCAGCCAGACTTGGACCCTAGGCATACCAAGACTCCGCGGGGACGATCAGTCCGATCGTCCCTCATGAGAAGGGCGGCTCCCCACCTGTCCGCGGGCCAACAGGCATGCGGGAGCGAAGTTGTCATCCACAACGTCCGCGGCGGACGTCCATCAACAACACCACGGATCTCGCTCGGAAATCGCTTCCCGAGCATCGCGCGGCGTATTCCCAGAATCGTTTCCGCGACCCGGCGGCGTCAAGGAGGAACTCGAAAAACCACCCGCGAAACGTCAACCCGACCCCGGACGATCGTTCCTCGGGCATTCCCGCTAGAATGCCGCCGCCGGGCTCAATCGACGTCGCGGCTAAGACCCGAAACCGCGGCCGGACTTCCCGCAATCGGCAGGGTTTCGCCCGGCCCCCCGACGGGCAACAACGCTGTCACCCCTAACCCCCGAGGAACCATCCGTTGCCCGAACTTCCGGAAGTCGAAACGATGGTCCGGGGGATCCGGCCCCATGTCGTCGGCCGCAAGATTCGGCACTTCCGGCAGGCGCCGTGTCGCTGCAAGCCGATGACAATCCGCCCCCTTCCGGCGACGATCGCCCGGCGGATCGAAGGGTTGACGATCACCGCCGTCCGCCGCCTAGCCAAGCGGGTCGTGCTGGATTTGAGCGATGGATCGACGATGGCGATCGAACCGCGCATGACGGGTTTGATGGTCCTCGAGTCCCCCCCGGACGTGGAGCATCTGCGGCTCGAATGGGAACTGGCGGGCAGAGGCGATTACCGCTCGCTGTGGTTTTGGGACCAACGCGGACTCGGCACCTGCACCTATTACGGCCCGGGAGATTTTCTCCGCTTCCAGACCTCGGGTCATTTGGGCCCCGACGCCCTCGCCGCGACCAAGGATGAATGGCTCGCCTGGACCGTGAAGACCGCGCGGCCCATCAAGGTCGCGCTCTTGGATCAACAACGGATCGCGGGGATCGGCAATCTGTACGCCAGCGAAATCCTGCACGTCGCCCGGATCGCCCCCACGCTTTCGGCCGATCGATTGACCGTCGACGAGGTCGACCGGATTCACGCCGCGACGTTGGAAGTCCTGGAGGAAGCGATCCGCTACGAGGGATCGACCCTGTCGGACGGCACCTACCGGAACGTCCTGAATCAGGACGGGAGCTATCAGAACGCTCACCGGGTGTACGACCGCGCGGGCGAACCGTGCCGCACGTGTGGTCGCGGGGTGATCGAGCGGATCGTCCAGGCGCAGCGCTCGACGTTTTTCTGCCCCCTTTGTCAGGCCCCACCCAAACGCCGCCGCAAGCGTGCTGCCGGGTCGACTCAGAGGGAACCGCGCAGAGCCTTGGCGGAGTGATCGCGCGCCGACAATTCCGCTTCGATCAACGACCATTCATAACCGTCGGTCCCCGTCGGAAAGTCCGCGGGCGGCTTCCAGGCGACTTGCCCCACCACCGGCGGCGAGGCCGGTTGCCGGAGGGAGTGGTAATACCCCGGCAGGCCGATCAGCAGTCCCGCCAACAGTCCGGCGGTGATCGCCCCTTCGATTTGCGTGCTCGACCGGCTTTGCCGCTGGGCTTGAAACGCCTCGGCGAGGACGCGGCCGCGAAACGTGTCGGTCGACAACGGCATCCGGCCGGCCAGCGCCACCAGGGCTTCGATCGTGTTCGGTTCTTCCGCTTCAGGAGACCACATACCCCACCTCTTCCGCCGTCCGCCGCAGCGAGCATTCCAGTTTCGCCAAGGCGTAGCGATACCGACTGGCGATCGTATTGAGCGACTCGCCCGTCACCGTCGCAATGTCCTGGAAGGTGAGCCCCTCCCAGATTTTCAGGATCACCACTTCCGCCTGTTCGGCCGGGAGTTTTCCCAACGCGGTCTGGACTTCGGCATCCCGTTCGACGCGTTCCAAACCGACCAGTTCCAAGACGGTCGGTTCTTCCACGGCAAGGCTCACCGGCCTTTTCCGGGCGATGATCCGCAGCGCTTCGTTGCGGGTCGTCTTGAGCAGATAGGCCCACGGGAGCCGGACCGCCGCCAGCGACTGCGGGTTCCGGGCGATCCGCACCACCGCCGCCTGCACGGCGTCTTCCGCATCCTCCCGACTGCGGGTGATCGCCTGGGCGTACCGCAACAGCCGCGGAGCCGTCAGGTCGAAGAGCCGGCCCAAGGCCGCAAAATCTCCGGCCGCGAAACCGCCTGCGCAGTTCGCGATCTGTTCGGCCCAGGTTGTCGGGACGGAAGGGTCCACCAGACAGGCTCTCCACCTCTCAAGATGGGGGGAGGAGTGGACTTTGTCTATCGATTTTCACAGAATCTCCGCGATTCCGCCGGACCAGTCCCTGTAGACCACCCGGCGATCCCTCCGGCCTTCACGGAGTCATCCCGCCGGGAAATCGGCGTAACTCGCTGCCCGGCTGGATGTTTCTCGATTAATCCCTCAAGGCGCCGCCTCCCGATGCCCGCTCCCGAGCTCATGCAGGAACTTCGCTGGAAGAAGTTCTCCGTGTTGGATGACGGGTTCGTTTGTCTGGTCGACGCGATGGGGGACGACTCGGCCATCGTGCAGGCGGCCCGCGTCAGCTACGGCGAAGGGACCAAACGGGTCTCCGACGATCGGACCCTGATCCGCTATCTCATGCGGCATTGGCACACCACCCCGTTCGAGATGGCCGAAATCAAGCTGCTGGTCCGCGTCCCCATGGACTGCTGGCGGCAGTGGATTCGGCATCGCATGGCGAACGTCAACGAGTACAGCACCCGCTACTCGGTGGCGATCGATGCCATGCAAACCACTTCTCCGGACCAATGGCGGACCCAGGCGACGACCAATCGCCAAGGGAGCGACGGCGTCTTGCCGCTCGAACAGGGAACGAAATTGACCCAAGCCGAGCAGGCCCTCCAGACGCAGATGCGCGGGGTGTACGAAGAACGGCTCGCCGCCGGGGTCGCCCGGGAACAAGCGCGGAAAGACCTGCCGTTGTCGACCTACACCGAGGCGTACTGGAAAGTCGACCTGCATAACCTCTTGCATTTCTTGCGGTTACGCATGGACGCCCACGCCCAGCTTGAAATCCGGGAGTACGCCCGGACGATCGGCGAACAGATCGTGAAGCCCCTCTTCCCGGTCGCCTGGGAGGCCTTTGAGGATTATCGCCTGGAGGGGGCGCTCCTCAGTCGATTGGAGCGCGAAGTGATGCAACGGCTCCTCGCCCGGGGCGCGGCTCAGCGGACGCCCCCCCCGTACACCGAAGCCGACTTCCTCGCCGTGCAGGACGAATCGTGGCGGTCACTCAACCGCTGCCGCGAACGTGATGAATGTCGGGACAAACTAGTCGACTTCGGCCTGTTGGCGTTGTCGACCGCCCCCCCGCAGGACTGACTCTTTGCGACAAAGCTGGCCGTGTGCCACCGGCTTCGCCGGTGCGAACGCTCACACCGCCGAACACGGAAAGACCACTGGCGGAGCCGGTGGCACACCCTCGCGGCCTCTCCAAGGGTTCCTGTGTGCTGAACGATCTCCGGATCCTCTGGCATCTCGTGGTGGCGCGGGCGACCGGGAACACGCACGAAGAACGCCTTGAAAGCTTCTACAAAGGGCAGGCGGGGGGCTACGACGCCTTCCGCAAACGGCTGCTGCACGGTCGCGATGAGCTCTTCGGCCGACTTCCGGCGGTTCCCGGGGGCGTGTGGGTCGATCTGGGAGCCGGGACGGGGGAGAACGCCGAGCGTTGGGGGGATCGTCTCAGCCAGTTTTCCCGAGGCTATCTGGTCGATTTGTCGTCGTCGCTGCTGAAAGTCGCCGACGAACGGATTCAGGCGCGCGGGTGGTCGAACGTGTCGACGGTCCACGCCGATGCGACGAAGTTCCTGCCGCCGGAAGGGCAGGCCGACGTCGTGACGATGTCGTACTCGCTGACGATGATTCCCGACTGGTTCCTGGCGGTCGATCAGGCGGCGCGGATGCTCAAGCCCGGCGGGGTGCTGGGGATCGTCGATTTCTTCGTCGCCCGGAAGTACCCGGCTGAGGGGTTGGTGAAACATCCGTGGTCGACGCGGACCTTCTGGCCGACGTGGTTCGGGTCGGACAACGTCTTCCTGAACCCCGATCACATCCCCTATTTGCAGGCCCATTTCGAGACGGTCGAACTGGTCCAACGGCGCGGTAAGGTCCCCTATCTGCCGTTCATCCGCGCCCCGCACTACTACTTCGTGGGCCGTAAACCCGCCGATGCGGGCTGAACCTGCATGGGTTGAATGCGTCATATCTCTATTTATGGCATGATGTTGCGCAGTTTTTCGTCGCTTCAGAGAGCTGTGCGACGCATTCTGGCCCCAGCCCACGCACTCCCCCTCAGCCACCACCGGCCCCCAGACTGACAGTCTTGGGTGGCAACTCGGTGGGGCGCGGAGTAGGGTGTCCCCCCGTCCGGCAAGGCCGACACAGTCCGCCCAGCCGGTAAGTCGAGCAGAGTTCGCATACTCCGCTCAACTTGACTGACACATGGATGGTTCCTGCACACCGAGAGGAGTTTCTCGGCGGGCCCACGGGAACGGTCATTGGGGACACACGGAATGCTGTGGAGTTTCGTGCGGACGGCGATTGTCGTCCTGGGGAGTCTTGCGGGGAGCATCGCCACTCCCGTTCGGATCTGGGCCGATGAGCCCGTCGACGCCTGGCAAACCGATTTCGAGGCCGCCGTTCGCGAGGCGCAAGCCCGCCGCCGACCGATTCTGGCCGCCGTCACCGCCGTCTGGTGCGGTCCTTGCCGGCAGATGAAGGAACTGACGTTGAACGATCCCGAAGTCGCCCGGCTGCTGGCGGAGAACTTCGTGACGCTGATGGTCGACGGGGACCGGCATCCCGACGTGATCGCCCGGTTGGGGGTCGCGGCCTATCCGACGACGCTGCTCTTGAACTCCGATGGAAGCGTGGCCCAGCGGTGGGTCGGGTTCCAATCGGCCGAGTCGTTCCGGTCGGAACTGCGGCAAGCGTTACGCAGCGGCGGCGATGCCGGGCCGCAGGTCGATGAGTTTCCGGCGGTGTCGGCCCTGTATCCGACGAACGCCAGTCCCTTCGAATTCGGCGGGTTCTGCCTCGTCAGTCTCTTGGACGACAACAAACTCAGGCGCGGCGTCGAGAGTTACCACGCCGAGCATCGCGGCGTACGAATCTGCTTCTACTCGGCGGAACACCGCGACAAGTTTCTGCGGAATCCCGATCGATACTGGCCGGTCGCCAACGGGAACTGCCTGGTGACCGACGAAGAGGACCGGCGGCAACTCCCCGGCGACCCCCGAGTCGGCGTGCTGTGGCAGAACCGGCTGTGGTTCTTCACCGACCGGGAACGACAACAGCGGTTCATCCGGTCGCCCCATCGGTTTTCGCGCGGGATGTGAGGCGCGCCTGCGGAACGGAGAGCCGCGCTCGGCGCTACCTCGCGGCTAAACGGGTGTGACGTGATCCGCGTTCGATGGACGTGGTGATGCGCGCCAACGTATGCTCATGCATGCGTGCGGAGCGTCGTGGTTCGTTCCGCACGCATTTCATCCGGGATGATACACGCTGAGGATGGTCGGGATGCGGCACGGGTTGCGAAGCGCGCTGGGACTCGGGGTCTGGTGCTTGGGGGTGCTGACGGGGTATGCGGCCGAGCCGACCGCGACGCCGATCGAACTGCTGAAAGTGATGAAAGGGTTCAAGGTCGAGCTCCTGTACTCGGTCCCGAAAGATCAGCAGGGCTCGTGGGTCAACCTGTGTACCGACCCGAAAGGGCGGTTGATCGTCTCGGATCAATATGGCGGGCTGTTCCGGGTCACGTTGGCCGCCGAAGGGGCCCCCGTCACCGACGTGAAGATCGAACCGATCCCGGTCGACATCGGGGAAGCACAAGGGCTCGTCTGGGCCTTCGACAGTCTGTACGTCGTCGTCAACAGCGCCGGGGGAAAGTATCAGCCCGGCGTCTATCGCGTGACCGACACGAACGCCGACGACATCCTCGACACGGTGGCGCTGCTGCGAACGCTCGGCGAAAAGACCGGCGAACACGGCCCGCATGCGATCGTGCCGACGCCCGATAGGAAGGGGCTGTACGTCGTCGTCGGGAATCAGGTGCCGCTGATCAAGTTCGAGAAAACGAAGGTCCCTCCGGTCTGGGGGGAAGACCATCTGTTGCCGCGGATGCCGGACGGTCGCGGCTTCATGAAGGGAGTCCTCGGCCCGGGCGGGGCGATCTACAAGATCGATCCGGAAGGGAAGGTCTGGGAACTGATCTCGGTCGGCTATCGCAATCAGTACGACGCGGCGGTCAACCGCGACGGGGAGCTCTTCACGTACGACGCCGACATGGAATGGGACGTCAGCACGCCGTGGTATCGGCCGACGCGGGTCTGCCATGTGGTGGCGGGGTCCGAATACGGCTGGCGGAACGGGGCGGGAAAATGGCCCGCCTACTATGTCGACAGCACGCCGCCGGTGGTCAACATCGGCCCGGGGTCGCCGACCGGCGTGACCTTCGGATACGGGGCGAAGTTTCCGGCGAAGTATCAGGAAGCCTTCTTCATCTGTGACTGGAGCTATGGAAAGCTCTACGCGGTCCATTTGCAGCCGTTCCAATCGACCTACACGGCGACATTCGAGGAGTTCGTGACGGGAACGCCGCTGCCGTTGACCGACGTGGTGATTCGCCCGCAGGACGGGGCGATGTATTTCACGATCGGCGGACGGAAGACGCAGTCGGGACTCTACAAGGTGACGTATGTCGGCGGGGAGTCGACCGAACCGTTCGAGCCGGAAGACGACCTGATCGGCAGCATCTATCGGCAACTGCGCGGCCTGTTGGAAACGCAGATGGGCAAGCCGATGAAGAACGCGGTGGGTTTCGCGTGGCCGTATCTGGGACACAGTGATCGGATGATCCGCAACGCCGCGCGGAGCGTTTTGGAGTTCCAACCCGTCGAAGAGTGGAAGGCCCGAGCGTTGACCGAAGCCGACCCTGCGTCGGCGATTCAGGCGCTGCTGGCGTTGGTCCGCGTAACCGGCAGCGATCCGTTCCATCGTCCGGCGGGGGCTCCCGCGCCGACGCCGGAGCAACTCTCGGAAGTCTTGGCCGCGTTGAATCGGATCGAATGGGGCGGGTTGTCGCCGAGTCAGAAACTCGACCTCGCGCGGGTCTATCAGGTGGCGCTCAATCGGTTGGGGCCCCCGGATGTCGAGACCCAGAAGCAACTCATCACAAAGTTCGATGGGCTGCTGCCCGCCGACAATCCCCAGCTCAACGCGGAGTTGGGGAACCTGTTGGTCTACGTCCAGGGACCGTCGGCGGCTCCCAAATTGGTGAGCCTGCTGGAATCCGGGGCGACGCAGGAAGAGCAGATCGAATACGCCCGGGCGCTGCGGGTGCTCAAGGCGGGTTGGACTCCCGAGCTGCGTCGGAAATATTTCGAGTGGTTCGTGAAGGCGGCGGGGTACCGCGGCGGGAATAGCTTCGCGCTGTTCGTCCTGAACATCAAGAACGACGCGATCGCGACCTTGACGCCCGAAGAACTGACGGCGCTGAAGCCGATCCTGGAAGCGCAGCCGCCGGCTCAGATCACGCAGCCGGTCGCCCCGCCGCGGCCATTCGTCAAGGAGTGGAAGCTCGACGAACTGGTCGAGAAGACCCAAGGCGGACTGAAAGGGCGGAACTTCGAGCGGGGGAAGGCGATGTTCGCCGCCGCGAACTGCTTCTCGTGCCATCGGTACGATAATCAGGGGGGGGCGTTGGGGCCCGATCTGACGGGGGTCGCGGGGCGGTTCAGTCCACGCGATCTGCTGGAGTCGATCATCGAACCGAGCAAGGTGATCAGCGACCAATACGCCGCGATCACGGTGACGACGGTGGATGGGCAATCGGTGACCGGGCGGATCGTGAATCTCAACGGCGACAACATGACGCTGAGCACCAACATGCTCGATCCGAACCAACTGGTGCAGGTCGACCGACGGAAGATCGAAGAAATGGTGCCCTCGACGACGTCGATGATGCCGAACGGGCTGCTGAATACGCTGAACGAGGACGAGATTCTCGATTTGTTGGCGTATGCCCTGTCACGCGGGGATCGGACGAGCGGGATGTTCGTCGGGAAGTGATTGGGTGTTCGTCGGCAGCGTCATGATGCGGCACCGTATGCGGTCTCGCGGCATGTTGGAGCCTCTGTGTGCCACCGGCTTTGCCGGTGGATTTCCGAGGTTAATCCCATCGAACCGAGCCACTGGCGGAGCCAGTGGCACACGGTGATGACCCGAACGGGAGTCAGGCACCTTGCGGACGTCGGTTCTGGGGACGGTGGTGGCGATGCTCGCGGCCTGCGCCGTCTATGGCGTGTGGTCGACGGGGCGGACGGTCGGCGGCGCGCTGGTCGTCTACTGCGCGCACGACGCCGTCTACGCCGATGCGATTCTGCGGGATTTCGAGCGCGAGACGGGAATCCCCGTCGAAGTCCGGTACGACACCGAAGCGACGAAGTCGTTGGGGCTGACGCAGCTTATCGAACGGGAACGGTCGCGGCCGCAATGCGACGTCTTCTGGAACAACGAACTGCTGGGAACGCTGGCGCTCGCGGAGCAGGGGTTGCTGGAACCGTATCAGGGCCCGGGTTGGGAACGAATGCCCGAGCGGTTTCGCGCGGCGGACGGGACGT
>CAYRVS010000032.1:2377-13985 GCA_964427725.1 uncultured Planctomycetaceae bacterium | reverse complement strand
TGGGTGGGGTTCGCGGCGCGCTTGCGGGTGTGGATCGTCAACACGCGCGAATTGACCGCCGACGAAGCCGCCATCACGAACCTGCTCGACCTCGAGCCGACGCGGATCGCGATGGCGCTGCCGATGTTCGGCACGACCTTGACCCATTATTGCGTGCTCGCCGAGACCTTGGGCCTGGAGCCATTGCAGACGTTGCGGACACGGTGGCGGTCGAGCGGCGTCCGGGAGGTGCCCGGGAACGGACTGGTGAAGGATCTGGTCGCCGCCGGGTCTTGTGACGCCGGATGGACCGATACCGACGACGCGTTTCTCGCGCTCGAGGCGGGCGCACCGGTGGCGATGTTGCCGATCCGCGTGGCGGGGCGGCCGATCGTGATCCCCAACAGCGTGGCGATCGTGCGGGGGACGACGCGGTTGGAGGCCGCGCGGAAGCTGGTCGACTACCTGACTTCCGCCGAGACCGAATTGAAGTTGGCGCGGTCCTCCGCGCGGCAGATTCCCTTGGGGCCCGTCGCGGTCGACCAACTCCCCGACGAGGTCCGCCCGCTGCTCGATTGGGCGACCGACGCGTATGATTTGCGGGGACTCTTGCCGCAGCGTCAAGCGGTGCTGGCGTGGTTGCGCCGGGACGCCGCGCCGTGAGTTGGGAGGGGTCGCTCGGCTGGTCGCTGCTGCGGGCCCAGCTGGTGGTCGCGGTGGCGGGACCGCTCGCGGTTCGCTGGCATCATGCCTGGCATGCTGCCGGCGGTGGGCGACCGTGGCGCGGGGGGCTCCTCGCCACCCTGTTTCTGTGTCCCGAATTGCTGATCGGCTATGCGTATGCCCCGTGGGTGGCGGGGTTGCCGCTCCGCGCGGAGATGGCCTGCGCGGTCCTCTTGATCTTCCGCGTCTTGCCGGTCGGCATGGTGGCGTTGGCGCTGACCCCGCCCCCGACGGTATCCGCGAGCGCGCGACACGCCCAACGGTGGATGGCGCCTCGAGCTTGGCGGCTCGCGCTGCGGCTGTGGTGGTCCGGTCCGGCAGCGGCGTATGGCCCCGCGTGGTTGCTAATGGGACTGGTGGCGTTTCAGGAGTTTGAACTCGCGGCGCTCCTGAAGGCGGTCAGTTGGACCGATTGGCTCTTCGTGCAGCAGGTGGGAGGGTTGTCGCTGACGGCCTCGTTACGGTTGAGCGTCGGGCCGATCGTCGGACAACTCGCGGTGATTGGGTTGCTGCTGGCGGGGATGCACGCGGGTGATCGTGAATCGGTCGCGGTCGTGCCAAGACGGGGGACACCGCGCCTCGGGTGGGGGGATGATCTGCTGTTGATCGGTGGGTTTGGGCTGGTCGTCCTCCTGCCGTTGGTCCATCTGCTCTTGAGAGTCCCCGAAGGTCTGGAACCGCTGTTGCGACCGTCATGGCGACAAGGCGGGCTGATTCGTGAATTGGTCTCGGGGACGGGGATGGCGGTGTTGTCGAGCATGCTGGCGTGGGGTCTGGTCGGTCTATGGCCGCGCCGCGGGCCGGCAGCGCTACGGTGGTTGGGGCTGATCGGCCTTGTGCCGGGACTCTTGGGATCGTTGCTGTTGGGCTTGGGGCTGGTCGCCCTGTTTCAGCAACCGGGGTTACGGGGGTGGTATGGCACGCCCGGCGTCTGGTTGATCGGGCAGACCTTGTGGTTGCTCCCGCGCGCGGTCTTGTTGCGGCGGTACTTGGAGCCGCGGCGGTCGTCGAGCGAGCAGGCCGCCCGACAGCTCGCCGAGCGAGGCGATCCCAGGCAACAGACGATGGGCCGCCGATTGCTGTGGCGGTTGATCGACCAGCCGCGGTTCTTCGGGATCGCGACCCTGGTATGGTGGGCCTATCTCGATCTGACGACGGCGTACCTGCTCGCGCCGGTCGGCATGTCGTCCGGCGTCGTGCGGCTTTACAATTTCATGCACTTCGGTCGCACGGCGGCGTTGTCCGCCGAGGCGGCGGTTCTGCTGGGGGGACCGCTGCTGATCGGCGGGCTGGTGTGGCTCCTGGCGCGAGGCTGGCGACGGTGACGACGAACGCGGTGATGCGCTGCGCCGGGGTGTCGCTGGGCCAACCCTCGGCATGGCGACTGAGGGAGGTGACGCTGACCTTCCCGCCGGGCCTGACCGCCGTTGTGGGGCCGTCGGGAGCCGGCAAAACATCGCTGCTCAATGTGCTGATTGGGTTTGAACGCCCGACGGCGGGAACCGTGAGCTTTGAACCGACGCCCTCCGGCGCGCTGCCGTGGGCTTGGGCCCCGCCGGATGACGGCCTCTGGCCGCATTTGTCGGTCCACGAGCATCTGGCGGCGGTGCTGCCGGAGACTGTCAACAACAACGTTCGCGAGTCGGTGATCGACGATCACCTTTCCATTTTCGGGTTGGTGACGCGCGCGGCCGCTTATCCGGCGACGTTATCGCGCGGCGAACGCTCGCGGTTGAGCGTGGCGCGGGCGCTCGCTTCCGGCGCGCGGGTGCTGGTCTGTGACGAACCATTGAGTCATGTCGAACCGGAACTGCGGGATCGCATCTGGGCCGAGGTGGTCACGCGTCTACGGGCCACGGGGCGACATCTGATCTTCGCCACGCATGAGCCGCATTTGGCGCTGCGCGATGCCGATTGGGCGGTGTTGTTGGAGGGGGGTCGCGTGCTGGCGGAGGGTCCGCCGCAGGCGTTGTATCGTCACCCCGCAAGCGCCGCCGTCGCGACCGCCTTGGGTCCGGCCGTTTGGCTGACACCCGAAGAATATCTGTGTTGGTTCGTCGGATCGTCGACGAACGGCACGATCGAGGCCGGCGTGGCGATCCGCCCGCATCAGATTCGGACGGAAGCCGACGCGGGCTCGCCGCTGGTAGTCACCCAGACGATCGATTGCGGGGCGTGGATCGAAGTCGAAGTGCGACAGGACCAGACGGGAGCCGTGCGCCGGTTCACTCAGTCGCGACCGGCCACGCTTCCACACGCGGGCATGCGCGTCGTCCTGCGGCATCTGTGGTTGGTGTGTGTGATGCTGGGCCTGAGCGGCTGCGGCGTGATGCGCGATCCTGTACTGACGCCGACCGCGACCGACTTTTGGACGATCCCGCCGGAGGATTTGAAGATCCCCGCCCCGCGGGCGATCTCCGCGACGGCGGACGATGACGTCTTCGTGCTCGACAACGTCGGTCGCGTGTTGCGGTTCGACCTGACTGGTCGCGCGATCCAGCGCTGGTGGATGCCGGAATACACGGTCGGCAAGCCGGAACGGATCTTGAAGCTGCGGGATGGACGGATCGTCGTCACCGATACGCATTATCATCGGATCGTCCTGTTCGACGCCGCGGGGCAAGTCGCCACGATGTTCGGCCGCAAAGGGGAGGCCCCGGGGGAATTCATTTATCCGGTCGCGGTGACGGAGGACGATCGCGGCCGGCTCTACATCTGCGAGTACGGCGGCCACGACCGCGTGCAGATCTTTCAGTCCGATGGAACCTATCTCACTGAGTTCGGCAGCTTCGGTTCGGGTCCGGGGCAGTTCCAACGGCCGAGCGGCATCGTCTGGCGCGAGGGCCGACTCTACATCGCCGACGCGTTCAACAATCGGCTCCATGTGGTGACGGAGGAGGGGACGGCGGTCCCCCTGCCGCCGGGGGCGTTCGCGGCCGATCTGCATTACCCTTATGACCTCGCGGTTTCGCCGGAGGGGACTTGGTGGGTCGCCGAGTATGGGGCCGGCCGCGTGACGGCATTTTCGGCGGAGGGGCAGGTCTTGGGACGGTATGGCCAAACGGGCGAAAATGCGGCAGACTTGAATACCCCGTGGAGCGTGACGGTCGATCGCCACGGTCGGGTGCTGGTCGCCGATACGGGGAATCGACGGATCGTGACGTTGGACTTCGGGAGGGGACCGTGATGCGCGCCGGCGGATCGGTGCCAAGTCCGAGGTGAGGCGAGGCGTGTGCCACGGGCTTCGCCAGCGCGGTCGATGTCGGATGTCCAGCTCATGATCCCACTGGCAAAGCCAGTGGCACACTGAAACCGGGGATTGAACTCACCATCAGTTCGAGTGCGGGAACCAACGGGACGTGAGTCGGGCGGGACGCATCGTCGAGCAGTTTTTTCCGCGACCGCGGCAGTCGCCGCGCGTGCGTGACGCCCTCCCGTTGCTGCTGTTTCTGCCGCTGTTCGCGGGGGTTTGCGTCGGTCTGGAGCTCAGCGGCACGCTGCTGTTCGCGCAGCCGGCGGCGTTTGGGCTCACGGTCCTCGCCGGCTGGCTGTGGTGGATGCATTTCGCGGGCTATTCGGGGCTGCCGCGGGTGCGGGGGCAGATCGCGCTGTGGCTGCGGCTGACCTTGTTCGGCCTGTTCGTGATGCTCCTCGCGGAGCCGCGCTCGGTGCGGACCAGCGACATCGTCTCGGCAATGTTCCTGGTCGACCTGTCCGATTCGGTGCGGCAAGACGCCGTCGACGCGGCGATGCGGTATGTCGTCGACACCGCCGCGCAAAAACCGAAGCGGGACGAAACCGGGCTGTTGGTCTTCGGGCAGACGCCGGCGGTCGAGCAACCGCCGCGGATGAATTACGTGGTCGAGGCGATCAATTCGCAGATCGACCGCGGCGCGACGAACGTCGAGCAGGCGCTGTCGCTCGCGGCGGCGATGCTTCCCGACGACAAGCAAGGCCGGCTCGTCGTAATGAGCGACGGCGTCGAGACGGAAGGGAACCTCTCGCGAGTCTTGGACGATCTCAAGTCGCGCGGAATCGCCGTCGATGTGCTGCCGATCGACTACTCCTATGACAAAGAAGTCTGGCTGGAACGGCTCGATCTGCCACAGCAGGTGAAGCTGGGCGAAACCTACGAGGCGGCGATTGTCCTGTCGTCGTTGCAGGCGGGCCAGGGCAAGCTGGTGCTGAAGGAGAACGGCGAAAAACTCGCCGAGCAGGCGATCCAGTTTCAGCCCGGCAAGAATCGCTACACGGTGCCGCTGGCGCTGCGGGCGGCGGGGTATTACGAATACACCGCGTCGATCGAGGTCGACCGGCAGGTCGACAGTCTGGCGCAGAACAACGCCGTCGTCGGGTACATCTTCGTCGAAGGGGAAGGCCAGGTGTTGCTGGTGCACGACCCCTCCGGCGACCCGCGCGATTACGAACAACTGGAACGGGCGATCGTCGCGTCGGAGCGGAGCGTCAAGCGGATGTCGGCGTACGACTTCCCCTCCGACACCGCCGCGCTCATGCCGTACGACTGCATCATCTTCTGCAATGTTCCCTACGACGCCTTCGATTTCGGTCAGCTCGCGGGGCTCAAGGACGCCGTCTACAACGTCGGGATCGGCTTCCTGATGGTCGGCGGACCGAACAGTTTCGGCCCGGGGGGTTGGCATCGGACCGTCGCCGAGGAAATCCTGCCGGTGACGATGGACGTGCAGAACAAGAAGGTCCTGCCGAAAGGGGCGCTGGCGATCATCCTGCACACCTGCGAATTCGCGCAGGGGAACACCTGGGCCAAGCGAATCACCAAGCAGGCGATCCAAGTTCTTAGCGCGCAGGACGAAGCGGGGGTCTTGGCCTACACCGATCAAGGCGAAGAGTGGCTGTTCGAGCTGACCCCCGCCGGCGAGTACGAGAAGTTCGTCCCGCTGATCGACGGGGCCAACATCGGCGATATGCCGAGCTTCGCCGGGACGATGGCCTTGGGGCTGCAAGGGCTGATCAAAAGCGACGCCTCGACCAAGCACATGATCATCATCTCCGACGGCGATCCGTCCCCTCCCGCGCCGGAAGTGCTGCAAGGCTTCGTCGACAACAAAATCAGCGTCTCGACGGTCGCCGTCTTCCCGCACGGCGGGATGGAACAGCAGACGTTGCAGGGGATCGCGGGGGCGACCGGCGGGCGATACTACTTCGTCAATGACAACCCCGATGTGCTGCCGTCGATCTTCATCAAGGAATCGAAGACCCTCAAGAAGAGCATGATCCAGAACAAGACCTTCACGCCGCAGTTCGGGTTTCCTTCGCCGATTCTGAAAGGGATCGGGGCATTGCCGGAGATGAAGGGGTATGTGATCACGAACGCCAAGCCGTCGCCGGCAATGACGTTGCTGCAGGCCCCGCCCGATCCGCAGGATCCCAGTCAGCAGGATCCGATTCTCGCGGTCTGGCAGCACGGGTTGGGGAAGACCGCCGCCTTCATGTCGGACCTTTCCCCCAATTGGGCCGCGAACTGGATGGCGTGGGAGCAGTACGAACCGTTCGTGAAACAACTCCTCATCGACATTTCGCGGGTTCGCAAAGACGGGGCGCTGCGTTTAAGCACCTACACCGCCGGCGGGGAGGCGGTCCTCGTCGCCGAGGACTTCCATCCCGAGGAGAGCTTCCTCGAAGTCCAGGCCAAGCTCGCCGGACCTGATGGCAAGTCGGAACTGGTGACGCTGCGACAGATCTCGCCGCGACGCTATCAGGCGACGGTCCCGCTGTGGGGGCATGGCCGTTATCACGCGGTGGCCCAAGGCAAGGGAACCGGCCGCGACGAGCAGGCCTTCGGCGGGTTCATCGTCTCGTACTCGCCCGAGTACCTGCGGTTCCGCTCGAACCGGCAGATCCTCTCGACGATCGCGGAACGGACCGGCGGGCGGTTGCTCGAAGGGAACGTCGAGACCGATCGCATTTACGAAACCGCCCGGCAGGTGAAACGGACCACCCGCCCGATCTTCGACTGGTTCCTGATCGCGCTGGCGTGCCTGGTGCCGCTCGATGTCGCCGTACGGCGGATTCAGCTCGATTTCTCGGCGGTGCGCGACCTCTTCCGCCGCAAGTCGAAAGCGGGCTCGACCGCGACGATGGGGAGCCTGCTGCAGCGGAAGCAACAAGTCTCGGAGACCTTGCAACGCCGCGAAGAACGGCCCCTCGCCGCGCCGCTGCCGCCGGCATCATCCCGTCCGACGTCGTTGAAGCCCCCTTCTCAGTCGCCGGCGGTGACCCCGCCGAAACCCGCGGCGGAACCCCCACCGACCGGCGAGGGGACGACGACGGGGCGACTCCTGCAATTGAAGAAACGCCGCGAAAGCGAAGGGGATGGGAAGTCGTAAGTCAACAAGGAGCGGGGGGACTTCAGTCCCCCCGGTGATGGTCACTCTTCGCACTCTACCCGGCGTTTCACCACGATCATGAATTTCTGGCTCCTGACATGGACGACCTACGGTACATGGCTCCCGGGGGATGAGCGCGGGTTCATCGGTCGAGTCCGTGTCGCGGACGGCGTGCGCGAATCGGCCCATCGCTGGGGAGAACCGGTCCAGGCTCCGAACGCCGCGCTCGCGGCGTATGCCCGCTCCCGGTTGAAGCATGCGCCGGTACGGCTGGCGGTTCAGCAAGCCGCGTGTTTGGGGGCGCAGTTTCAGGAGACGGCCGCTCATCGTGGTTGGCGGATCAAGGCGTTCGCCATCATGACGACACATCTCCATCTGGTGGTGGGGGCGGGGGACGAAACGCCGGCCGAGGATTTGCTGCGTGACTTGAAGGCCTACGGCAGCCGCGCGCTCGATCGGTTGGCGAACACCCGCAACCGCAAATGGTGGACGGCGCATGGATCGCGCCGACTCTTGGCGGACGAAGCGGGCTTGGCGGCGGCGATCGATTACGTCATGCGGCAGTCGGCCCCGCTGCTGATCTGGTCACGTGATGAACCGCGTCCGCCGGCATGTGGCGGCGCGAAACAACGAGTCGAACGGATCCATCACCGGGGGGACTGACGTCCCCCCGCTCCTGAATACATTTTTCTCACGGATATCAACCCATGACCGACCCGGTGGTGTTGCAGGCAGAGGCGCAGCGGTTTCAGCACGACTTCGCGGCGGTGCGCGAGGCGGTCGGCCGCGTGATCGTCGGACAGCAGCGGGCCGTCGAGGCGGCGCTCGTCGCGATCTTCGCCGGCGGGAACGTCTTGCTTGAGGGGGTCCCCGGGCTCGGCAAGACCGAACTGGTCAAGGCGTTGTCGCGGGTCCTCGAACTCGACTTCCGCCGCATCCAGTTCACCCCCGACCTGATGCCCGCCGACATCATCGGCACAAACATCATGACCAGCGACGAGGCGGGCCGATACCGCTTCGAGTTCCGCCGCGGCCCGATCTTCACGCAACTGCTCCTCGCCGACGAGATCAACCGCGCCTCGCCGAAGACGCAATCCGCACTCCTGGAAACGATGCAGGAGCAGTCGGTCACCACGGCGGGGGTGATCCATCAACTCAAACCCCCGTTCTTCGTCCTCGCGACGCAGAACCCGATCGAGCAGGAAGGGACCTATCCCCTGCCCGAGGCCCAGCTCGACCGCTTCCTCTTCAAAGTGACGGTCCCGTTCCTGAACCGGGACGAGCTGAACGAAGTCGTCAGCCGTACGATCCTCAAGGCAAAGACCGAACTGCCGCGGATTCTCGACGGCGACCGGATCATGGAACTGCGGCTGGTGCTCGACAAGGTCGTCGTGACCGACGCGCTCCGCGACTACGCCTGCCGGTTGGTCCTGGCGACCCATCCCGACACGGAATTCGCCCCGCCGCGCGTGAAGCAGTTCATCCGCTGGGGGGCGAGTCCCCGGGCCGCGCAGGGGTTGATTCGGGCGGCCCGCGTCCGCGCCCTCGCCGAAGGCCGACACCACGTCGCCTTCGACGACATCCGCCACTTCGCCGTCGAGGTCCTGCAGCACCGCATGCTGCTCAACTACGACGGCCAGGCGGAAAACATCGTCATCGGCGAATTGGTCGCCGAGTGCCTCCGCGGTCTGCCGGAAGTCCTGGGGTGATCGAGGTTGTTTGCGCGGCGAACCGCCGCCATGACAGACCGGCAAACCCTCGCCCCGCCAACAGCTGGCATGGGATCGCTTAACGTCAATCCTTGAAAGGGTTTGACCGTGTGCCACTGGCTAGGCCAGTGGCTGCTCTTCGTAAGTCATTGTGAGCCGTCGCACTGGCGAAGCCAGTGGCACACGGTAAGCCGTTTCCCAAAAAGACTTAACCCCCCCCATGCCAACTGTTGCCACGCGCAGGGCTCACGGCATCCGCAGCATTGCCGATTGGACGATGAACCAATAGACCGCGAAGATAACAACCTTCAACAAGAGCCACTGGTCGGCGGGACGATGCGGAGTGCCGCCGTGGATGAAAAATCCCGTGGCGCTCGCACAGAAGACCAGGATCAGCAACAAATTGAATGGCTGTGACCGACGGTCGAGCTCGCCGTCGATCACCAGTCCCGCCCCCGACAGCGCCAGCATCCGATGCATCACAAGCATCACCGGAACCGGCACCAAATACAGAAGCGCCGTCAGGTGCGTGCGTCGAGTCGATGCGGAGTGGTCGGGGGTCGCCATCGCGAATAGCTCCATGTGCGATCACACCGTCGCGGTCGCCAGTTGCGGTTTGTTGGTCCGCAGCGTCGTCGCCAACCGCTGACAGATCCGGAACATCAGCTCGAGCGATTCTTCGGTCTGCGCTTCGCTGATGGTCAGCGGCGGGCTCACCCGCAGGACTTTCCCGGCGAGCGCCCCAAGGAGATGAATCCCCACGTCGTCGAGACCGCGATAACACGCTTCGACGATCTTCGCGGCGACCTGGCTCGGGGCATGTTCGCCGACCGCGGCGGCTTCGATGCCGAACACCAGCCCCTCGCCGCGGACCTTCGCGACCAACCCCGTCTCCTTCAGCCGATCGAGCCCGCGGAAATACAGCGGCGTCAGCTTGGCGACGTGCGGAATCAGGTCTTGGGCGGCGAACTCTTCGAGGGTCGCCAGGACCGCGGCGCTCGAAATCGGATTGGCGCTCCACGTGTCCGACGCTTCGCCGTAACGCAAATGATCGGAGACCGAATGATGGCAGGCGACGGCCGCGACCGGGATGCCGTTCCCGAGCCCTTTGCCCAGAATCACCATGTCGGGCTCGACGCCGTACGCCTCGAAGGCGAAGAGCTTGCCGGTCCGGCCGAAGTTCGCCTGCACCTCATCGAACAGGAACAGGACGTCGTGCTTGCGGCAGAAATCCTGCAACATGCGGTGATACTTCGCCGGGGGATGATAACTCCCGCCGCCGCCGATGTAGGGTTCGGTGATCACGCAGTTGATGCGGGGGCCGTACTGCCGCCAGAGATCCTCGAGCTCCTGCTCGTACTTTTCGAGGGGGATTTTGTCGAAGTCTGCGGCGTGGTCGCTGATTTCCTCCATCGGAAAGCTGAGGAAGCGGACGCGCGGATCACGTTCGGGATCCTTTTCGGAACCGGTGACGGCGTTCGCCCAGCCCTTCTTGCCATGAAAGCCGTACCGGGTGGCAAGGACCATGTCGCGGGTCTTGTCGCGTCCCAGCGACGTATAGATCGCCTTGTGCACCCCTTCCGATCCCGACGCGGCCCACATGATCGTGTCGAGCCGACGACCATACGGCGTCGCCTGCAGCACCTTCAGCAGTTCGGCGACCGCCCGCGTTTCGATCGGCGTGATCCCGTTGTACGCGGTCATGGTGACGGCGTCGCAATAGACGTCGGGCGACGTTTCCGGCGCGCCGAACAGCATCTCCGGAGTCCACCCCAAATGCCGGGCGAACCGCTGCAACCACCGCCGGGGGTTATGCCCCAGATTGGCGACCAGCACCCCCGAGGTGAAGTCATACAGCCGGCGGCCTTCAGGAGTCACATGGAAGACCCCCGCCGAATGCTCGAAGACCGCTTGCGAGGGAGTGAAGGTCCGCAGCGCCTGCGGCTCCTGCCGGGCGATCGCCGCGCGGTAGGCGTTGGATTGCGGTTCCCCCTCGAACACGATCGGAGCGGTCGTCATCGGATCACTTTCCCGTTACGCAATGCCTGTTGGAGGCCGCCCAGCCCCCGTCCATCAATTGATCTTTATATCACGGGGGCGTCCTGTCGGGCGAGTCGACTCGCATCGACAGGACGACGGTAGATGACGGCATGGCTCCCCGTCACCCAGGCGAGAATGCTTACGGCAGCCCATGACACGAGTGATCAGGTTTGGTTCCCGGGGAGTTTGCTGGAGTAGTCGGTCTGTCCGCCGGGCTTACCAAAGGAGTGCCATGGGCGGGTTAGCCCGCCTGTGCGATCGCCCACAAGGAAGACGAGGTCGAAACCGTCGAACACGGGCAGTCTGATGTCGGTCACGCTCCGCGTGCACAGATCCCAATGGCACGGCTGATCAAGCGCAGCCGTGCCATCCTCGGCTCCTCGGCCGTCAGCAACCCTCAACCCTCAACCCCGCTCATCCCTGCGGATGCGACTCCGTCGGTTCCGACACGACGTGCGCGAGGCACATGTCGTGCCATTCGGTCGACCAGTCGCTGCTGCCGACGACGATCAGCTTGCTCCCCGCGTCGAGGAGTTGGAGCTCGCGGCCGTAGTCTTCGACGTAGGCCAACAGGTCATGCGGGCTGAGTTCGACCGCCGGGGTTCGCACCGGCCAGACGCCCCACATCAAGGTCATGCGCTGGGCGATCGCCTGCCGATCGGTCAGCGCGAGGATCGGCATCGGATACCGCTGTTTGGAGAGCGCCATCGCCGTCTTGCCGCCGCGCGTCGCGACGGCGATCAAATCGGCCTTCAGATGTTCCGCCGCCATCCCGGCCCCATGCACCACCGC
>CAYRVS010000032.1:881-2367 GCA_964427725.1 uncultured Planctomycetaceae bacterium | reverse complement strand
TCGGTGATCGCCGTCGCCCGGCTGCGCGTCGACGACCGGATATCGGCCAGCGGTCGCGGGGTGACCAGCCGCTCCACATCCTGGGCGATGCGGCTCATCATCGTGACCGCCTCGACCGGGTACTCGCCGATCGCCGTTTCCCCCGACAGCATCACCGCGTCGGTGCCGTCGAGAATCGCGTTGGCGACGTCGCTCACTTCGGCGCGGGTAGGGAGTTCACTCCGCTGCATGCTGTCGAGCATTTGCGTCGCGGTGATCACCGGCAGGCGGTACTCGTTGCACAGCCGGATGATCCGCTTCTGCAGCGAGGGGACGCGGGCGATATCGGCCTCGACCCCCAAGTCGCCGCGGGCGACCATCACCACATCGGTTTCCTTCAGGATCTCGTCCAATTCGTCGATCGCTTCGGTCTTCTCGATCTTCGAGACGATCCACGGCGTTTGCGGCGGACGGCTCGCCTCAATCCGGCGGCGTAAATCGCGGACGTCCTCGGCGCTGCGGACGAAACTGAGGCTGATGAAATCGAACCGTTGCTCGAGCGCGAAGCGCAAATCGGCGACGTCTTTCTCGGTGATCGCGGGGGTGCTCAACGCGACCCCGGGGAGATTGACGCCCTGGCGACTGCGGAGCACGCCCGGCTGCACCACTTCACACCGCGCGACGCCGGCCTCCGGGTCGACTTCGAGGACGCGCATCGACACGATGCCGTCGGCGAGAAGAATCCGATCGCCCGGCTGCAGGTCGTCGATGAGCTGCTCGTAGGTGCAGGTGAGCTGATCGTGACGGTTCGGATCGGGGACGCGGACGAACTCGAAGTGCGCGCCGAATCGGCATCGGAGCCCTTCCTCGGGGAGTTCCCCCAACCGGATCTTGGGGCCCGACAGGTCCCCCAGAATCCCGACGACCCGTTTGAGTCGCGCCGCCACCTCGCGCACATTCGCGATCGTTTCGGCGTGCCAAGCGTGTTCCCCGTGCGCGAAGTTGATGCGGAAGACGTCGGCCCCGGCGCGCATCAACTGTTCGAGCATCTCGGGCGAGCGACTCGCCGGCCCCAACGTGGCGACGATCTTCGTCTTCACGAAAGGCCCTTCCGCGTAGGGACGGGTCGCGGGTCGCGGCGAATCCGGGGACTCGGGCATGGTGGGGTCGATGTTCTCGGGACAGAGGGAGTCATGGAGCGGCGGGGGACTGGGTTACACCGCCGCGACACGCGGCGGCTCCGACGGATAGTGATCCAAGCCGCCGCGTGTCGCGGCGGACCATCTCAATGCACCACGACCGGTCCGCATCGCCCGGGCCGACCTGGGTTTGTTCGGTCGCCGTTTACTTGGGCGGGTCTTTGAACAGCTTGCTGTTGACCGGGCTCACCGCTTCGTCCGCCTTGGCGACGGGGAGCGAACCCTTCAGGCTGAACGTGGTCGGGAGCAGACAGGTCCGGTCGTCGCAGGCCTGATATTTGACGACGATCTCCATCTCTTCCGTCAGG
>CAYRVS010000032.1:0-871 GCA_964427725.1 uncultured Planctomycetaceae bacterium | reverse complement strand
CTTGCCATAGATGTCGACCTGGCCTTCGTAGCCGTGCAGCGGTTCGTCCGCGCCTTGCAGCCGAAATTCCTTGCCGGCGGGATACTTCAGCTCGACGAGCTTGGTCCCGCGTTTCCCCTTGAAGGAGACTTCGGTCGCGATGTAGTCCTCGGGTTTGGCGGGGTTGGTGTTGATATGCCAGCCGGGTTGGACTTTCAGCCGGATCAGAATGCGGCATTCCTGACCGGGGGGGAGCTTATTGGTCGACAGATGGGCTTCCGCCGTGACTTTGTCTTTGCGTGGCGGGGTCGCGGCGGGCGCGCCCTGGGCGAACAGCGCCGGAGCGAACAGCGCCGGAGCATCGATCGAGCTCAATCCGCCGAGCAGCACGCAGGCGATCAATCCGCGGACGATGCGGTCTGGTACGGGGGAATGCCGCGATGGCTGGGTCTGCATCCGTGAGAATCCTTGTCGTGGTTGCCGCCACCCCTGATCCGAAGCCCTTCGTCACGACCCCCAGCCAACCCGTCGTGACCTTCCAAATGACCTTGGCGACCACCCACGTCGCGCGGCGTTTAGTGTAGCAGAGACATTTCGGGGGACCAAATCCTCCCCTCGGACGGCAGGCTTTGCCGCTCGACGAGGGAGTGTCGCGGGAATCGGCGGTCGGCGAGAGTCCTCGATCACACTCGGGATCGGTCGCCGCGCCGTGTTCACCTACAACCCGAGCCAATTCAGGGGGCCATGCGAGGGTGCCATGTCGCGGCGATCAGGTTGGTGGAGCAGGCGAACGGGACCTTGGGGATTCGTCGCCGGCGGCGTCGTCTGCCTCGGAATAGGTTGCGCCCAGCTCGATCCCCGGGTGGTGAATGCGGTCTGGCCGAACCGGCAA
>CAYRVS010000031.1:12030-38376 GCA_964427725.1 uncultured Planctomycetaceae bacterium | reverse complement strand
ATGAAGCATCCCCCCGAGCAGTTCGCGTGGTTTGTAATCGAGAGTCAAGGCGGTCGCGGTGTCGAGGAACTGAAACTGACGACCGTGTCGAACCGCGTCATGAACGGTAACGGCGTGAAACAGAAACCGCTCGCGATCCGCCGCCAAGAGGAACGCCGTGAGTTGGGGGCGGAGTTGTTCCGCGTCAACCACCAAATCGATGTCCTGGGTGGTGCGTGGATCGCTGTAAGCGATCGACGCCGCGCCACCGGTGATCAAAAATCGGACGCCGTGAATGCGTAACAGTCTTGCGGCTCGTTCGACGGTGCCGCGGAACTCAGCCAGATCGTACATGGGACAGTCGTTCCTCGATCAGCCGCCGACAGATCGGATTCCGCCCGTAAAGCCGCAAGGCGACTTCCCACTTCAAGGCTTCGGGAGATTGTGGCCCCAGTTCCTCGGTTACTTGCCGAGCGATGTGGCCATGAGCCCAGCGATTCAGTTCGACCATCCGCGCGATTCTGTCCGCCGGCGACATCCAATCGACCGCCGCGCGATACAGGCTTTCAACCATCGACATGGTTTGATTTCCTGGCGAAGAACGATGGGAAACAACCGTCTGGATGCTCTGAACGAATGAGATTCTACGATGAGCGGGCACCAATCATAAACCCCGCCGCCGGTGCTCCGCGGGTTCTCGCGGATGGACGCCGTCGACGGTTTCGCAGGAAGGCGTCGATGGCCAAAACGCCGGTGACAGCGGCATGCGGTATTCCTCAATGGCCCTTGAGCCGTGTTCACCGGGGGGAGTGACCTCCCCCCGCTCCTCGTCGAGTCAAAACTGACGGCCTCAAGGTCGCTCCGCGAGGTGTCGCGGGAACCTTGAGGCCGTGTCTCTGAAAGCCGGCGGTGGTTATGCGGTCTACTCCACGGTGACCGTGATCCAGCCGTCGGCGATGCGGAGCGCGCTCACGCGGGCGCTCACTTCACGGTTCGGGCCCTTCAATTTGAAGGTGGCGGGGACGTCCCGATCGGGCAAGGCCCCCGAAATCCGCGAGTTCATCACCCGCAGTTGCAGCGGCTTCGGTTCCCCGTCGAGCGGGGCAATCTGCAAGGCGTCGCGGCGAATCTGCAACCGGTCGCCGGCGACCGAGAAGGTGAGCGGGACCACGATTTCGTGAGCCGGGATCGCTTCCTTGCCTTCGGGCTCGAGGCCCGCTCGAATTACGAGGATCAGCTTGCCCCCGCGGAGTTGAATCCGGACGGCATCCTCGGCGGCGAAGACGAGCTTCGCGGGCCCCTTCGTGTCGGCGTCTTCCTCGGTCGCTTCGGCCGCGGGGGCTTCGGTGGCCGGGGCTTCGGTGGCCGCCGTTTGCATCGCCTGTTCAGCGGCTTCGGGCGAACGGAACTTGAATTCGCGCGAGAGGGCCTTCGACAGGAATTGTTCGAGGTGCGCCCGCAGTTCCGCCTCGGTCATGCTCTTGCCGTTGAAGCCGATCTGGTCGATGGTGTGGTTGATGACCGATTCATGCATGGCCATCGCCGCGCCGTTCCCGGCGGAGACCAACCCGGCGGCCCCTTCCGGTCCGGCAAGTTTCCCGGCGCCCATCGTCCGGCTGACGACGACGATTTCGGAGCCGGTGCTCGAGAAGGCTTGCCGATCGGGATAGATCCCGGCGGCCTTTAACCCCTGGACGAGTTCGGCGTCCATTTGCGTCGTCGCCTTGGCGAAGGCGTTGTCGACCTCCTCGTTGAACTTGGGGGTCACGCGGGACGAGACACGACCTTGGGCGATCGCTTCCGATTGCGGCCGGCGGGCCGCCGCTTCCCGCATCGCCACGCGGTTGGCCATTTGGCCGAAGAGAGGCATGCCGCTGAAGCGGGTCGTCGCGCCGGTGGTGGTGTTGTTGGCGTTGACGCTGGTGCTCGCCGGGCCGGTCGTGAACTTCGTCCCGTCGTAGGTGATCGGCTTGACCGAGTTGAAGGTGTGGTAGCCTTGGGTGTAAACGGTCGCCTGATCGGTGCTGCCGGTCGTGTTCGACTGCACCGTCCCCGAGAGGACCAGGTCGAAGCGGATGTTGCTCGCCGAGGGTTGGACATCGACCCGCACATTGGTCGAGGTCGTTTGCCAGCCCCCGACCGCCGCTCCGAGGATATAGTCGCTGACTTGCCCCTGTTCGACGCGCGAGTCGGACAGCAGCCGATTCAGGAACGTTTCCGAGGCGACGATCTTCAAGTTGTCGTTGGTGAAGTGGGTCGCCAGCACGGCCTGGATCGCGGCTCCGCCGTCGGGGGCGACACCGGCCAACTTCTCGGCGGCGGCGTGAATGGCCGCGGCCGCCGACGTGTTGCTGTACGCTTCATATTCCTCGACGGCGGCCAGCAGTTCCTTCAGAGCCGCGCGCGTCTGCTCAAGATCGACCGGCTGCGCCTGATGGCTTACGGCCGCAAGATGGGCTTCGAGCGCCCCTTGCAAAGCGACGAACTTCGGTCGGCCGAGAAACGCCTTTTGCGTCTCATCGGTGAGAGTGTCGCGTTTCGCCAGTTGTGCGATGGTCGTCCCGATCGCCGCGATGGTGGCTTCAGAATTGTTCGCGGCCTTCCAAGCCGTGGTCAGTTCATCAGCCTTCAGGAACGGCAGCCATGCCGAGCCCCCGGGAATCCCCTTCAGGTCGTCGACCAAGGCGGCGAGAGCGGCTTCGACCCCCCGGGCCGATTGCGCCACCGCCGCGGATCGGGCGGCGGCCGGATCGGCTTCCAGCGTCGCCAGCACAGCTTCCGCGAGCGCGACCCGCCGAGCCAACGGGCCTTGCACCCCGCGGAGCGGATCGTGAATCACCGCGTACTTGCCGTCGGCGAGGGCCTTGTTGAGCGTTCCCAGCTTCACCTTGAGCTTCGCAAGAGCGGCCTTCTGGGCGGCGACATCCCCTTCGGCGGTGTAGAACGCGGTGATCGCCTCGGCGGCCCCGGTGCTCCACTCTTGCCAAGTGGGCCCGAGGGCGCTAAAGGCTTCCGCCGACAGCGATTCGGGGGCCGTTTCGGGCAGCAGCCCCTTCAAACTGGCCGGGTTTTCCGCCGTCTCGAACGCCCAGGCACCGGCGGCCAAGCCCGCCAACGTGGTCCCGACGGTCAGCCGTCGCAACCAGCGACGATCCGCCCGTCGACTACTTTGCGGGGACGAGTTGCGTTCGATCGTGTTCCGAGTCATGCCTGTCCTCTCCGTGGGGGAATCGAGGTCCGGATCGCGGACCGTGTTCAACCGGTGTGATGCACAAACGCAGAGCGACGCGGCGGATTCCCCAACCCGGTTCCATCCTCGACCGCGTTCGTTATCGACCCGCGGAATGGCGTGATGACAGGGTTCCGGGGGGAGGAAGAACCCCCCTGGGTGAGCCGACCGCCCAACCCCACCAAATCACTCCAAGCCGCATAATCGGCAAGGACCGTCTGCTTTACGCATGCTACCGTGCGGAGCGGCGGGGTTCAATTGGGCCGTCTGAAACCCTGGAAGCCGTTCAGCGGGTCGGGGGACGGAACTGGCTCGATCTCCGGCGGTCGCCGCGAAACGACCAAACCGCACGGGAAGGTCACCCTCGCCGTGCGGTTTGGAGTTTTTCTCGGTCAGTTGCCAGGACTTCGCGATCGGCAGCCCCCGCCGCCTACACGAAGAAGAGCGCCGTCACCACGCCGAAGATCGGAATCAGGATCCCGAACGAGTAGAGCATGTAGCCGAAGAAGCTCGGCATGCGGACGTTGTTCTCTTCGGCGATCGCCTTCACCATGAAGTTTGGGCCGTTCCCGATGTACGTGTTGGCCCCCATGAAGACCGCCCCGCAGGAGATCGCGGCGAGGATCCCCGCGGCGTTCGCTTCGGCGGGAAGCTTCAGGAAGTCCGCCAGATATTTCCCTTCCAGCGGTACCCCTTGGATCCCGGCGGCGGTCGCGGCGAAGGTCAGGTAGGTCGGGGCGTTGTCGAGGAAGCTCGAGAGCATGCCCGACGCCCAGAAGTATTGCCATTCCTCGGTCAGACCGAGGTTCTTGCCGTTCACGTTGAGGATCGCGAGGGCGGGAATCATGGTCACGAAGATCCCCGCGAACAGGATCGCGACTTCATTGATCGGGCCGAAACTGAAGCGGTTCTTTTCGCGGATCGTCGAGGAGGTCAGGAAGAAACTGACGACGGCGGTCACCAGCATCAAGCCTTCCTGCAGGAACGGCGGCCAATCCTTCCCGCCGAAGCCGATGGCGTTCCCCTTGCAGTAGATGATCGCGATGATCGCCAAGAGGAACAGGAAGTTGTGCGTCCCTTCCAGACCGAAGGTTTCGCGGGGTTGATCGGGGGTCATTTTCGGTTCGGCGGCGCCGGTCCGTTTCTCGGCCGCGTAGACGATCGAGTCCCAGACGAAGAACGCGGCGAGGAGAATCCCGTTCACCACCAGCCATTGTCCGGTCAGGCGGAAGGTCCAATCGAACGGAACCCCTTTCAAGAAGCCGAGGAACAATGGGGGATCGCCCAGCGGCGTCAACAACCCGCCGCAGTTCGAGACGGTGAAGATGAAGAAGACGACGATGTGGGCGACGCGGCTGCGGGTTTCGTTGGCCCGCAACAAGGGACGGATGAGAAGCATCGACGCGCCGGTCGTGCCGACGAAGCTGGCGATCGCGGTGCCGATCAGCATCACGACGGTATTCATCGCGGGGGTGCAGGGGAGCCGGCCGCGAACATAGACCCCGCCGGAAATCAGGAACAATGACCCGAGCAGCAGGACGAACGAGATGTATTCCTCGAAGGCGTGCCACAGGGCGTGCGTCCCGGCGTCCCCTTGCGAGGCGAGGTACAGGGCGGTGGGGATCGCCAGAATCGCCGCGATGATCCCTTTGTTGCTGTTGTGTTCCCACCAGTGATGATTCACCAGCGGAAAGATCGCGATCGAGAGGAGCAGCAGCGCGAACGGGGCCATCGAGGCCATGGGGAGAATCGTCCCCAGCGGCGGACCGTGATCGTCGTGATGACCGGCGGCGTGATCGTCGCCGTGGTGCGCATCGCCGTGGCCGTCGGCGGGGTGACCGTGATCGTCATGGGCGTGACCCTCCGCGGCGGGCACGCCGTGGTCGGCGGCCATGCCGTGATCGTCCGCGGCCGCTGGTTGGGCGGGTGGGGCCTCGGTCGCGGCCGGTTCACCGACCGCCGGCGTGGGTTCGGACACGGGTTCGGTTGTCGGGGGCGTGGAGTCTTGGGCGACCGCAAAGGTCGAGCCCAAGGCGAGCAGCACCACCAAGCTCGTCAGCCGCAGCATGCCAGCGATCACGTCCACGTCCTTACAGAAACGATTCCGGAGTCCGTGGGTGACCGCATGACACGACACGGGCCCACATCCGCAAAGCTGTGTTGCAAAACCGCGACGTGGCGGCGAGACATCGCCTCCCGTGGTGGAAATCCCACGTCCGGTGTACGCACAACCGCGACAATCCGCACGATCCGTACAACCGGCTGCAACTTTAGCGTCGTCGAAGTGCGGGGGACAGCGTGGGCGGGTGATTCCGCAAGTCGCCATGACCGCGCGAAGCCATCACGAAGGACCGGTCATGCGCTGGCTTCCCAAGGAAGCAAGGGCAATCTACCCCAGCGTCGGTAAGGGAATGCGAGTCTGCGTCGCGACCTCTTGCAGGGTGGCGCGCGTACGGTCCGAGAGTGGGAACGGCGTCGTCGTTGGGCTCGTCGAGACCGACTCCCAAACCGTGGCTCCCCTGGGCATCGTCTCGCTTGTCCATGTGCTCCAGTTATTCGCCTGGACCGTCGGCAGATGAATCGCGAGACAGAAGTGCTCCGCGCCGGCACCATAAGGCGAGGCTTTTTTCTTCACGGCGGGGAGCCGACCGCCCGTGAGCCCCGCCGTCAACGCCAAGGAGATCGCCCCCTGCCATGCGGCGATCGGTCCCGCGTCGTCCGGCGACAGCATGCGTCCCGCGACCCAAGCCGTTCCCGCGTCACCCGGCCAAGCCCAGTCTTGCGGATGACTCGACAGCCAAGCCGTGTCAGCCCCTGCGGCATGCCACGCTTTGCCCGCGTTGGTCGTGCAGAAGCCCAGGCAACCTTCCCGCGCCGCGAGTTCCGCGTAGACTCGCGGATCACCCAGCGGCTGCGAGTTTCGGACGACCACGGCGGCGAGTCCGGTGGTTCGCGCCTTTTCGATCGCCAGCGCCATCGCGCGCGACGCCGTCACCTGACCAACCCCCGTCCCCCCATCCATGACGGCGAACGCCGGCAGGTCGAGTGGCTTCAGTGTTCGCGCGCGTGGGTCGATGTCCCCCATCTCGAACGCGGTCACCAGTTCTCCCAGCAGCGCCAATCCCGCCCCGGACCAACCGCGTCGTTCCCCCTCGGCGAGCCGCGATACGACCAACTCGGCATCGACGGCGAACATGCCGTACTTTTGCAAGACGCGTAGCAGCCACGCACGAAGTTCGGCGGGGACCAGGGAATCGGCGGCTGGTTCGGACAGGCTCATGGCGACGACCCGAGAGGGTAGAGGGACGCCGCAGTATGGTCGGCGGAGCGGGAATCTCCAAGCCGCGATCACCGCCACATGACTCGCTGCCCATCGGAGCCGCCGCGTGTCGATGCGCTGGAGAAGGTACCCCGCATCCGAGGACTGCGGGCCTGCCACGATGGCGGACGATGGTTGTGGCCAGCAAGTGTACCCTGCGGAACCGTATCGGCTGCGCCGGCGGATGGCCCGAACGCAGGCCGCGCCGATCGTGAACTGCTCGCCGCCGTGTTGGAGGAAATCGCCGCGGAGGAGCCGTCGTTCATCGCCCGCAGCCTGAATCAGCAGGAAGCGGTTCACGCGCGCCGGCCCCCGGAGGACCGGCCGCGGTTTGCCCCCACGACGGGGACCGTCTCGACCGAGACCAACGCCCCGCGAGTCGACTCGCGGGGCGTTCGGGATTGCGTGGTTCACGACGGCGGCGATCGGTCTCGTCGGCCGCCGTAAGGAACCGTCGGCTTACAGACTCGACGGCACGCCGCGCGTGGGGCATTGGCCGTTCGGCACCAAGGTCCAAGTCCCCTGGTTGATCAACGCGCCGGCGGGATCGAAGACGAAGAATTGCCCGGCGTAGCGGCCGGTTTGGTACATGTCCCACTCGAAGCCCTCGTTGTCGATCGTGTAGAAGCCGTTCCCGTTGGTGCGGCTGCGGAAGGTCGCGCCGACCAGTTGACCCGATTCACAGCAGGTCTTTTGGCCGCTGACGCTGCCGCGGCGGATTGTCACCTTCTGGCCGTCGCAGAACTCGTTGAAGATGTAGTTGAGGGAACTGCTGCCGCGCGCCTCGGCGTCCGCCGCTTCGATTGACGTGTTGGACGTCGTCATCGCCCCCAACAGCGCCCCACCCGCCGCCACCAGACACAACACCGACCATCGAACAAACGTGTTCATCATTAGGCCCGTCTTCTGAAGACTCGTTGAATCCCGCGCCTCCGAAACCATGATCGGAGGCATCCCGCCAGTTACGTTACGGTTCGACCCGACCAGACGCCACATCGTAGTTTGCCGAATTTCCGAGATTCCAAGCCAAGAACACTAGGGGAATTACCTATTGAAAGAAGCCGCTCAGGTTGACTGACGAGGTGCTCGTGCCAAGGCATGGACGCTCCAGTGGCCCGGGAGGATGCCGTGGATTGAGACACTCGTTCCGAAGTTCGTCCCGCCGTCTGGGCATGTCATGGACACGACCGTGTTGGCGGGTGAAAACGGCGTATCGTTTGATGGACCGGCTTGATCGCGGGGTCGCCCGCTCAACACACTCCCGCCAGGTCATGAACCCCGCGGGAGGTGGCGGCCCGATATCGCGAGGGTGCAACTCGCGAAGAAGTGGGTACGATCTGGTGATTCTGCTCCCGACACTACCGGATCGTGTTCCGCCGATGACCACCGACAACGCATCGTTCGCCGCGTCCTCCTTCGAGGCGGCCCTCGCCGAACTGCAACTCATCACGCAACGGCTCGAAGCGGGCGAAGGGGGGCTGGAGGGGGCGCTCGCCGATTTCGAACTGGGCGTGAAGCTGCTGCGGGACTGCTATCGTCGGTTGGATGAGGCCGAGCAGAAGATCGAACAGTTGGTCGATGTCGACGCCGCGGGGCTTCCGCGTTATGCGCCCTTTGATGGGACCGCGACCGCGGGGCAGCCCGCGGGGAAGCGTCGGCGGAAAGGTGAGGGGGCGTGAATCAGGGAAATGTCCGAGGGGATGAAACCCCTCGGCTTCCGAAGACGGATGGAACTTCCCGGCTTCCCGCGCGAATTGCGATGGGTGCGGGGGGTGACGTATGCTGACGTCCGGCCCGTACGCGCCGGTTGGGGTGCCGCGGGGTGGGCCGTCAGTCGCCGACCATGGAACACGGACGTTGAAACTCCGCGCCGAGGACATTGCCGCCGCACGTGAGGTGCTCGGGTACCTCAACTTTTCAAGTGGTCGTCCCGACCCCGCGTTCCAGCGGCTGGTGAACGATCTGACGGGGCGGCTCGGTTGGGCCAAGCTCCCCGAGATGCTGCGGAAATCGCTGGCGCAGCTCGCGGCGGAAGCGCCGGCGTTTTTCAATCACACGCAAGCCTCGGCGGCGGTCGACCTCGCGTTCGAGCATGTCCTTCCGGCGTTTCGCGAGTTTCATGCCGATCTGTTCCATCATCTCGCCGACGACGACTTCCACCAGCCGCTGCTGCTGGCGCGAATCTGGGAGGTCATCCTCGAACAGGGAGGGCCATGGGACGAGACGCCGCGGATCGTCGCGGGGGCGCTCGAGCGGCTGAATGATTTCGTGGGATATCGGCCCGTCGCGGTCTTGGAAAACGACCGCAAGATGGAGCCCTATCCGCATGAACGGTTCCGACCGTTCCCGCTCTTTTTGAAGGGGGCGGGGGTCGCGCATGGACCGTATGAGGCGGTCATCAGCCGCGCGCTGGAACTGCTGCGGTCGATGCCCGCCGATTTGCTCGCCGAGGCCCATTTCTCGCTCGATAACCTCGATGAGCTGGCGCTCGATCCCCGCGCGCACGACCATCTCCATCCGTCGAACAAGCGGACGAACTACCTGTTCGGCGAGTGGGATCCCCACATCATCGATCTGAAGGGGAATTATCGCCGATTCATCGTGCGGAAGGTGATTCTCGACGCGCTCCTGTCGTGGATCGATCTGCAGAAACGGGTGTCGGTCGAAGAGGTCCTGTTCGATGCCGCCGCCGTCCTCAGCGGGACCATCCTGATGGCGTCGGCGATCAGCGGGTCGGGACCCGAGACGTTTGATTCGACCGTCTCGCTGACGTCGCTGCTTCCCAAGGTCGCCCGGCAGCGCGACGCCTTTTACGCGCGATTGCTGGAAGCCTCGACCGGGGCCCGAGCCAAGCGATTGCAAAAGCACGCGAAAACGACGCAGCAGCCCTTCGGGCATGTTCGCCAGCATCTCAATTTTTATCTTGCGCAATACGGCACCCAGCAGGTGCAGCGGCGGCATCTGGCGTATCTCTTCGCGCGGATGGCCTTCCCCGACGCGGCGCGGCGACAAGCGGCGGTGATCCCCTGCGCCGCGGCGCGGTTTGAATGCGAAGTCCAATGGCGGCTCTCGGCGGTGAAGCAATCGCTCGATCGGGGAGACGTCGGCTCGGCGGTGAAGCTGGTCACCGAGGCCGAGGCGCAACTCCTGCGGGGGATCGATTGCGGGGCGCTCGCCGACCCCTGGAACATCCTGGGTTTTCAGGGGCAGTATCCGCTCTTCACAACGCGCGAGGACAGCGTTCCGGATCATCGGGTGGAGGTGTTGCTCCATCTGGTCGAGGGGATTCTGGAGAGTTATTCCCGCGCACTGGAGGAGGCCGCGGCCCGCGCGGAAGGGACGCTCGAGGCCGAGATCCTCGCGAAGTTCGAGCGGTTCACGGCGTATTGGGACAAGTTCGGTTCGACGACGGTGGAGGACCTCCCCGAAGTCTCCGGGCAAGAGCATCTGGAGTCGGCCCGGCGGGTCGCGAAGGCCCTTGCCGAGTGGCGCGCGGCGGGGGAAGCGGCCGGCAACATCGTCTTCTGGCGACAGCACGTGCAGGACTTCGAGTCGGCGATGGCCTACGCGCAGGTCGTCACCGCGCTGTTGGATCGGCACGACACCGTCGCCTCGCTGGGCTTGTTGATGCAGTGGCTCAGCGAAGCCGAAGACGTGGGCCTGCAAGCCGCCCCCCTGTCGTTCGATCGCCTGTTGATGCGGTGCGTCGATCAGATCGGTTCCCAAGTCGTTCCGGCCGCCACGGACGACGGGTCGTCGACGACGTACGCCGACCCGTGGCCGATGCTGCGTCGGCTGTTTGATTATCTGGAGGCGAACGCGGGGGACTTCTGGCAGGTGCCGCGACTGGCGGAATTCGTCGGCGGCCGCGGCTGGTCGCCCCCCGAGGAGGACGACGACGAGGAGGGCGAGCACGGCTTGTTCGGCGCGGCGTATGAAGGGGTCGTCTTCCGCGACAGCGCCGACGACGGAACGTTCGGCGAGACGATGGATGAACGGGGCGCGCTCCCCGATGCCGGCGAGTTCGAGGAGTTCGAACGGTTGCTCGAACCGCGGCTCCATTTTCTGCGGATGCTCGCGCAGTTGTGGCAAACCGCCGCCGCCCAGAGCGCCCGCTCCGCCACCCCTTGGAGCGAACGGGGCGAACACCTGCAAGGCTGGTTGTCGCGGACCGTCGAGATTCAGAAGGAACTGCGGCAACTGGTGCAGGAGCTTTGGCAGCGCGAGTTGTCGGCCCCGCCCGGGGATCATGATTCCAACGTCGAGTACGACGCCCAACTGCAGACCAAGCTCTATTTGTTACAAACCACGCTCAACACCAGCGTGGCGTTCCGCTCGGCGCAGTGGTCGTTGCTCGCCGCGTGCCCCACCGACGACGCCGAAGCGCCGCCCGAGCCGCTCGAGCAGGCGATCATCGGCGTGTTACGGCCGCTCCATGCGGGGGATGCCGCCGAGGTTCGCCGCGTCTTGCCCGCCTTGCAACGGGCGCTTCGCAAGCAACCGCTGCTCTATGTCCCGCTCGATCACGGGGGCGAACCCGATCAGATTCTCGCGGCTCGCTCGATCCAATCGCTGATCCGACGGTTATTGCGGCACCTCCCGCAACTCGGCCTGATCCGCGAGACGTGGCATATCCTGCGGACGGCTCATCAGATGGAGCGGGCGTCGCGGCCGCAGGGGCTCGCCGTCACCGAATTCGATCGGCTGTTCCGGATCGCGCTGAAAAGCTCGCTGGAGTGCGTCGTCGACGCGTCGCGAAAGTGGAAGGCCGGCCGGTTCGGCGACGAGGAACTGATCGAACTGATCGGCGGCATCGTCGAGCTCTATCTCGATCAATGGCTCGACCATAGCGCGTCGATGCGGCTGTCGACGGTCGAGGCGCTCAAGGTCGACGCCGTCTGGGACGAGACGAAGACCTTCATCGAGACCTATGGCGACGAGCTGTTCAACGCCCGCCAACTGACCTTGGGCAATGTCCGGGCGATCCTCCATCAGCACGTCGACGCGTTTCTCGCCTACCTCGCCGAGAACGAGGATCCGCTCCATCCATCGAAGTTGCTTGCCGATTTGGAGGCGGGACGGATCGATCACGAGCACGTCGTCGAACATCTGGGGATGATCTATCAGATCGTCGTCGAACGGTACGACCGGTTCCTCGAGTACAACTCGACGACGACGCAGTCCGACTACGGCCAATCGTTCTTCTGCCTGCTCGATTTCCTGCGGCTGGAAACCGCCTACGATCGCGATGCCTGGAACCTGCTGCCGGTCGCGCTCGCGCATGAAGTCCTCGCCCGCAGCGGCAAGGAGGAGGCCGCCCAAATCTGGGAGGACGTCTTCGCCATCAAAACCGAAGACATGGCGGCCCGGCATCTGGAGGAGCTCGAACGCCTCGAACGCAAATACGGCATGCGGTTGCCGTCGGTCACCAATCACCTGCAGGAACGGTTCGTCAAGCCGCTGGCGATCAACAAGATGATCGCGCTCTTGGGGCCCGCGTGTACGGAATCACGCCGGCGGAGCGAGCAACCGCCGCCGGCGGCTCCCGCGAAACCGACGCGCGGCCGCCGCAAGACCGTCAAAGAGCCCCCGGAACCGGTCGATCCCCCCGCGTTCAAGTGGCTGCAGGAGCTTGCGGAGGATTACCTCAAGACGACGTCGGGGTCGGGGCTCGATGTTCCCCCGTGGCTGCGGGCGCTCGAGGAGGAACTGAATCGGCTGCAGCAGGAGGAAGACCGCTGGCAGTCCCCCGAGTTTGAATCGGAACTCCGCCTCCCCCCCTGCAACATCAACCTGCGCGACATGCGCCAGCAGTTGCGGCAGTGGAAAGATCCGCTGTCGACCCGCAAGCGGAAGTGAGGTCGGGGGAACAGCGCGGCCGACCTGATCGGAATCCTTCACCACCCGAGGGTGACGGCGTCGCGGGTCGAGCGGATCGTTCCGTCCGCGATCACGACCTCATAGTGACCTCGATAGCCCGGCTCGAAGAACCCCCCCGCGTCGAGCCGTCGGCGGCCGTGACCGGTCTCAAATTCCAGCTCGAGGTGACTCTCGCCCCTCGACCGGACCGTCGCGGTCAAGGCTTGACCGGCGGCGAGATCCCCGACGGGAAACACCGCTCCGGTGACGTGCAACACCAGCGACCGTAGCGACTCGGGGCCCGCATTACGGACCGTGACCCGGACCCCGCCGCGTCGCCCATTCCACAGCAGCACGGCGAATATCGCCAAGAGCAAGACGCCCCCGGTCCACACCACGATCCGCCGCGGCAACGCGGTCATCCAGTCTGTTCCTTCCAACTCAGGCACGCTCGACCGAGCGCGGCGAGCGGTTCGGGATCGGCGAGTCGATGATCGGTTCCGACTTCGAGCAGCGCGGTTCCAGGTGGCCCGCTGCGTCGGATCAGTTCTTCCGATTCCCGTGACGACATCGTGACCCCCCGGACGATCGCGGCCCGGACCTTCACACCAATTCATACCCCGCGCGGCGTTCGCGGGCGAGATACGTCGTCGCTTCGGGATCATCGACGAAGGTTTCCGTCGTCGGGTTCCACTTGAGCGGTCGGCCCAGGCGGCAGGCGATGTTCCCCAGATGACAGGTCGTCGCGGTCCGATGCTGGCTTTCGAGATCCGAAATCGGCGTCTTCCGCGACCGCGTCGCGTCGTGGAAATTCCCCATGTGGTTCCGGATCGCGTCGATCTTCCCCGCCCGCTCCGGGCGAGTCGAGAAACACGGCGACGACTTGCCCGCGAACACGGAAGCCGTCGCCGCCGGTCGGTCCAGCGACCCGACGAAGCATGGCCGGGTCACAACAACGGCGTATCGCTAGCTCGTCGATATTCGGTCACGGCGCGACGAGGGGATGGGCGCTATTCGTGGTAAAATTTCGGAACCCAGACCGCGTCACCCGACGACGGCGCGAGCGAAATTGACAGTCCCGGTCCGACCGATATTCTCGAACGATCACCGACGCGGAAGCGCGGTTTTCCCTGCGAGACCCGAGCATCAGAGCGGGGTCCGCCACACACTCACACGATGGGACCGATCCGAAGTGCCCAACGATCCCCGCGCCCGAATCTTCAGACCGTTGTCCGAATTCGAGCGTTCCCTGGCGGGTCTGCCCGCCGCCGAGGTCCGGGCCGCGAAAATCGCGTTCGTGGCCGACGGGCTCGCGCTCTACCACGAGGAGCAAACTTGGGCGAACCGCTGCCGCCCACCGTATTGGGTCCAATGCCTGATCCCGCCGCTATGGCCGGTCCTTTGGTATCGCGGCCTGCTGTCCCGAATGACGCGGCAGGCTCTTGCCGCCGCGATCCACCGCTGCCGCCGAAGCTGGGCCGACGACCTGCGGGACGCCGCGTTATCTTTCCGCGACATCCCGGAGGGTTAGGACCACGTCCGTAATGTAGCGGGACGCGGCCCTTCGTCAGACCCAAGCTGGGTTACGCCTGCGGCTAACCCAGCCTACGAACTTCACAAGGAATACCACCGATGGGTGATCGCCGTGAATTTCTGTCGTTGTGCGGGGGATCGCTGGCGGTCGTCGGATGGGGAGCGGTCGTCGCGCGTGGACAAGAGTCGCCGACCGTGGAGGTCTCGGCGAAAGCGGCTTCCGACACGCCGCGGCGGCGGACGCCGATCGGGGTTTCGACCTACTCGTTCTGGCGGTTTCAGCACGAAGCGTGGCGACCGATCGGAGCGTGCCTGGAAGCGGCCGCCGAGTTGGGGTTCGACGGGGTCGAGCTGCTGCAGCGGCAACTGGTCGACACGTCGCCGGAAGCGCTCCATGAGATCAAACGCCGCGCCCAAGCGCTGGGGCTGCCGCTGATGGGCTATTCGACGCACCAGGGCTTCGTGAGCCCCGACGCGGACGTGCGGCGGCGGAACTTCGAGACGACGGTCGAGTGTCTCGAGCAGGCCTATCGACTCGGCATTCCGACGATGCGGGTCAACAGCGGCACGTGGGGGACCCGCAAGAACTTCGATGATCTGATGGCCCATCGCGGGCTGGAGGATCCGCTGCCCGGACACACCGACGAAGCGGGTTTCGGCTGGGTCATCGAGGCGTATGGCAAACTGGCGATTGAAGCGGGGCGCAGGGGCGTCGTAATGGGGCTGGAGAACCATTGGGGGCTTGGTCGGACTCCCGAGGGATTGCGGCGGATCGTCGATGCGGTCGACTCGCCGTGGCTGCGGGTGACGCTCGATACCGGGAACTTTCTGGAGGACCCGTACGCCAAACTCGCGGCGGTCGCGGCGGATTGCGTGCTGTTGCAGGCCAAGACCTACTACGGCGGCGGACAGTGGTACGAACTCGATCTGGACTACGCCCGGATCGCCGAGGTCTTCCGGCAGGCGAACTACCGCGGCTGGGTGTCGCTGGAGTTCGAGGGGAAGGCCCCGGTGCTCGACGGCGTGCGGCAGAGCCTCGAAATGCTGCGGACCCATTTCGGGTGAGCCTCACCGAATTCGGAAAGACCGCCTGAAGGGTGCTCCGGTTCGCACTGGCGAAGCCAGCAGCTGTAGGGTGCGTCTCGACGCACCACGGTGATGGGCGACCGCCGTTCGGTGCTTGGCTAGGTACCGTAATCGAGACTATCCGTTCTTTCGAATTCACTTGGAATGTCCGTCATCCGGTTTAGCTCATCTTGTAGTCGATTTTGGAACAAGAGCGATTTAATTTCGACGGACAATTCAAGTCCATCTTTCAGCAGTTCTCGGCTAATTGAATATTCTCGGTTATGTTCTCGGAACCAAGCATAGAAGCGATAAATCTGTGGATTGAAATACCGCTCTTGACGCCGTGGCATATCACTGACAATCTCGTCGAATTGACGAAAAGAATCTTCCCGATCGATGTGCCACTTCGCAACTGCTGAGAACACACGCCATAGCAGACTGTGCTCGCGCGGCTTCCATGAACTCCTTGCCTTGTCCATGTCCTCGAGAATGGGAGCCCAGCTCCGTTGATTCTCAGCTGGCAGCTGCCAGTTCTCCCCGATCCGGGCACATATTGAAAGATTCTCAATGAACAGATCCCATCGAGATTTCTCATGATGACCCTCGTCGATCTTGGGAACTCGCCGTAGAATCTCTTTCGCATCCACATATCGCTCAAGAAGAAAATAATATAAAGCAGCGTAGCCGTAACCTATATTTCGACTGACTGGATCTGTCCGTTCTTCGCCATCATTGTGTGTGTCAGCACAGAACTCCAGTAGACGCGTGATTGATTCCTGTGACGACTTGGATTCACCCTCCATAATCAGGGTGCTCAAGGCTTCAAAGGCCTTGCAGCAGACTCGACCGTCATGATTCCCGAACTGTTCGGGATCGTTGGGTCTCAATCCTGCATGTCCCTCACAATACAGGCGTCCTTCGCGAGCGGCATTGGCTGATTCTTCAAATTTCCCTTGTTGAAAAAGAGCCACGGAGAGTAAGTGATTGGCTTCCATGACCACGTCATGCCTTTGTTTGTTGGTGGCAATCCTCTTTAATATCGACGAAGCGTTGTAGGCGTCGGAGAGGCTTTCATTCCAAAGGCATAGCCCTGCCCACGTTCGATAGAAGGTCAGCACTTTTCTCAGTGAAATAGTCTCGAATGGTTCTTCCCCTGTCGGGCCATCGGAATCGGACTTCAAGACTTCCTTAAAACACTGAATAGCCTGTTCTTCAATCGGCTGGTGTGGGGGCATATACAGCATTGTGGAGCCGATATGCATGGCGATCCCCAGTCGTAATTCCACACTTTTAGCGTCGCGGACTTCCTCAATTCTATCGGACCACTTAAAGGCCACGTATAGTCGGTTCAACGCTTCGTGATACGCGCCTGTCGCGCTGGCTCGTACTCCAACAATCAAGGCGAGCTCGCTAAGTTCACGCCAACAATTAATCTCGGTATGCGGGTGGTTTACGGCTTCTTTGGCGATTCGGAAAATGTGAATCTTCGACCGCAGTTTGTCAACCCCCTTCTCCGCAGCATATTTCTGAAAGCGTACCATGAAGATCCGGTGGACCTGTTGGCGTTTTGTGGCGACCACAATATCGGACTGGAGTTGCTCGAAGAACCAAGCGCTCGCGAACTGAACCTTTCTATAGCGACGGCCGGGATTGTTCGAATCTGCCAGCAGGCTAGAGAATTTCAGATATCCCCTTTGATAGGCCGTATCGAGTGTCTGACGGAAGCTCTCGCCGTTGCGTTCTGCAGGGGCCAATTGGATCCAGCAGAATCGCAGCCAGGAAAGAAGGAAGTTGATTCCGAGAGCCGCTGCCACTGCGAGAAGGTCATGGAGGTCCGGATTGTCAACCAAGGATCGTCGATCGAGTTCATCCAAATCGGGCGCTAGGGAGATACTGGCGGGATCGATCGTGATCCGTGACAGGTCAAGTCGAGTGTCAGTCAAGTCATGAATCGCTCGTTCAACTCCGCTGAGGAGGTTTCGAAGCGATTCGTCTGCCCACTGCCAGTTCTCTACGACGACGCGAACCTGGCTTTCCAATAGAAGGCGACTCAGCACGTGCGGGAGATTGGCAAAATCCTTACTGGTGCGCGATCCGACGAGAAAACTGGCAAATGAATTGCGTTCATGTTCCGTCACCGAGGAGAGCCGTCGTTTCAGCCAGTCTTTTGCGGTGTCGATGGGAGACAGGTCGCCTTCTCTCCTGCGATTGAAGTCGAGGTGCGGACGTAGACTCTCTTCGATCGGGGCCAGCAGGTCATCCTTGCGGGAGTGATGGCATTGCCAATGGAGGACCAGCGCGGATGAGTCTTTCAGATAGCCCTCTAGCAGAGAAACCGCGATCGTCTGCGAGTGGATGAGATTCCCTGCCTCGTAGTCGACGATCCCATGGACAGGAGACGAATGCTTCTGAACGAGGTTATGCTTTCCAAGGCTGTCGATGTCGATGAGGCGACCCCATGCGCGATAAATGATGGGGAAGGAACTCTTAACGAAAGACTCGAACCCGTTCACGCGAAGTTCGCCAACCGGTTCGAGCGAAAAGCGACAACCGAGGAAAGGGACCGCCGTTCCCGAGACGTATAGGCCATAGCGATTCCGTTTGCGCATGATCTCCTGATCGCGAGACACATCGCCCGACAGCGGTTCGTGGTAGGCGTCCCAATGGTCTGGGCCTCTCGCCAGATCATGAGCATAGGGACACAATTGGTCAGACGAAATTCCTACGGAGGATGGCAGGCATACGATCGCGGCGGTACGCCCCTCTTTCTCATCCGTCCACTCTAGAAGGCGTTCCGCCAACTGGCTGAAGATCGCCGCAGTGCCGGATTGGGAATCTAGACAACTCTCGTACAGCAACGGTTGATACGTCGAACGGAGAGACCATTTGTCACCGGGCAGGAGTTTGCCAATATCCGCGTTCGATACGTTCGCAGCAGATTCGATTAATGCGACAATCACGCACACTCCGTTGAGTGAAGGCGGCTGCTCGGAATTCGATGGGGTCTCTTCATCCAGAACGGACGGTTGCTTACATCGTTCAACCAATCGATATCGTAGGAGACTTCCCCCTTCTTCTTTACACAGTTCGATAGTGATGTGTTCAGTTCGTGGGAGCTTGCCCTGGATTGATTCCAGAGCATTTCTAAGATCTGCGGTCAAATACTTGAGCGACTCCACTGTATGGGGCTCGTTAGTTTGCTTCCTCTTCCTTATCAGAGGGGCAGACCGGACTTCCTTCTCCTGATTTGCCCGACATGCGTAGAACTCAGAGAGAATTCGGTCCACTCCACGTTTACCGGCTTTTCTCTGCAGACTCGCCAACATGACTGTCCAAAAGTCTATCCCTTCAGAAGGGGCTGACTCCAAATTGCTGGCTTTGGCAATCCGATCGATCCAATCACAGAAATCGTCTGGATGCATGATCTAGACTATCCTCGTCAAAACGGTCCCTATCGGCAAAAACTGCCGCAACGGACTGTTGCGGCAGTCAACGAGACACCTAGACGATCGCAGGCTGTTGCGGCAATTCGTTCCGAGGCATACAGATGATCATTATGGGATATTCCGGTAAAATGGGTAATGCCAAGAAGCTCCAGATTGATGATTTCGCGCACTGTAAGCCAAAGTGTCCAGTTGGGGATATTCTGTTACTGCTACACGGGCTGGCCTGACGGTTCTGCACAAATGGGTTGCGGAAATTGCGGACACCTCAGTCGCTTCAAGAAATGCCGATAAGTCCTAGCCTCTTTGTTTCCATGCTACCGCAACGACCTCCGCAAAACAATGTCCGCAATGGCCGCAACACCCTTCAATTAGGTGACTTCAACGCACTTCCCCATTTCGCTTGGCACGCAACAATCCAAGTGCCCCTTTCGCAGGGCCGGTTCCTATCCCCACCCCTCGCAGTCGGGAGAGTGTCGTGGCACATGCACACATGGTCATCTGTTTTGTCATCGGCGTGGCCTACGTTGCGGAAGCCGTCGTGATTTGGGCCGAGCATTCGAAAGCCAAAATCGAAGTTGCCGATAACGATCATCCAAAGAACGGGGTGGATCGCAACATGGAACACAACGAGGAGTAATCTGAAGCCCCAAATTCAGGTCAAATGGCGATAGCCTGCCTCCATTTTCTGTAACAGGGGCTATGAGAGTTCCGGTTGGGTAACGCAGTGCGGCTTCCATTCCGAAGAGAGACCTTCGGCTGCGACTCTGGCCGCTGCAGAATGGAATCCGCACTGCGGGACGCGTACCCCGCCGGGGTCACATCCCCCAGAGAACTGTCCGGCCGGTCATGGTTGTCATCCTCTCGCCAAGCCGCCGTCAGCCGCCGGGGCTGGACCACGCTCGCGAACTGTTCCCGGCTCAGGAACTCGTCCACCAGCATCGAATGAAAACTCGCCGCATAGCCGCTTTCCTGGGGACTGCCTGGATCAACATACAACGCGTTGATCTGTAAGTGGCCCAGCCATCCCTGAATACTCTTCGTAGACTGGGTTGTGCGTAGCGAGACCCAGCGAGAACCGGACCGAATTGCTGGGTTACGCTGCGCTAACTCAGCCTACGAAGGGACTCTCGCCCAGCGTATTCGGTAGCTCCGTGTACGACACGCAAGCCCCGGGGCATTGACCCGGGGCTAAGATGGTGGTTGGCGGGGATCACCGCGCCGCTTGCTGGTTTTCCGGCGGTTTCGGGGGCTCGAAGTTGAAGAGGACTTGGGCGTTGGTGCCGTTCCAGACGCGGAGGACGCCGTCTTCGCCGCCGGCGACGACGAGTGATTCGTCGCGGAGGGCGGCGACGGCGTAGACGAAGTCGGTCGCGCCGCCGAAGCCGCGGTAGTTGCCGCCGTCGTTGGCGCGGTGGAACTTGACCGACTTGTCGCCGCTGCACGAGACGATGTTGTCGCCGGTCCCGATGAAGCGGATCGCCGTCACCTGCTTCGAGTAATTTTGAATCGTGCGGTGTTGTTCGCCGGTCTCGACGTTCCAGATCTTGATGGCGTTATCGGCCCCGGCCGAGGCGATGCGGCTGGTGTCGGCCTTGAAGCCGACCCCCAACACGTGATGGGTGTGCCCCTCGAACGAGCGGACCAGCTTCGCCGTTTCGACGTCGTGCACCTTGACGAACTTGTCGGCGGCCCCGGAGAGGAGCCATTTGCCGTCGCGGGAGAAATCGAGACTGAAGACGGTGTCGCTGTGGGCTTCGGGGAAGGCCTTCACGAAGGCGCGGGTCTCGATGTTCCAAAGGAGGATTTCGCCGCTGCGCGAGGGATCGCCGCCGCCCGTCGCGAGGAACTTCCCGTCGGGACTGAAGGCGAGAGAGAGGACGCGGTCGACCATGGGCGACGGGCCGCGATCGAGCGGAGCGTCGTTCGAGGGGCCCAAGACGCCGGCGTAGCGCCACTCGGGATCGGCGTCCCAGAGGATCAGCGACTTTTCGTCGCCGAGACTGAGGAGCCCATGCTCGGCGGCGGCGACGAGGTGCGTGAGCGGGGCCGTTGGACCGCGGAGCTCATCGAGGGGCTTGCCGGTCTTCGCGTCCCACGTGCGAATCACGCCGTCGTCCCCCGCCGTGGCGACGTGCCGACCATCGACCGCGAAGGCGACCGCGTGGAGCGGCTTCTCGTAGTTCGGCAGTTCGGCCTTGCGGGCGTTCAGGGTCTCTTCGGCGGTCTTCGCGGCGGCCTGTTCGACCTCGAGCAGCCGCTTCGCCTCCTGCATCCGTTCGTCGGCGAGTTTCTGACCTTGTTCCGCCTGGGCGATCGCCTTCACCGCGGCGTCGAGGGCTTCCTGCGCCTTCTTGACCCCCTCGGTCTCTTTGTTGGCGGCCGCCTCGGCGTCGGTGACCTTCTTCTTCAAGGCCTCGTCGTTGGGGTTCCCTTCAAGTTCCTTCTTCGCCGCCGCGACCGCCTCCAGCAGCGGCTTCTCTTTTTCCTTCGCGGCGGTCAGGTCGGTCTCGGCCTTGGTCTTCGCTTCGTTCGCCTTCTTGGTCTGGTCGACCCGTTCCTGATGGTTCTTCTCGGCGGCCTTGAAGGATGCGTCGGAATTGGCGACGCGCGACTTCGCGACCGCGTCGTCCTCGGTCAGCAGCGTCACGCGATTGGTCTGGGCGAGATCCCCCTTCAGGGTGGCGACCTCTTGCCCGTTGATGTTCCACAGTTTGGCGTAGTTGCCCCCCGCCGTCGCGAGGAATTGCCCATCGGGCTTGATGGCGATCGCCGTGATCGCGCCCCCGTGATTGCCCGCCGCGACTTGGCCGCCGTTGTTGATGTCCCATTGCCGCCAGGTTCCGTCGGCGGAGCCTGACACGATGCGCGGTTGATTGGGGACATGCGCCAAGCCGACGATCGCTCCGCCATGCCCCTTCATTTCGACAACCGGCTTCACCGGCTCGGCGGGCTTATCCCCTTCAGCGGGTTTTGGCGCGTCGAACGGGACGTTCCAGCCGGCGACGTTGTTGTCGACATGGGCGGTGTAGACCCGCTTACCGTCCGCCGCGAGGAGCAGCGTGGTGATCTCGGCGGGGGTGTCGAGCTGACTGGCGGGTTGGCCATCGGCGACGGTCCATAAACGGACGGTCTTGTCTTTCGCGGCCGAGAAGAGCTGCGCGCCATCGGCCGAGAATTGCAGCCCCGTCACCGGCGCGGCGTGACCCGTGAGGGTCTTCACCGTCTGTCCGTCGGCGACCTGAATCAGGCGGATCGTATGGTCGGCGAGGGCCACCGCGATCAATTTTCCATCGGGAGACAATGTGGTCGCGGTGCCGGGTTGATCGAGCGGAATGGCTTTCCGTTGGACGTTCTCGCCCCGTTGCCACAGCTTCACCGAGCGATACCCGCCGGACGCGAGGAGATTCCCCGAGGGATGGAACGCGAGGGCGTGAACGAAGTCTTGATCGGCGGCGCCGCGCGGGTAGAGGGGTTTGTCGTTGACGATCAGGTTCGCGAGGTTCGGGTCGGTGAGTCGACCGAGGTACTCGCCGCGGGCGAGGTCGTACATGTCGATCTGATTGGCCCGGCCAGCGGCGACGTAGCGGCCCCATTGCGACAGTGACAGCGCATAGATCGCGTGAAGCTGCTCGGGGATCGATTGCCAGGCGAGCGGGGCCGCGCTGGTGGAGCCGGAGGAGGGGGCCCCTTCCTCGATCCACAACTTGAGGGTGCCGAGCTCCTGCGGCGTGAACGCGGTGGCGGAAGCGGAGTTGGGGAGCGGCGGCATGACGGGGTCATGACTGCGGGCCGCGAGAAGATAGAGCAGACTCTTCGCCGGATCCTTGGGGACGAGAGCCGGACCGCGCTTGCCCCCCTTGAGCATCGCGGCGACGTCTTCGAGGACAAGACGACTTTCGGCGATCGCCACGTTGTGACAGGCGACGCATTTCTCGTCGAGGATCGGCTGGATGTCCTGCTCGAAACTGGTCGGGCGGTCGAGCTTCACGGCGGCGGGTTCGATGGCCCCGGACGCGACGGGTTGGACGGCGACTTGCGCGAACGCCGCCGACGTCGTCGCGGACAAGATCACGATCAACCGGGTGGTGGCGAGGAAGTGTTGCATCACGCTCTCAATTCCGGGCGGGTCTGCCGCCAATAGGACGGACCAACGCGAGGTCGGCCGGTGGTGTTTGTGCGAGGGGCTTACTGGGCCACGGTGAGCGGCAAGGGCTGATCGACCAGCGCGTCGCCATCAAACGCGGCGGCGGCGCGGACCACCAGGTTTGCGATCGCCCCCATCGTCGCTTCGCCGTTCGCTTCCACGACCAGTGTCCCTTCCGTTTGATCGGCGGCGATGGTGACCGGCGCGGCCGTAAGGCCGACGACGCCCGGCGGCAAATCGAGCCCGACCGTCACCGGGCCGGTGAAGTTGTTTTGCCGGGTGATCGTCACCTTCACTTCGACCTTCTCGCCGCGCTTGAGGTTGCCGCCGTTCGCGGGGGCGACCGCCACCGTGCATGGCGCGGGCTTGATCGTCAGGACGATCGGCGTGGTCGGCGGGGTGAAGTTCAGGTTCTTTGCCTTGGCGGCTTCGTCGGCCTGCTTGAAGCGTTGTTCAGCGGCGGTCTTCGCGGCGGCGGTCGTCTTCACGGCCTCGTCCGCGGTCTTGAATTCGGTCTCCGCCGTCGTCTTCGCTTCCTCGCCCGCTTTCGCTTTGGCTTCGGCATCGACCCGGGCGGCTTCGGCTTTGGTGACGTTCTCTTGGGCGGTCTTGGTGACGGCTTGCGCGTCGGTGAGGAGCTTCTCGGCCTCCGCTTTTTTCGTGGCGTCCTCACCGGCATTGGTGACCGCGTCAGCGGCGACTTTCTCGGCGGCTTGGGCATCGACCAGCGCCTTGTCGGCGGCGGCTTTCGCTTCGGTCGCTTTCTTCAATTCCTCCTGCAACTGCGTCGCCTGTTTGACCGCTTCGTCGCGCTTGGCGGTCGCGGCTTTCTGCGCTTCGACGGCGGCGGCGGCGGCCTTGTCCGTCGCGTCGAACTCCGCCTTCAGCCGATCGGCCTTTTGCGGATTGCGACGATACGACACCTGCGCCTGCGCCATCAGATGCAGGACATATGTCCCCACCGGCGCGTTCGCGGGGATGAAGACGCGGTAGACCTCCTCGGGGGCCCCCTTCTTGATCGGCTTGTTCTCGATCTGCACGTTCTGCGGTTGGCCGACGAAGGTCATCGCGATGTCGGCATCGAACCCGTCGCGACGAATCGCCTTCACGGGAACCAGAATCTGCCGGCCATGATTCGCGACGACCCGGTGGACGTCGGTCTTCACCTGGAATGGAGCCTTCTCGCCGAGCACCGCGAGTTCGAGCCCATCGGTCAGCCGCGGGCGACCCGGCACGTTCCCGTTCCCGCCGATCGCCATCGTCGCGTAACGCGCTTCACGCTGGTAGTCCTTGGTCGCGGCTTGCTTGGCCTGCTCCGCCGTCACCAGCGCCGCCTGACCTTCCGCGAGCTTCTGGTCCGCCGCCGTTTTCGCGGCGACCGCCACATCATGCGCCTGCTTCAGCGTCGTCACCTTCGCTTCGGCGGCGGCGACCTTCTGCTGGAGCGCTTCGTCATCGGGCTTCGCGGCGAGTTCCTGCTGCGCGGCGGCGAGTTCGGTCTGTCCCTGCTGCAACTCGGCGGCCGGTTTCGCCACCGCCGCCGTCGTCGCCGTCACCGCATCGGTCAGCGGCTTGATCGCGGCGGCGGCGGTCATCACGGCGGCGGCCGCGACGGGATCGCTGATCTTCGCCTTGCCGAGCACCTTCACCACACCCGCCCACGGCGCGGCGTCTTCCGTGGACTCGAAGACGAGCAGTCCTTGCGAGGGCTTGGTCCCCACGCTGATGTCGCGACACGTCACGCCGGGGGGGAGACCCTCGACGACGATGTCGACATCCCCTTCGAAACCATCGCGGCGATAGACCACGACCCATGCCAGAACCTGGTCTCCCTGCCGCAGGACGACCGACCCCGGTTGCGGGTTCTTGACGTTCGCCGCCTGGGGATACTCGGTGATCACCGCGACGCGGAAGTCGGGCTGCTCGCGACGGAGCGTTAGCCGATATTGCAGACCGATCGAGCCGCGACTCGCGCCGTAGCGATCGCGCAGCGCGAGGCGATAGGTCCCGTCGGCCGGCGCGGCGAACTTGACCACCGGATCGTCGTGCTGGGTCTCGAAGACGATCGGCAGGAGATTCGTGGGTTCGTCGTCCACCGCCGTGATCCGCTTCAGGGTCTCTTCCCCCTTGTCGTTCACGGTCACTTGATCGATGGTGAGATGCGGATCGCTGCCGGTGCCCAGCCGTTGTCCGAGGACGTCGATCCAGACGACTTCCCCCGCCTTGGCCTCGAACTGATAGAGGTCGACGTCCCCCTTGGCTTGAAACGCGCCGGCGTACTCTCCGGGAACCGCGATCTTCAAGACCTGCGGCGGCAGATTGTTTGGTTCCGTTTCCATCACGACCGGGCTTGCCGAATACCCCAGCGAGATGGTGTTCGCGGGGCCTTGGGGCGATGCCAAGGTGTAGGGGAAGGCGTCGCTGCCGGTGCCGTAGGGTTCGACCCGCAATCCGGTCGGCCACGTCGTCCCGTCGGCGGGGAGGGTGATCTCGACCGTTTGCTGCTGCAGCGGCCGACCGTTGAGGACGAGCTGGGTCGGTTGTCCGTTCGGCAGATTGCGACCATACAGCGTGTAGGTCGCCGTCGAGCCCGCGACACCGGCGGGAGGGACGATCACATCGACATACGGCGAGGTCCGCAGCGACAGGCGATAGAACAGGTCTTCGCCGCCCGCGTAGATGAAGTCGGTCACGCGGAGGAAGTAATCTCCCGCCGCGGGCAGCGTGACATCGAGGACGGCGTCGCGCTGGGTGGTGCCGCGCGCCGCGGCCAACCGGCGACCGCCGGCGTCCTGCAGCTCAACGATCGCATCGAGCTTGGAGTCGATCCGCTGGGCTTGGCAATCGAAGACCAGCCGTTGTCCGGCGGTCCCGGCGAACTTGTAGAAGTCGACGTCGGTGGCCCCGTTCACGCGGCCGTTGATCGTCTGCCCCGGTTCGACGGCGGTCGCCTGTTCGCGGGTGTTGTTGATTTCGGTTTCGAGGATTTCCTTCGCCGTGCCGACCTGAAACATCCGCGGGTGACTGATGCCGTACAGTCCGACAGCGCGGAGTTCATAGACGCCGGGGGGGACCTCGGCGGCGATCGCGAGCGTGAACTGATTGGGAATGAGCTCCGGTTGACCGTTCGGCCCCGGCTGGGTCTTCGCCGTCGCGACGATCCCCGGATGATTGAAGAGGAGCCGGTCGAGTTCGTCGAGGTCGTCTCCCTTGGTGACGGCGAGATCGAACGTCGTGCCGACCTGCCCCCCCGCCGGAAAGACCGAGTGAACCCGCGTCAGCGGCAACTGGGCGAAGACCGTGGCGGTCGCCAGCGTCCAGGCGACCAGAAACGCCAGCGACCAATGGAGAACCCGCCAAGGGACGGCGAGTGGACGGACGGTGATCCGCGCGAACGTGACGTGTTGACCTGGACCACGGCGGATGCCCTGTCCCCCTTGAACCCCACGCGGCGTCCGCATCCGGGTCTCCTTCTTCAGACTTCAGAATCAGTTGTCGATTTCGGCGGCGGGAGGAGTCGGCGACGAAAGGCTTCGCCCTCGCGCGTGCCGCACCACCAAGTCCCTTGGGCCCGCGCGGCCATCGAGCCGTGCATTCTCCCCGGGCGGGGGGAGGCCGGGCCAGCGTCGGCAACCACCTTCGACCAGGATTATCGATCCGGGGAAGGTGAAGACGGGCTTAGTGGTTGAACAGGAACTCCTTGGTGTTGACCAGGGCCCACGTGATGTCTTCATAGGCCAGCTTCGGATTGTCTTTGTGCTTTTCGAGG
>CAYRVS010000031.1:0-12020 GCA_964427725.1 uncultured Planctomycetaceae bacterium | reverse complement strand
TCTCGGGCCAGCTCTTCGGCGTCGGGTTCGCGCGAGTAGACCCAGCGATAGAGCTCCTTCAGCTTCTCGTCCGCCGGACGGTTCATGTCGGCGGCGAACTTCGCGGGGCGAGCGTTGCCGTCGGCGACCTTCCCCTGGACTTCGCTGCTGTTGAGCAGGTGCAGGCTCTGCGCGAGGTTGGCCTCCTGCGAGCGTTCGCATTCACACGCCGTGTCCCCCTGGGGCATCCCGAAGACCTTCAGGAAGTAGACGTTTTGGGACATCGACGGATCGGGAATTTCCATCGAACGGATCCCCGCCGGGAGACCGCCGAATTGCTGCGTCGTTCCCGTCACCTGATGGAAGGCGTCGTACAGGACTTCCGCCGACAACCGCTTCGGGTAGTACCGTGAGAAATTCTGCTTGTCCTTCAGGTTGTAATCGTTGGGGAGCGAGCTGAGCTGGTAGGTCGAGGATTGGCAGATCGTCCGGACCAGGTGCTTCAGATCGAACCCGCTCGCCACGAAGCTTTCCGCGAGCCGATTCAGCAACTCCGGGTTGGTCGGCGGGTTCGTTTCCCGCATGTCGTCTTCGGGTTCGACGATGCCCCGGCTGAAGAAGTGCTTCCAGTAGCGATTGACGAGCGCCTTCGCGAAGAACGGATTCTTTGGGTCGGCCATCCAGTCGGCGAGGTGAACCCGCGGGTCTTCCTCGGGAGTCAACGTCAGCGCCGGGCTGCCCAGGCCGGTCGGCGACAGCATCTTGCCGGAGCGTTCGTTGCGGGCCTGCGGGGCCCCTTGCGTGTCGATGTGGAAAATTCGCTTGTCGGTGATGTTGGGGGTGCTCCCCACCAGCGGCTTGCGACCGACACGGCTGAAGAAGGCGGCGAGGCCGTAATAGTCGTCCTGGCTCCACTTCTCGAATGGGTGATGGTGGCAGCGGGCACATTGGATCCGCAACCCGAGGAAGAGCTGAGCGACGTCTTCGACCTGCTCGTTGGTCTGATCGACCTCGCGGTACCACGTGACGGCGGGCTGCTCATCCGGGCTGCCCGACGCGGTGAGGAGCTCGCGGACCATCTGGTCGTAGGGTTTGTTGTCGTACAGGTTCGACCACAGCCAGCGGTGGAACCCGAACGTGGAGGTCTGCAGGTCGTTGCCGTCCCGCTTGTTGCGGAGGACCATGTTCCATTTGTTGGCGAAGTAGTCGGCGTACGCCGGGCTTTCCAGCAGCCGATCGATCAGCGCGTCGCGCTTGGATGGGTTGGTATCGGCGAGGAACGCGCGGACTTCACTTTCGGTGGGGACGGTCCCGGTGATGTCGATCGAGACGCGACGCATGAAGGTCGCGTCATCGGCGACCGGCGACGACGGAATCCCCAGGACCGCGAGCTTTCCGAAGACCGCTTCGTCGACGAGGTTCTTGACGGGCGGCTTCTCGGTGAACTCGGCCCCGAGCGGGATCGTCGCCCGGAACGTCGAGACCTGGCCTTGGTAACGAGCCATGATCGCGACTTCGCCGGCGAGCTCGTGCGTCGACACGAGGCCAGTCGTGGTGACTTCGGCCATCTCGGTGTCGTTGGCCTCGAACAAAGCCATCCGCGTCACGTCTTCGGTGGTCCCGTCGCTGTAGAGGGCGAGGACGGTGATCTGCTGATCGGTCTTGCGATCCATCACCCGGCCTTCGGGGAGGCACTTGATGCCCACGACGGTCGGATCCTCGGGCTTGCCGTAAGGCATTCCCTGCTGAATCCAGCGGGAGATCAGGCGATACTCGAAGCTGTCGACATCCATTCGCTTCCCGCCGCCGTGGGGCGATTGCCCGACCGGCTTGGTCAGGAGCAGGCTTTGCGTCGGCGCGGGGGTGAAAATGCGGCGGCCGCGACCTTCCTTCACCAGAAACTCGTGATCATCTTCGGGATAGAAGCCGAGCAACGACAGCTTGAAGCCGTTTTGTCCACTCGCCTTGCCGTGACAGCCCCCGCTGTTGCAGCTCAGCTTGGTGAAGATGGGAACGATTTGATTTGGGAAGTTGACCGGCAGATCGTTCTCAATCCCGGAGACGTTCACCGCCACCGCCGCCGATGGTCCCGCCGAAGAAACCGCCCGCACCGTGCCGGCACCGTCTTTAAGCGGCGTCATGAACCCCGTGGCGTCGATGCTGACGAGATCGGCCGGTTCGACGACGAACTGCACCTGCCGGGTGTGATCGCGGAGTTGACCGGTCGAATACTCGCCCGTCACGAAGAGTTGTTGGCGGCTGTCACGGCCACGCAGCACGACCCCTTGCCCATTCAGATTCGGCTCAACCCGCAGCCCGGTGAGTTGCCCCGGGTCTCCCAGACCTTTCGGCTCGGCGGCTTGAGTCGCCGGGACCAGGCACAGCCAGGCGACAGCCAGAGCGACGCCAAGGGGGCGATGAAGCGGAAACGCCAGAATCATGGGGAGATTCCTTGCCATCCGGTGGGGGTGGGAGCGTGCGTTGCGGCAGGGTATGTGGGCGGGGTGCGACGCCGACGAAGAGGCCAGCCCCTCGTGGCAGCGCGAATCATCACACTACGAACATATCAACGGCCACTTTTTTGTCAAGGAGGCTTGGGGGGGGAACCGTCACGATCGCGGAAAGAAGAGCGCCGGTGTCGGATGCATCGCTTCGCCTAGTGGACGGCGTGGGGAGCGAGCAAACCCGGCTGAAGGGCGTGGGGACATGACCACGGTCGCTTCGAGGCGCTCCGAGTGATATGGCGTAAAGTTATGTCTTGATAGATGTTGCATTTAATTTGGCCAGTTGGGTGGGGCCCGCAATCGGCGTCTTTGGCGAGCGCCGGGCCGCGTCGATGGCAGGTTGGGAAAAATCTGGTGACTTCTCTTGACTGTCGCGCAGTGGTCATTAAAATACACAACCTAGTCGATGATAGATAGCATGCGATGCATGCTGGATCGGTCGCCAATCCTTTTGCTCAGGAACCGCGGGCCATGCTTGACTTGGGATGCGCCATCTCACCACAGGCATATCTAGCACACTCTGAATGTGTGCTAGATATCTGTCCGAAGGGTCACGTGGACCATGATCAGGCCACTTGACCCCGTGCCGATCCTCTCGGATCAACCCGCCCCTGGCATCCCTCACCGTCGATTTACTTTCGATCTCCCTCGCCTTTTTCCTCAACAGACCAAGGAACCGTTCATGCTTCGCCTTCGTCCCTCCCACGCCACCCCGGTCGTCGGCCGCCGTGGCTTCACACTCATCGAACTGCTGGTGGTCATCGCGATCATCGCGATCCTGATCGCCCTGCTGCTCCCCGCCGTGCAGCAAGCCCGCGAGGCGGCCCGCCGCACCCAGTGCCGCAACAACCTCAAGCAAATCGGTCTCGCCTTCCATAATTTCGAGAGCACGTTCAGCCGGCTGCCGACCAGCCTGCGGCCCCCCTCGAACGTCGCCGGGTCGACCGAACAAAGCCGCGTGTCGGTCCTGACCGACCTGCTGCCTTACATCGATCAGTCGACGATCTTCAACCAGTACAACAAGGGGATCAATTGGAACCAGGGGACGAATATCCCCCTGTCGCAAACGCGGATCACGTCGTTCCAATGCCCCTCGAATCCCGATGCCGGGGTGTTGGATACCGCCCCGCCTGGATCGGTCGCCCAATTCATTCCCAATATCGCCTCGGTGACCGATTACTCGCCGATCTATGGTATCGCTCCCGGGGTCTTCACGATCACGTTGGGGATTCCCGCTCCGGGGTCGTTCGTCGATCCGAGCGAGCAGGCGTCGGGGTCGAGCACCCCTTACACCTACGTCCCCGGCTTCTTTCCCAAGAACGCGACCATCGACCCCGTCAGCGGCTTGCAGTCCCGGCAGGGGCGGAAGTTCCGCGACGTCACCGATGGTCTGAGCAACACGATCGCCGTCGCCGAATCGGCCGGTCGGCCGTTCGTCTATGTGAAGGGGCCGCGGAAGTTGACGGGAGGGAACGCCTTGGTCGACACCGATCCCGCGTCGACGAACACCGATCGCTTGAACTCGGGGGGTTGGTCGCGGCCGGCGAGCGACATCATCATCTTCGGGGAAACCCCGTCGGCGACCGGCGTGTTGGGCGGCACGATCGCGATGAACGCCACCAACGGTCACAACATCCGCGGGCTGACCTACACGTCGAACGGAATCGCCACCACGATTCTCGGGCTGCCGATCGGCATTCACGGGACCGCGTCCCCGTTCTCGTTCCACACGGGCGGGGCCCACTTCACCATGGGGGACGGGGCCGTTCGGTTCATCAGCGAGAACATCGATTTCCGGACCTTCATCGGCCTGTGCACCCCGGCCGGTGGGGAAGTGCTGGGTAGTGAAATCTGACCAAGGGAAGGTCTTCCTCGCTCCGCCGCGATGTTTGTTCGGCAACGCGGCGGAGCGGGGTGACGATCCCCGATCGATAGGGAATGACCGGGTTCTTTCTCGATGCTCCGTCTCCACAGATGATAGGGCAGCACCAGGATGATGACGCGATGACCATGACGAATCTCGACTTTCGCCGCATGACTTTGGTGTTCGGTCTGCTCACGGCCCTGACCTGCGGCGGCTGCGGCGGAGCGAAACCCTGGGACACCGCCTATCCCGCGCAAGGGGTCGTGACCCACAAGGGGAAACCGGTCAAGGATGCGGAACTCGCCTTCTTTCCGACCGATCCCAAGATCCCTGAACAGGTCCGCCCGTGGGCCAAGACGAACGAGAACGGCGAGTTTCGCGTCTCGACCTACGATCGTGACGACGGCGCGCCGGCGGGCTCCTACAAGGTGACCATCGTCCATCACGAGATCGTGATCTCGGGGGGCTCGATGGGGACCAAACCGAACGATCTCCCGGCGAAATATGCCTCGAAAGAGACGACCGATTGGACGGTGGAGGTCGGCGCGCAAGCCACCACGATCCCGCCGATCGACTTGAAATAACCCCCGACGAACGCCCCGCGGCCACATTGCACAAGCCTGTCGCCGCGGGATCTCCCACCGACTCCTCACAGCGGGGCGCCTTCCGGGGAGTGGAGCCGACCGAACTGTTGCGTGTTCGGTCGTCACTCGACTCCCCGGGAGATCGCCCTGACCCCTAAGCCATCCGCGGCTCCCACCGAACTCACCCACACCACCCCCGACAGGGCGGTTCCCATGACCAGCAACCCCACACCGATCAAACCACAACCGCGCCGTCCCGGGGCCCGCGCGATCCGACGCGGCGGATCGATCTCCCCCGAGGCCCAAGCGGCGATGGACGAGATCCTGTTCGCCGCACCGGCGCAGCCGATCAACAGTCGAGCACCCCATCGCTCCCAGTCGACGACGGGAGACACCGCACCGGAATTGGCGGCGGTCGATTCGGCGGTGATGCGACGATCGCGTGATCCCGAGCGGACCCTGCGTCACGATCAGCCGACCGCACCTCAACGCGGCCTCGACGAGCCGGCCCCAACGGAATCGTTGGAAGCGCGGATTCGCAAGGCGCTCGCCGCGAGTGGGCATGCCGGTGTGGCGGGGGTCACCGTGAATGTCCGCGACGGTCGTGTGACGTTGACGGGAACGGTGCCGTCGCTGGCGGAGCGGTTGGTTGCGGTGAACGTGGTGCGCCCCTTGAGCGGCGTCACCCAGGTGATCGATCAGTTAAAGCTTGTCACGGTCAAACCGACCAAGCCCGCTTTGGACCTGTCGGCGTGGTGGCCGAGCGGTCCGATCGAACTGAGCGCCGAGGGCCTGCAACGCCGTGTGCTGCTAAGCGTGGCCGCCACGTTGATCCTGCTATCGGGCTGGGGCGTTTACGCCTACATGCCGGTAGGGAACCTGTTCGGTGGCGGGATGCGCCCGGTGAGTGGCCGCGTCCTGTTCGAGGGCCAACCGCTGGAAGGGGCGAAAATCGTGCTCCATCCGATCGGAGCGCAGAGCGCGGGCGCCCCGCCGTCGCCGAGCGGCGTCACCAACGCCGAGGGGGATTTCACCTTGACGACGTTCCAACCGGGCGATGGCGCGCCGGCGGGCTCGTTCATCGCGACCGTCGAGTGGACGCCCGGGAAGCCGACCGCCGGAGCCTCGCGGAAATCGAACCCGGTGGCGGCCGCGAAGCTCTATGGTCAGCCGGAGTCTTCGCCGCTGCTGATCGCGATCACGCCCGAGACGGCGACGCTGCCGACCTTCGAGTTGAGCGGTTCGCCGAGCCTGGAATGATCCGCCGACCCGGGTTTGCGTTTCCAGGCGCGGCGGCCTATGACTGCGGCGTCACGTCGTGGGAGCTTGCCGAATCCCCGTCGTGATGCAGCCGGGTCGTTTGCCGAAAGCTCGTGTTGATGTCGCCCACGGACGATACCGTCCCGCCCCAGGTCGAATCCGTCTCTTGGAATGAAGCCTTCCGCACCTGGTGCCGGGTGGCGGCCCTCAGTTTCGGGGGGCCCGCCGGGCAGATCGCGGTGATGCATCGGATCATCGTCGAAGAGAAGAAGTGGATCTCCGAGGACCGCTTCCTGCATGCCCTCAACTTCTGCATGCTGCTCCCCGGTCCCGAAGCGCAGCAACTGGCGACCTACATCGGCTGGTTGATGCATGGGGTCCGCGGCGGGCTGCTCTCCGGAGGGTTGTTCATTCTCCCCGGGTTCCTCTCGATCCTGGCCCTCAGCCTGATCTACACCAGCTTCGCCGAGACCGCCTGGCTCGCGGCGATCTTCTTCGGCCTCAAGCCGGCGGTGTTGGTGATCGTCGTCGAGGCGGTGCTACGGATCAGCAAGCGGGTCCTCAAGAACGGGGCGATGCTGATCCTCGCCATCGCGGCGTTTCTGGCGATTCATCTGTTCCATGTCCCGTTTCCGATCGTGATCGCCGTCGCGGGGGCGATCGGGTATCTCGGCGGGCGGTTCGCGCCGCAGACCTTCGCGGTCCTTAAGTCGAAGCACGCCTCAGGCGGATCGGGTCCGGCCCCGCGGGAATTCGTCCGCGAACTCGCGCCGCCTTCGTGGACCTGGATCGTCAAGGTCTCGGCGGTCGCGCTGCCGTTATGGTTCGGGCCGTTGATCGTGATCGGTCTGCTGTTGGGGACCGACTCGACGTTGTTCGACGTCGGCGTCTTTTTCAGTCAGGCGGCGGTGGTGACCTTCGGCGGGGCGTATTCCGTCCTGACGTATGTCGCGCAAGAGGCGGTCCATCGCTATGGCTGGCTGACCGGGCCGCAAATGCTCGATGGGCTGGGCCTTGCCGAAACGACGCCCGGCCCGTTGATCATGGTGGTGCAGTTTGTCGGCTATCTGGGGGCGTATCATCATCCTGGCCCGTTCAGCCCCGTGCTCGCGGGAGTGTTGGCGTCGCTGTTGACGACGTGGGTCACCTTCGTGCCGTGCTTCTATTGGGTCTTCCTAGGGGGGCCGTTCATCGAGCGGCTACGGGCGAACGCGCGGTTGACGTGCGCGCTGTCGGCGATCACGGCGGCGGTGGTCGGCGCGGTCTTGAACCTCGCCATCTGGTTCGGCTGGCAGACCTTGTTCCGCGAGACCGTTCAGGCGAATTGGGGCCCGATCGAGGTCCTGCTGCCGGTCTGGACGCAACCCGAATGGCGCGCGCTGGCGATTCTCGCCGTCGCCGCTTGGCTCAGCTTCGCCCGCCACTGGAACATGTTCCTGGTCCTCGCGATCAGCGTGGGTTTGGGATTGCTGCTGACGATGGTCTGACAGCGACCCCAAGAGCGACGTGGCGCGGATCGTCCCGGATTGATGAGGCTGTGTGGTTGGTCCGTCGGACAGCCCCCGGTCTTGCCGTTGGGCCATCGCCCAGCCATGTCCCTACGAACCTCGCGGATGGTGTGACGCGCCTTGATCCGCCGGTAGCCCGTTCCAGATGTCCGATCTGCCGCCCCTAAGGGATCAACCGGCGATCAAGCTGACCACGTCGCAAGTTCATCAAGGCTGGAGGTTGATCCACCACCTGGGTGGGGAACTCCGGGAAATGGTGAATCTGGTCGGACATCACGGGCTGAGGAACCCTCAACCCGCGGACGGCCGAGGCGGCGTCGGTCGATGGGAGGTCTGCTCGCCGTCCGCCATGCGAGGCCGGGGGACGTCGCTCGGTTGGTCGGGGGCTTGGATGGGGATGGGGCGACGAGCCGGTGGTTCCGCGCGCAGGCCCGGGTCGTTCGACCACGCCGCGGCGAAGGTGAACGCGAAGAGGAACAGCAGGGCGACTCGGGCGGCGGGCATGGGAGCGATCCTGGCCATGGATGGGCGTCTCGGTAAGGATCGGTCGGGAATTCGGGATGTTTGCGTCGAGTTTTCCGCCTGTCTCGCCTCGCGGACAAACTCCGTTGAGTTTACCGCTCGTAACGACGCTACCGGCTGACCGATCTCCCCAGTGACAGGGGATTGTCCCCTGGCGCATGCCGTTGAGATCGGCAAACTTGGCCGGTCACCGGTGGGACTCACGTCCCACCGCTCATGGAGGCCGTTGCGTCCCGAATGTCGACCCTGGCCCCCTATCGCATCGAGCTCGAGGACTTTTCCGGTCCGCTCGATCTGCTCCTCTATTTGGTGCGGCGGGCGGAACTCGACGTCCTACAACTGCCGGTGGCGACGATCACCGCGCAGTACCTCTCGATGCTCGAAGTCCTGAAATTTCTCGATCTCGACGCGGTCGGCGACTTCATCGTCCTCGCCAGCACACTGATCGAGATCAAGAGCCGCGATGTCCTGCCCGGAGTCGTCGAAGAAGCCGCGGATGACGAACCGGCCGACGACGATGCGCGTGGCGAGTTGATCGCCCGGCTGCTCGAGTATAAACGCTATAAGGAGGCGGCGAACGCCCTGGAAGACCGGGCCGCCGAATGGCAACAGCGGTTTCCGCGACTGCACGACGAACGCCCTACAGCGGGCCGCGATCATGCCGCCGACCCGATCCGCGAAGTCGAGCTGTGGGACCTGGTGAGCGCGCTGTCGCGGGTGCTGCAACAGAAGCACGTCGAGGAAACGACGGCGATCCGGTACGACGAGACGCCGATCGCCGTCTACTCCGAGCGGATCGCCCAGCGCGTTCGGACGGCGGGACGAGTCCCCTTCAGCGAGTTCTTCGAGGGGACCAACGAACGGAGCAGGATTATCGGAATCTTCCTGGCGATCCTGGAACTGCTGCGGCATCACGGCTTCCGGGCCGACCAACCCGACGCCTACGGCGAGATCTACATCCTGCCGCCGGAAGGGGCCGAGTCCTAGGGCGGGTTTGGCCGGACGAAGCGTTCACGGCAACGAATTCCTCGTGAAGTTCTCACAAGTCGCCGCGACAGCAGCGGGTGAGTCAACCTCATGTGGCCGGTGGAACCGGCCCGACGGAACTTCCGGAATGTCAGAGCCGCCGCGTGTCGCGGCGGAACGACGGGCCGTGGGCAACCGATCGACAGGCCCGAGGGGACCCGGAAAAAGGCTCGAAAGTTTTCGTGTGGCGTTTCCGTGGTTCGATGGAAAGGTCGATTGATGATCGAACGGCGGTGACCATCCATCCGCCACGTCATCATGGACTTGAAGTACTCGCGGGTTAAGCCATCCGCCCCAGTTCGGGAATCGCCTGACCGTGGTTGATGATCGGCGTGGGACGGCCCCGGCGGTCGAGGAACGAGACACGGCGGTAGTCAATCCCCAGATGGTGATACAACGTCGCCAGGAAGTCCTCCGGACCGCAGCGGCGTTCGGTCACCTCTTCGCCGCGCGCGTCGGTCGCGCCGATCACCTGGCCCGTCGCGATGCCGCCTCCCGCGAAGAGCATCGTGTTCGCCTGCGGCCAATGATCACGACCGGGCTGCACCGTCCCCGCCGGCCCGCTCGCCACACCCCCGCCGCTGCTGGCGACATACGAAATCCGCGGCGTCCGCCCGAATTCTCCCGTGACGACGACCAAGACGCGCCGATCCAGCCCGCGGTCGTACAAGTCTTCGATGAGCGCCGAGACCGCCTGATCGACCGACGGCATGCGAAAGCTCAGCGCCTCGAAGACGTGATGATTCACCGCGTGATCATCCCAGTTCTGCACGCGGCCGCATTGCGGGCCGTCGAACTCGGTGGTGATGATCTCAACCCCCGCTTCGACCAACCGCCGGGCCATCAGACATTGCTGCCCCCACGCATGTCGGCCGTAGCGATCACGGACGGCGTCGGGCTCGCGCGAAAGGTCGAACGCCTCGCGGGCCGCCGGACTGAGGAGCAGGTTGACGGCCCGCGCCTCGAACTGATCCATGGCCGCCATCGCTCCCGATTGATCGGCGTCGCGCCTGAGCCGATCGAGCGCGGTGCGGACGTCGACCCGCGCCCGCAGCCGGTCCCGCAGCGCCGCGTCTTGTCGACCCACATTGGGGATCTCGAACCGCGGATCGCTGGGATCGCCCAAAATCTTGAACGGTTCGGCGGCGGGGCCTAAGTAGGTCGACCCGGCGATCGTGAAACTGTCGTAACGGTCGACCGGGTTGATGGCGATGTAGTTGGGTAATGCATGGACGCGGTCGTTGCGGAGCTGATGGGCGACGCTCATCCAGTCGGGATACTTCGGTTCGAGCTTGTCCTGCGGGTCGGGATCGCCGCCCAAGACCTGCAACGACCCGGCGGGATGCCCGCCCCCGGTATGGGCCACCGACCGCAAGAGGCTGTAGCGATGGGCCATTTGCGCGAGCCGCGGCAGCAGTTCGGTGACTTGCATGCCGGGGACATTCGTCGCGATGGGGGCGTAGGGCCCGCGGTAGTCGGACGAGGCGAGGGGTTTCGGATCGAACGTGTCGAGATGACTACACCCGCCCCGTAGCCAGACCAGAATGATTGCGGTCCGCGGCGCGGTCGTGACGCCGGCCCCCAACGCCTCGCGCAGTCGAAAGAGCTGGGACAGACCGAGTCCGCCGACGCCGTACATCCCCAGTCGCAGCGCTTCACGCCGCGTCCAGGAAGGGTCGTTCGTGGTCTGATTCCGCATGCCTGATCGATCCGGCGAAAGTCGAGAGCGCGTGATCCCATCAGAATATCGGCATCCATCCGGCGGGAGCAAACCCGGATCGCTAAGCTGACGACGGTTTCACGCGGTGATGATCGTACCCGCTTCCGGCTCCGTGGGTTCCTGGCACGGTCGGGTCACTCGTACCGATTCTCGTCGAGATAACATTCGATCGGCTTCGAGCCCGCCGCGACGGTCCACACAAACCCTGTTTTGATCCGTTGCAGCGCTTCGCCGGCAGGCAGCTGATCGAGCGGGATCTCATACTTCCGCCAACCGTGCGATACGGACCGTGGGATCGGACCTGTCAGGTGTGGCGTATGACCAGATTGATGGATCCCCCACAATTGGGGCTTCATCCCAAAACGCGGCTACAGCGACTTCATATACTCGATCAGCACGCGGCGTTCTTCGGGCGTGAACTCCGGGCCGTAATCGTGGCCTCGATTCGAGTTCCCCGGCACCGTGGTGTCGAACAGGAAGGGGCCCGCGTCTTCGTAGCCGACCTTCGCCGGGTCGAATTCCAGACTCCCCTTGCGGAACTGGCGAATCCGTTGATTTGGCTTCTTCAGCAGTTCATCGAGGTTGGGGACCGAGCCGTTGTGCAGATACGGACCCGTCGCCCAGATGCCGTTGAGCGGCCGGGCTTTGTAAACGATGTCGCGGGCCGCGGCCTGCGGGACCGTGGCGGGTGTGGTGGTCGCCGACCCAAAGCCCCCGACGTTGATGGGGGGAATCGGCGCGTCGGGGCCGATCGTCATGAACACGGCGGTGTGGAACAGCATCTCGTTGACGAGGGCCGTCGGGCCGAAGGTTCCCAGCCCGGGGAGCGTCTTGATCCGCCCTTGCAAGAGACCCGACTTGGCCTTCCGCGCGGCGTAGTTGGAGGCCATCTTGGGATCGGTCCCGGACCGCGACAACACCGCGTCGACCACCCGCGTCGGCGAGGTGCGGTCGAACGTGTCGTCATGACAACTCGCGCAATACTCGCGGAACAACACCTGGCCGGCGAGCCGATCCTCCTCGACGATCTCCCCGAACGCCGCGGGCCACTGC
>CAYRVS010000030.1:36767-39847 GCA_964427725.1 uncultured Planctomycetaceae bacterium | reverse complement strand
GTGGATGTTCGACGAACCCCTCGCCTACATCCCCAACCCGCTCGAAACGCGGTTTCAGCCCCTCACTCCGGAACCGCTCCCCGACGTCGAGGTGGTCGTCAAAGAGCTTGCGAATCCCGATGACCGCGAACTCGACCAACGGACCGCGCTCAACGCCCAAAGCATCGGGGCCGAGGCGGTTGAAAAGCCCCCCCTGGAAATGGCCCCGACGATCCTTCAAGAAATCGACCCGACCAAGTCGAAGCGGCCGATCTACGACATCCCCCAGGGACTCAAAGTCAGTGATCGGCTTGTCGTTCCCGGAACGACGGGCGAAGGGATCATCCAACTCGAGGCGGCGCTCGATCGCGTGACGTGGGAAATCGCGAGCCATCTGCAGCAACGCAAAGTCCTCGTCGTCTGGATTCTCGACGCGTCGGGGAGCCTCAACGAGCAACGGCTCGCCGTGCAGAAGCGGCTCAAGCGGATCTACGCCGAGTTGGGGGCGCTCGAGCACGCCGGGCAGTTCTCCGAACGGGAGCAACCGCTCCTCAGCGGCGTGGTCGGGTTCGGCCAGGGGATTCAGTACCTCACCGAGCATCCCACCTCGAAATTCGACGAGGTCGAAACGGCCTTTTCGGCGCTGAAGAACGATCCCACCGGCGTCGAAAACGTCTTCACCGCCGTCTCGATGGTGATGGACCGCTGGCGGAAGTATCGCGTTGATCAAGGCCGGCGGATGCTGCTGATCACCATCACCGACGAGGCGGGGGACGACCATGGCTGGCCGCTCGACGTCGCGATCAACCGCTGCCGGCGGTACGGGGCGCTGGCGTATGTGATCGGTCCCGCGGCCCCGTTCGGCCGGCGGCAAGGCTTCGTCCCCTATGTCGCGCCGGAAGACGGCCAGACCTATCGGCTGCCGGTCGATCTGGGGCCCGAAAGCGTGGTCGTCGAGAACGTGGTGCTTCCTTTCTGGTATGCCGGGCCGCAACACGACAACCTCTCGTCGGGCTATGGCCCCTATGCCTTGTCACGATTGGTGCATGAAACGGGCGGGGTCTACTTCCGCACGAACATGACGACGATGGCCGACCTCGCGACGATCGGCGATTACGATCCCGACTTGATGAAGGCGTACGAACCCTTTTACGGCTACGGAGAACCGAAGGAGTTTCTCGCCGACCTGGCGCAGCACCCGATTCGGGCCGCCGTCTTCGCCGCCGCGCAGCACAGCCAAACGACGAAGCTCCGCCCCGACGGCACGCCGCAATTGTCGTTCGTCCTCAATCCGAACAACTTCCGGACAACGTTCACCGAGGCGCAGAAGTCGGCGGCGGTGACGCAGTACGCGGTGGAAGCGATCCTGTCGAAGGTTCCCCCCGGCATCGACAAGCATTACGCGGCGGAGCCGTCACTCCGTTGGCGGCTGGCGTTCGACTTGAACTACGGGCGACTGCTGGCTCAGAAGGTTCGCTCGATCGAGTACAACGCCGTGCTGGCGTCGCTGAAATCGACCTACACCGACGACGATGTCGCGAAGCGGGTCAACCGCGTGGAGCTGCGGCCCGACCGCAACGTCAGCCAGGGGGGGGGGATTCAAAAGCTCGCCAAAGCCGCCGAACAGCATCTGCGCCGGGTGCTCGAACTCGCGCCCGGAACCCCTTGGGCGGTGCTGGCGCAGCGCGAATTGCAGGATGGTTTCGGTCTCCGCGTGGTTGAGGGGTACGTCCCCCCGCCTCCGCCACCGCCGCCGAACACCAATCCGCCGACGCCCCCGAAGCCGCGGCCAAGGATTCTGCCCGATCCCCAACCGGCGGCCCCACCCGCCAGCCCAAAACCGGTCCCCATGCTGCCGAAGCTGTGAGGAAGGGTGAGGCTGGAGAGAGCGCGAGCCCCGCCAGCTCGTCTTCGCCCCGTACGGCATACGGGTCTACATCGTCAACGTACGGTTCGATTCGGTCTCGCTGTACGATCTAGGTACCGCGACGGGCATGCTCACCGAGTTTCTGACGATCTCGACCCTCACCACCGACTTCACCGCGGGTGGCCCTGGTTGACCGTAAGTCCACCAGGGCGGCGCAGCCACAAGCCTACGAACAGGATCTCCTGAGACGCTTGGGCATCGACCAAAAGAAACTTGTCTCTGTCGCGACCCCGGTAGCCGGCGGACAGGTAACCGGGGCCACTCGCCAAGCCGTAGGGCCGGTTCCACCGGCCATGCTCGGTCGACATCGCAAAGCGCGGCGTTGACAATCCATGGCCGGGGACATTTCGGCCGGTCAAACCGGCCCTACTCGGCTGGTGACGATCCAGGGTCTCACAACCGCCGGCGGAAGGTCTTGTGATGTCGCAGCTCTTCACCAACGTCACCGCGATCCTGCCCGATGAGCTGCTCGAAGCCGCTTACGTCCTCTGTGAACGGGGGACGCTTGTTTCGCTCGGGACGCGACGGCCCAAGGTGGCTGCCGGCACGACGGTGATTGATGGCCGCGGGGGTTACTTGTCCCCCGGGTTCATCGACATTCATGTCCATGGCGGGGCGGGGGCCGACTTCATGGATGGGACCGTGGACGCCGTCCGGACCGCGTGCCGGGCCCATCTGCGGCATGGAACGACGACGATCTTTCCCACCACGACGACCGGTTCGGTCGCGCGGATTCAGGCGATGCTGAACGCCTGCCGCACCGTGCAGGCCGAGCGATCGCTCACGAACGGCGCGCGGATCGGCGGCGTCCATCTGTATGGTCCGTTCTTCGCGGAAGACAAAGTCGGCTGCCATCCGCTCGAGGGACGCCGCGAACCGACGCCGGACGAATATGGGGGCTACTTTCAGGATCGCTTGGTACGGATCGCGACCTGTGCCGCCGAACTACCCGGCGCGGCGGAGTTCTATCGGATGGCTCGGCGGGCGAAATGTCTGGTGACGTGCGGGCACTCGAACGCCGGTTGGCCGGAGATGGCCGCCGCGTTTCAGGCGGGGATGCGGCACGTCGATCACTTCTGGTGCGCGATGAGCGACGTCTCGTCGGTACGGGCGCGACTGGGGGTGCCGATGCGCGGCAGCATGCAGGAGTTCGTCCTGGCGACGGCGGAGAGGA
>CAYRVS010000030.1:21628-36757 GCA_964427725.1 uncultured Planctomycetaceae bacterium | reverse complement strand
GATGAGCACCGAAGTGATCGCCGACGGCCGGCACCTTGCGCCGGAACTGCTGGAGTTCGCCTATCGCCTGAAGGGGCCGCGGAAATTGTGTCTGGTGACCGATTGCAACCGCGCGCTCGACATGCCGCCGGGAACCTATCGGTTTGGGGCCGAGGCGGATGGATCGTGGTTCACCAGCGATGGTGACGTTGGGTGGGCCCCCAACGGCAATCTCGCCAGCAGCGTGGTCGGGATGGACCATATGGTGCGGCGGATGAAACGTGACACCTCGGCGACGTTACCGGAGGTCGTTCGCATGGCGAGTCTGACCCCGGCGGAACTGACGGGGATCGCGCGGAAAACGGGGAGTCTCGAAGTCGGCAAGCAGGCCGATCTGCTGGTGCTGAATCGGAAACTCGAGGTCCGGGGCGTGTATCTTGGGGGTGAGGTGGCAGCGCGGTCATGAGGGAAATGGCGCGCGGGGATTGAAGCGAAATCCACGTTGGTCGGCACCGGGGTTGATGCCGCGTTGCCCGACGAAACCGGCCATCAACCATCAGGCTTCGACGCGGCTTATTCCGTCGCGAAGAGGTCCTTGGTGATGGGGATCCAGTCGTGCGGGGGTTCGGCGTCGGGGAGTTCGTTCGTCAAGCAGAACCAGTAGACCCGATACAGGGATCGGACCGCGGTATTGGGGGCCCGATCGAGCGCCGCCCGCAGCCCCGCTTTCGCCGCGTCGAGGTTCCCCCGTTCGAGCTCCAGCATGGCGATCTGCCAGGCGTATTGGGCGCTCGTCACCGACTGCGTGCCCGTCGCCAATTGCACCGCGAGCAGATGAGCGAGCGGATAAGCCGCGTCCCCGAGAAACATCGGCCCGGCAGTCGTCGCGGGGGTCGTCCCCAACAGCGACGAGATTCGGCCGGCGTCCAACTCGCGGATCGCGGCGCGCCATTCGTCGATGGCGAGTTGCTCGTCGGTGCGGGCGGCGGCGGCATACGCCACGGGGTCATGCCACACCGACGTCCCCAGATTCGGGCCGATCGCCGACAGGACGGCGACCGAATCATCGAGTTCGACGCCGGCCCCCTGCTCGGCGAGCCAGTTCGAGAGTTGCAACCGCGCGAGCGGATTTTGCTCGACGTAGATCGCATCCTCCCGCAGGATTTCGATCGCCCGCTGGACGCAGCCCGCCTGATAGCTCAGCAGCGCGACTTGCAGCCGCTCGGTGTTCGCCGCGAGGGCCTCATCGACTTTGGTGGCGTTGTCGGCGAGGACGTCCATCAGCCGCGACCGCAGCGACTCGAGCGCTTCCCGCTGCGCCAGTTCGGCGTCGCTGATCCCGATGTCGTTCGCCGTCAGTTCCAAAAACCGCTCGAGGGCTTCATACGTCAGATCCGCCTTGCCGGCGTTCTGGCCCAACTCGACCAGCAGCAATTGCGTGGCGGGATCGCGGGGATCGAGCAGACTCGCTTGCCGCGCCGCGGCGATCGCCTGGTAGTACCGCAGCGATTGCCCCCAGGGGACGCCATACGGCGCGACGACCTCCTGTTCGATCCGCAGCATCAGCGTGTAGGCCCCGCCGAGCTCCCGATAGGCCGCCGCGAGCCGCGGGGTCTCGCGGACCCCGTCCCGCGCGGACCGGATCGCCGTCTGTCCCACCGCAAGTTGAATCGGCAAGGGGGCCCCTTGAAGCCCCTTGGCGAAGCGCAACCAATGCATCGCCAGTTTGGTCCCTTGCGCCGGAGCCAAGCGTTGCGGCGAGAACAACTCCTGCGTCCACGGCGGCGGACTGACCCGGTCACGCGGTTCCGGCACGATCGGTTCGACGGTCCGAAACGCCTTGTCCAAGACGTTCAAAGTTCCCGGCGCGTTCGGCTCGCTCGAGGCGCGACGGAAGAGCGCCGCCGAGGAGAGGATTTCGCTCAGGCTCCAATCGGGCGAGGCGAGGAGGTCGAACATGGTGTCGTAGTCGGGCTCGGCCTGATACGACGTCAACCGCGGCAAGACGTGGCTGATCTCGTAGCGGCCGAAACTCGCGGCGGCGACCGCCTGCCGATCGAGTTCTTCCGGACCGCGCGGCCGGCGCAGCGTCTGCCGAGCCTGCCCATGCAGCGCCAGCAGGTTGGCGTCTCCCGTGCCGGTGAACAGCGCCACGCGATGATCGACGAACGACCGTCGCCCGGCGGCGATCAAGGCGTCTCCTTGACGCAACGTCATGTGGAAGCCGCGCTCGTCGGGCACCAGCTCGGCAAGTCGGCGGAAGTCTTCGAGTTCATGTCGCAACGGTCGCGACAGGCCGATTCCCGTGCGATGGCGATCGGGCCCATCGAGCCGGCCGCCGATGATCGCCGCCGCCATGACGAACAAACCGACGACGGTGATCGCCCGGCCGCCGCGCGAGAAGAGGACCTCTTGCCAGGCGACGCGGTAGACCTGCCCGAAGCCGTGGAAGTACCAATCTTGGGCCTGCACGGTCGCGATCACCACGAGGATGACCGCGGCGACGGGGACTTCGTGGACGGACGCCATCGCCAACCCGACCGACGTCAAGAGCCATAAACCGTAGGTTGTGGCGGCGCGGCGGCGATTCAGGAGCCACGCCCCGACGGTGACGATCAGGAGCAACGTCCAGGCGGTGAGCCGCAGATCGAGCCGTTCCCACAATTCGGGGGCCCATAACGGCTGCCATGCGGCGAGTTCGCGGGGGCTGCGGGCGTACGCTTCGCGCAGGGCGGGGTACTCGATGGCGTATTGCCGCCATGGAGCGAGCCACGTCTGCCAGCCGAACGGATGCAAGCCCATCAGCAGACACGACCCGAGCGCGAGGGGCCACATGGTCGACGGCCGATCGCGGCGATCGTCGTCGGACAGATAGCGCGTCCATGTGCTTCCGACGGCGGCAAGCAGCACCAGCCAAGCGCCGATCCAAGCCCGCGGATCACACTGCGCCCAACACCACAGGCCGATCGGCAATTGCCAGAGAGGAGGCGCGGCACCGCGATCGGGGGTTTCCCGCCGAACCAGAAAGCCCAGGACCCACGCGGTCCCCAACAAGGTGACGACCTCGGGTCGCCATTCCCAATGCGGGTAGACGACCAGGATCGCCAGCGCTCCCAGCAGCGAGCCCCACCAACTGCGGACATGCGGCCGCATTCCCCACGCCAGCAGGCAGAAGGTCAGCGCGGCGACGAGCCCTTGCGCGACGGAGAGGCCGATCGCCCCCGCGACTTGATGCACCCCCGCCGACAGCAGGTCGAACCCCCAAGCCAGATTGACCCAGCGACGGTCCCCCGCGGTCAACGAGAAGGGATCGGTCGCGCCGGGCCAGACTCCGTTCGCGGCGAGCCACTCCCCGGCACGAACATGGACCAGCGCGCGCGCGTCGAGGATTTCGGTGCAGCCCGCGAGGAACGCCAACCCCACGACGGCCCAACGCAGGACGAAGTCCCCACGGATCGCCTCGTCCTCGAGTAATTCGGGGGATAACGGTTCCCACTCGGGGAGGTCGTCGGCGGGGGGCGGGGCGGGGGGCGGAGTCGTCCCCTCGGGGTTTACGGGATCGGGCGGTTGAGCGGCGGAGGACGGGGGGTCCGCGGGGGGCGTGGCATCCACCGATGGGGCTCTTCACGGCAAACGAAGACGGCGCAGGGAAGTAATCAGCTGATGCTAGAACCCCGGAACACCAAGGGTCAAGCCGCCGGCGGTGACCCTGTTCATGATGCCTTGGGAAGGCCTTCCCAAGGCATCCCAACCATCATCAGCATCACAACGTCGCCGGGCGCGACAACCCCGGGTCTTGGGGCACATGACATAGCACGCACGACGCCACCACATCGCGCGAGGGCCGTCCCGCCCACGTCGCGCGAAGCTCCGGAGATTGCCAGGCACACAGCGGCGGAACCACCACGGCGGGAAGCTCGGAGGCCTCCGGGGTCGGAGGCCGAATCCCCAAGGCTCCCACCGTCACCCCCAAACAGGCGACCACCAGAATCCCGGCAGCTTTTCGCCAGGTGGCGACCCAGTTTCGGCGCCGCGGAAGCGTCCGGGCGACTTCTTCCGCGAGTCGGACCGCCTCCGTCGTCAGGACCGGACCTGTGGACGGATGATCCCACGGAGGGAGTTCCCGCGCCGCCGACGCCTCATCAGCGATCCAGCATAGCGCCGGCGACAACGTCTCGTGCATCTGCCGACAACGGGGACAGCGCGCCAAATGGCGCGCCAGGGCCGCGTCCTCTGAGCCGGTCACCGACGTCATCCGTTCAAAGGCGTCATCACACTTCATGAGACTTCTCCCGACTCCCGCCGATATCGCTCGGCCAGTCGTTCCAATCCCAATTGGACGCGACGTTTCGCGCCACTGACGCTACTGTCCATCGTCGTGGCGATCTCGTCGTACGAAAGCTCCCCGAAAAACCGCAATCGCAAGGCGTCGGCCTGGGCCTCGGGCAGCTCCGCCAACGCCTGATGGAGCCGTTCGGACCGCTCCGAATCGATCAACGCCGCCAGCACTTGCGACGTCGCGGATGTCCCGTTGTCGGCTTGCTCTTGTTCGATCTGACCGATGGACACGACCGGCCGCGCCGCCTGCCGTTGCCGTTGCTTATGGCACAGTCGCAGCAGAATCGTCCACAACCACGTGCGGAACGCGTAGTCCGGCCGATAGGTATGCCGGGCCGCATAGACGGCGAGGAACGTCTCCTGCACGACATCCTCGGCCCAGACGCGATCTCCGAGTTTGCTGGCCGCGACCCGCACCAGCGCGGCCCGGTAGCGCCCGACCAGCACCTCGAACGGCGCACGGTCGCCACGCTGAACCAGCCGCATCAACGCTTCGTCGGCAGGGGGCATGCTTCGACCATACCACTCCGGCAAGGGCCCTCCAAGCCGATTTCCCGGACTGTACCTGTCGACATTCCGCAACATGAAGCGCGCGGCTTTGTGGATTGGGGGGGGCCTACGATTTTTGTCGCCCGGATGAGGGCCACGGAAATGAACGCCAGGCGGAGACAAGATTGCCGCGAACGGCTGTAGCCCGGCGTCTTCCGTGGTCGGTAACTTCAGGGCGTGGATGGTCCGGAAAATCTGGGGAATGCGACATGCGATTCGCGAGCTTGGGATGTTTAGGGGTCTGTCTGTGGTTCGCGTCGGCGGACGTCGTCTCGGCGCAAGATTTCTGGGGCGGCGGCTGTCCCCCCTGGCGGCCGTGTGGTCCCGGCAATAGCTGGGGCGGGAACCCCCTGTTCGTCCAAGGGATCGGCGGAGCCGACTTTCGCCCCGCCTGCGCGGCCCACGACGCCTGTCTCGCGAACGGCTACAGCCGCAAGGAATGTGACCGCATGCTGTACGACGGCATGCTCTCGAGCTGTGCCTGCTCGGATCACCCGCTCCTCTGCCGGCACAAAGCCCGCATGTACTACCTCGGCTCACGCCTCTTCGGCGGCCTCTGGTACCCAGGCCAATAACGATTCCCCGCGCACCCCTCCCCAACGAAGCCGAGGGGCGACGTCCCCTCGGCGCATTCCCCCTCGGCGCATACCCCATGAGCGGCAACCCTTGCCACTCGCGCCATCCCGTCGGCGGAATTTGCCGATTTCCACTAGACAGCCCGGGCGCGATCACTAAGATTCGCGCCCGCTAACCCCGGGGAGATCGTACGTCGTCAAGCGGGACGACGGAGCTCGATCGCCGGGGTCGGGGGACTCCCCCACGAGGGTTGTCGCATGCATACCGCCGCGCGTGGTTTCGTTTGGGGCGTGTTCGGGCTCGTCGGCGCGACGCTGATCGGCTGTCACTACTCACCCTACGGGCCGATGTATCACAACCCCGGGCCGTACGCGCCGATGCCTTCCTACGGCCCCACGATGGCCCCCCCGGGAGGGTACATCACCCCCGGTCCGCCGTACGTTCCCAACGGGGGCAGCCCGACGCCGTTGCCGGGCAACCCGAATTCCCCGACGCCGTTGAATTCCAATTCCCCCACGCCGAACTGGCGGAGCGCCCCCAACGACGACAACAGCGGCCTTGAGAACGCCCCGCCCTTTACGCCGAACCCCGGCTCGAACCCCGTACCCGATCCGCTCGACCCGGGCTTTGACGCCCCGGGAACGGGTGCCGCGGTACCCCGCGCCACGCCGCTCCAGCAAGCCTCGGCGCAGTCTTTTGAAGAGCCGCGGAAGCTCGCGGCCGACCCTTTCGCCGAAAGCGCCGCGGCGGTGACCACCGCAAGCTCCAGCCCCTATGGCTACGACGGCAAAGCCTATGCCTGGCTCCGCGGCATCGTCGACTACGACGAACCGAGCCAATCGTGGTCAATCATTTACGACTTGGCCCCCAAGCCCCACGACCAATTCGGCGGCAGCTTCGTCTTCGCCCCGCACGAAAGCCTCAAAGGGATCGTCCCCGGAACCATGGTCCAAGTGCAGGGACAGGCCGACCCCGGGATCACCGACGGCAGCGGCAAACCCCTCTACAAAATTCAAAAGCTGATCGTCTTGGCCCCCCCCGCCGGGATGCAGTGACCAGACCCTCGAAGGTCGACCTCACCATTCACCCGGGAGTCCCCGGGTTGCGTTGTTGATGGGGAGCGACTCCGCGCCTCGGATGTGCATGCGCCGCCTTGACAGGCGGGCTGATCGCGTTGAACCAGGCCGTGCGATCAACCCCTGATTCGGATGACCAACGGTGAATCAATCCGCCGGCTGCGGGGGCGTCTGCTGGTGCCAATTCGTGCGGGTCTGGTAGCGCGTCGCGACATCGAGCAACAGCACTTCCTGCCGCGCCCCCGTGACGAGTTGCAACGCCGTCGGCAAGCCGTCGGCCCCGGGGCCCATCGGCACCGTCAAGCCCGGCAGTCCGGCGGCGTTCGCGGCGACCCCCAGCGCACTGCTCGCGAATCCCCGCGACCATTCGCGGAAATCGCGATCGATCGGCCCCGCGACCGTGGCCAGCGTGGGGGCGATCACGATCGGCGTCGCGCGGAAGAAGTCATCCAGCGCGACCTGAATGTGCCGGCGAACCCGCAAGGCGTTGATGTAGTCTTTCGCGGGCATCACCAGAACGGAGTGGCCCCCCCAGCGATCTTCGGGAGCCGAGAGCTGTTGGACGCGGCCGTCGCGGATGAACTCCTCGAACGCCGCCGCCATCTCGCCGTTGATGATCGTCCCTACGACCGCGCCATACGGCAGCGCGGGAAGGGGCAACGTCTCGATGGTGGCGAACTCGCGCAGCACCTCGATGGCGACCTCGAACCGGGTCCGAATCTCGGGCTGCACGTTCTCGAGACAGCCTTCGATCACACCGATCCGCAGAGGTGTCTCGGACGGAGTCTCGCTCGACGGCGGCCAGCGCTCGGGGATCGCGGTGAAATCGGCGTCATCGGGTCCGGCGATCGCGGCGAGGACTGTGCGACAGTCTTCCGCCGTCCGCGCGATCGGGCCGAGCTTATCCAGCGTCCACGAAAGCGCCATCGCCCCGGTCCGCGGCACGCGACCATATGTCGGCCGCAGTCCCGTCACGCCGTTCGAGCCCGCCGGATTGAGGATCGAGCCGGACGTTTCCGAGCCGATCGCGAACGGCACCAAACCCGCCGCGACGGCGATTCCCGATCCCGAAGACGACCCGCCGCCCCACCGCGTGAGGTTCCAGGCGTTGAGGGCCGGTCCCGTGAACGAGGCGTTCGCCTGGCGATAGCCGAAGCCGCCCGCAAGTTCGATCATCGCCAACTTGGCGACCAGTACCGCCCCCGCGGCCCGCAGCCGAGTGATCACCGTCGCATCGTCATCAAAGACCTGGTCGCGAAACGGGGCCGCCCCCCAGGTCGTGGGAATCCCCGCCGTCGCCAGCAGATCCTTCGCGCCATAGGGAATCCCTTGTAAAGGACCACGATCGACCCCCGCGGCGAAGTCGGCGTCGGCCTGACGCGCCTGCTCAAGCGCCAAGTCCCGGGTGAGCGTGACGACCGCGTTGTGTCGGCGGCCGAGCCGCTCTAACCGACCGAGACAAAACTCCGCCAAGGCGACGGCGGTGACCTCCTTGGCGCGCAGCCGCGCGGCCCATTCCGGAATGGTCGAAAAGGCCCAGGCCTCGGGAATCATGCGCGGGGGGCCTCCGCCGGACGGATCGCGGGAGCGTGGAAGACCGTCGCCGGATCATCCCCGTTATTGAGGGGAAAGCCGCTCAACTCACGGCCCCGCGCAAGGTCGCCGCGCAGATCGGCCAACACCCCCTGGAGCGTCGCGGGAGTCCAATGTTCGCCGGGCAGGTCGATGACCAGCGCCGTCAGCAGCAGCTCTTCGAGCGTGGGGAGCGGCGGGTCCGGTTCCGGCTGAGCCTCCTGCGCCTGGGCCCACGTCGTCACCCCAACCGTTCCCCAACCCGCCGCGCACCAACGGGCGAACTCGCGTCGATCCAGCATGCGATAGGCTCCGGAAAGGTGGCGGTTCGGGTCGTGCGGGGCACCGACTTCAAGAGCATAACAAACTATGGCAGGGTTGATCATTCCCGAATGGATCCCGCGCGGGTCCCCGACGACCGCCGCCGGCCAAATTGGCGGCGATCGGACCGTCGGTGGACATCGGGACGTCAGGTGGAATGCCCAGGCCGATCGAACCCCTGAAGATCCTGGCGGCGCGCAAGCCGTTGATGACGGGCCGCGTCGGAATCAGCCGAACAACGCTTTGACCGGCGCGCCGTCGTGGGCCACCTTGAACGGGCGACCGGTGCTCGAGTAGACGTCTTCGTCGAGGGGCAAGCCAAGCGCATACGCGAGGGTGGCGTTGAAGTCGGCGACGCGGACGCCGTCCTTCTCCGGGCTGTGGCCCGCCTTGTCGGAGGCGCCCCACACCATCCCGCCGCGGATCCCCCCGCCGGCGAGCAGCCCCGAGAAGACCCCGGGATGATGGTCGCGGCCGTCGTTCTGGTTGATCTTCGGCGTGCGGCCGAATTCCGAGACGAGGACGACCAGCGTCTGGTTGAGCAGGCCCCGTTTCGCGAGATCGGACAGGAGCGCCGACACCGCCTGATCGAGGTTGGCGGTCATCGTTCCCAGGCGGTCGTAGATGTCGGTGTGCATATCCCAGTTGCCGAAGGTGACTTCGACGAAGCGGACGTCGCGTTCAATCAGTCGCCGGGCGAGGAGACACCCCTGTCCGAAGCGGTCCATCCCGTACGCCTGCCGGTCGGCGTCTTTCTCTTCCTTAAGGTCGAAGGCCTTCAGGTCCTCGCTGTGCATCAGCGCCGTGGCCTGTTTGTAGAACTCGGTGTAGGCCTCGACCTGTTTCTGCGGGTATTTACGGCGGAAGCCGGCGTCGAACTTGTCGATGAGTTGCAGCCGCTTTTCGAACGAGCCCCCCGAGAGATATTCGGGCTGTTTGGTGTTCTGCAGGCCCGCGTTGGGATCGCCGATGGGGATCGGCGTGTAGATCGGATCGAGGAAGCCCGCGCCGGGATGGCGGTTGTCGCCCCCGATCACGACGTTGTCGGGGAGTGTCCGACCGGGACGGGGGCCGTTGAGCCGCATCATCCAGCTTCCCAAGCCGGGGTGCCGGATCGAGGCGATCTCGGGGTAGCTGGTCCGCATCAGGTACTTCCCTTGCTCGTGATCTCCCGTTTCGGTGTGGATCGAGCGGACGAGGGCGTAATGCGCGCTCAACTCGGCGAGCTTGGGGAGCCATTGGCCGACGGTGATCCCGGGGGTCTTCGTCGCGATCGGCTTGGTGTCGGCTTCACACTCGCGACCGCCAATGCAATCGAGCGTGTCGCAATGGCTCATCGCCCCCGTCATGAAGAGATAGATGATCCGCTGGGCCTTGGGAGCCGACGGGCCTTTCGCAGGCGCCTTGTCGGCCGCGTGCAAGGGCCGGCCGTTCCAAGCGGTGACCCCCAGCAGCGACGCCGCCGCGGAACGAAGAAAGTCCCGACGGGCGGGGAGGTCCAGGCGTGTCAGGTCGTGGTGCATGGTGGTGATGTGGTGGGTGTTGATGGATGTGTGTTGTTCAAGAAGCCCAGGGAAGGCCTTCCCTGGGCTTCAGGGGAAAATCACTGCACGAACAGAAACTCGCGGGTGTTGACCAGCGACCAGATGACGTTGCCGTAGCCCGCGTCGCCATGCGCCGCGATCTCGTCCTTGACGAGCTGTTTCTCCTCCGGCGTCGGCCGCCGCGACAGGATCGTCAGGAAGATCACATTGACGCGTTCCTCGGCGGTCTTTTCCCCGGTGACGGTCGCGTACATCAGCGACTTGGGGTGCAGGATCATGTGGGTGATCGTGCCGTTGAACATCTGCAACACCTGCGGAACCGACCCATCGGTCGACGACGCCTGAATCGATTCCCGATCGGATTGGCCGAACTGTCTGAGGAAATGGTCGGGGGGCATCGGGCAGGGGAGTTCCGCCGCGCGGGCCAGCAGTTTGCCCTGATAGGTGTAGTTCTTGTCGCGGGCGTCGCGATGCTTGCTGTTGGTCGCCTCGCGGAGTTGCTTGTCACGCTCGAAAATGTCGGCGGGTGTGACTTTCGCGAGATCGACGTTCAAGAGCTCCGCCTGCACCTTCGCCGGTTCGATCTGGTAGTTGTCGGGCTCGAACACCGCCAGCGTGATGAACGAATCCCAGACCTGCTCGGGAGTCATGCGGCGGAGGATCGGTCCCGGGAAGTGATACGGTTCGCCCGGCGTGAGCTGCGCGACCGAGGCCTGCCGCTGATAGGTCTCGGTGTTGAGGAGCAGCCGCAAATACTCCTTCACGTCGAACTTCAGACGGATCATTTCCTTCGTGAGATGGGCCATCAGTTCGGGATTCTCGGCGATGGTGTCGTCGCGCATGTCGTCGACCGGTTCGATCTGACCGACGCCGAACAGCCGCTTCCACATCCGGTTCGCGATGGTGACGGCGAAGCGGGGATTCTCGGAGGAGGTGAGCCATTTCGCGAAGACTTCGCGCGGCGAGGCCCCGGGCGAAACCTGCGGCTGCGGATCGAAGATCGTCTTGGCTTGGACGGAACCCTTCGGTTGACCGTCGTCGTATTGATAGTCGTCCGGGAGGGTCAATTTCCGATTCGTATCGGCGACTTCGACCAGATTCCCCAACAAGAAGCGGTTGTATTTCCCCCCGCCGTCGAACTGCGTGTCGATCTTTTTCAGCTCTTCGCGGAACCGGTTGACGACGTTCCCTTCGCCGAACGCCTTGTCGCTCGCGTTGCGGCGGTAGGACATTCCAAAGGTGTACGCGGCGACTTCGTAGAACTCCTTCCGCTTCCAGCGATCAAACGGATGATCGTGGCATTGCGCGCACCCGATCTGCGTTCCCAGAAAGATCCGCACCGTGTTGTTCATCGAGTCGAGGGGCATGCCCGAATCGCGTAGCAGATAGCCCGTCGCCGGATTTTCGAGATACTTCCCCTCGGCGGTGAGCATCTCGTAGACCCATTGGTCGTACGGTTTGTTCCGTTCGAGCGATTGCTTGACCCATTCGTTGTACGGCTTGCCGGGGGCGTTGTTCGCCACTTCGCGGTCGCGCAGCCGCAGGATGTCGGCCCAGTAGTTGTAGAGATGCCCGGCCGCTTCGTTGGTGCCCAGGAGCAGGTCGATCAACCGGCGGCGTTTGTCCGCGCCGCGATCGTTCAGAAAGGCGCGGGTCTGCTTATAGGTCGGGATGGTCCCGCAGACGTCGAGGTAGACGCGGCGGACGAATTCCTCGTCGGTCGTTTTGGGGTTGGGGGTGACCTTGTGCTTGTCGTACCCGGTCTGGACGAGGCGGTCGATCAACTTCGCGGACGCGCTGATGCGGGTCTCCTCCTCGGCGTTGACCTTATCGACGGTCACGGTCCGCATCGGAACGGGGGGCGGCGGTTCGGGCGGCTTTTTCTTCCCCTTGCCCCCTTGAGCCAATGCGGTCTCCGGCGACAGATCGGTCAACAGCAGCAGCGATCCCAGGAGCACCGAACACCCGGGGAGCCGAAACCCTCGGCGTGACAACGACTTCGACCACCGCATGCGACCTCTCCGGGGTTCCAGCGCGTACGCGAACTGTGGTGATATGACGAACGATGCGCGAGATGGGTAAGTTATTTTGCCGTTACCCGGGGGGAAACGCCATCGACCCCGCATCGACTGTCTTTCGTCGGAATCATCACTGGGGATGACAGTCGGGACGACACGGGCGTGCGGTCATGTCGATGGTCGAATTTCGATGCGCGTTCGTGAACGCGGTTCTTGCAGTCATTTCGAATGGGGCATCTCATCGGCATCGATCGAAGCCTGAAGGTGCTTCCCGTGATTAATCGGGAATGATTAACTGAGAGTGGACGTTCGGCGGGAGATCATCCAGATCACCAATCGCGATGGCGACCAGGACACCCGCGGCACTGAACATGGTGAAGGCCACGGCCGAGATGCGCATCGAGGTCACCATCCAACAGATCCCGCGCTCGCCGGGGCTCAGCAGCATCTGCGTGATCGCCAGCATCGCAAATGCGACCGTGTAAGTCGCGCTCGCCAAGGCGAGCGCGCTAAAGAGCAGGTTAAACCGGCGTTTCGTGAGATTGATGAGCTGCGGCTCTTTCGCGAAGGAGTAGCCAAACGCCAAAGTCTGCACGACTCCCGCCGCGCACAAGTAGTTCTGGTAGGTTTCCAACCGCTCGGCGATGCTGATGTGATCCTTGCGTGAGACCTGACCGGGGTTGACCAGCATCGCCGTCAAGGTCATGACCAAAAAGCAAAGGACTTGCGCCAGCATGGAAAGATCGACGAGCTCGCGTTGCCAGCGTGTTGATCGATCGGGCAGGTCAGCCAGTTTCCTCCCCGTCGACGTGTGCAACGATTCAGCGATGGAAACGCGAATCCGATGAACCCGCAAGCGCCAATAGAAACTCAGCCGGCGCAAGCACCAACCTATGTAGGAACGACGCCAAGCTCGCGGAAAGACCCGTATCGACCACATGGATCAGCTCCATACCTATGCACCCATAGAACCGGTAGAACCGGTAGAACCGGCAATCACCGACCCGCATCACTTCGCCGTCAGCCCAGCCCCCCCCACGAGCCGCGAACCCTGGGGCAGACACACGGCGTGGCCTTACTTCCCCCCGGGGCGTTTGGGGAGAAACTTCTTCCCCTTGACGTTCGGCAACGTGGGGAGCTGATTCTTTTGCATCTGCTTGCGCAAGTGCGGGAACTTGGTCGCCGGTTTCCGCGGCCCGGAGGGTGAACGCGCCATGTGAGGAAGCTCCAAAAGTTCGTCCGATTGTCACCCACGACTCAAGGTCCGCACAAGGACGATCCGTCGGAGCCGCCGCGTGTCGCGGCGGTCTTCGATGGAGTCACGGAATCGTCGAGCGGTATGTTCATGGTCCGCCGCGTCACGCGGCGGCTCGGAAGGAGGGCGATTGCGGTACCGCTTGCGCAGACTGGACGGCGGGAACGGCGCGCGCTGTAATGATCGGGTCCAAGCGACTCCGTTCCTTCTCACGCCCTTGCCGCGAGGCTGCATGTCGGACGAAGCGATCATCGCGCGGGAGCGCCGCGGCGTGCGGCGATTGGGATTCGGCGTGTGGGGCCTGACCGGCCTGTTCGTGGCTCTCTACCTCGCCGTCCCCGCCCTCTCCGATCCGTGGCCCGCGTGGGCCCATCAGGCGTTTCGGGCCGCCGTCGTGGGGGGGCTGCTAGTGGGTGGTGTCGGCGTGGCGGCGCCATGGTGGCCGAAACGCTGGCAGCGCGCCGCCTTCGGCTTGGCCCGGCACCGGGTCTTTCATCTCCCCCGCGAAGGGATCGGCTATCTGCTGATCATGGGGGTGTTGTTCATCGGTTCGTCGCTCACCGGGTCGAACACGTTGATGCTGGTCTTCGCGGCGATGGCGGGGCCCTTCGTCGTCAACGGCTGGGTGACCTACACGATGCTGAAAAACGTCCGCGTCACCCGGCGGACCCCGGTCCGCGCGATGGCGGGGGAACTCTTCAGCGTGCAGGTGGAAGCGAGCAATCGGCTGCCGCTGGTCTCGATGTGGTTGATGGTCATTCAGGACGAGATCACCTACGGCGACGATCGCTGGGAACCGACGGTCCTGTTCACCCGCATCCCCGCGATGTCGACGCAGATCGGCCATTATCAGGTGCGGCTGTTGCGTCGTGGGCGGCATCACTTCGGGCCGGTCCATGTCACCAGCCGCTTTCCGCTGGGGCTGGTCGAGCGCGGCAACACGTTCCGCGAACTGGGCGAGATGCTGATCTACCCCCGCATCGGGCGGCTGTCGTCGGATTGGAAACGCCAACTGCTGGGGGCCAGCGAACTGATCGAGACGCCGCAGACCCGCAACGGCGTCTTTGAGGACGAATACCATCACCTGCGCGAGTATCGGTCGGGCGACAATCCGCGGGCGATCCATTGGCGCAGCTCGGCCCGCCGCAACACGTTGATCATTCGGCAGTATCAGCAAAGTCGCGAGCATCACCTGCTCCTGGCGATCGACCTGCACGCCGATCCGCGCGATCCGGCGCAACTCGACCTGGCGGAGAAATTGTTGTCGCTGGCGGCGACGATCGCGGCGGAGCATCGTCGCGAATGTCGCGGGGCGACGCTGACGGTGCTTGCGGCGGGTCAGGAGCCTTGGCGATGGGCCGCCCGCGCGAACGCGGTCGGGCTGGAGTCGCTGCTCGATCGGATGGCGGTCTTGGAACCGGCCGCCGAGAACCAGTTCGCGACGCAGTTTCACGAGGCGCTCGTGCCGTTGGGGCCGACGACGCGGGTGGTCGTGGTGAGTTCGCGCGCGGAGTCGGCGGCGCTGGCGGGGCTGCATGGTCCGGCGTCGCATGGCCACATCGGCTGGCAGTGGCTGAAGCTCGACGCCGCGCGGTTCGGTCAGTACGTCCAGTTTCCGGATGACCGTCCGCGTCCCAAGCCTGGCGGCGGTCGTGCCGGTCAACCGCAAACGACACCGGCCGCCACGAAGCCCGCACCTTCCCGCGCGGCGGTCGGGACGGGAGGGCCGCGTTGATGGAACTGGTGCACCTCTTCAAGTTCAGTCTCTATGCATTGACGGCGTATGCCTCGTGGATGTTGGGCCGCGCCGAAGGGGGCTGGATTCCGTACGTCACCTTTCCGGTGCTGGCCTGCGCGTACGCGTTGATCGAAACGAAGGGGGGGCGGTCGTTGTCGGCGGG
>CAYRVS010000030.1:0-21618 GCA_964427725.1 uncultured Planctomycetaceae bacterium | reverse complement strand
CGAACCTGTTTGGGGCGATCGCCGTCGCCGCCGCCGCGTGGGAATTCATGCAGGAAGGGCAAGAATCGAAGCTTTTGTCGGGGGCCCACTTGCTGGTCTACGCGACATGGATCGTGATGTTTCAGGAGAAGAATTATCGCCTGTATTGGTGGGTGATGGCGCTAGGAGTGCTGCAAGTCGCGGTGGGGTCGGTCTTGCAACCGGGGCCGTGGTACGGGGCGGCGCTCTTCTTCTACATCTGCGGGGCGCTCGCGACGATGAGTTTCGCCTCGCTGTTTCAGGTGCAGCAGCAGTTCAGCGGGACCTCAAAGGAGTGGTCGTGGGGGTATCCGTCGACGTTGGCGCAGCGCGCCGCCGTCTTGGTGCGGCCGTCGGTGCAGCATGACGAGACGCAGCGGTGGTTGACGGGGCGGTTCTTCGGGGGGCTGGGGGCGCTGATTTCGCTGTCGCTGGTGGTGAGCGCGGCGTTTTTCGCCCTGACCCCGCGAGTGTCGATCGGTCCGCAGAATCTGTTCGGCTCGGAAGGGTCCGATGGTCCGTCGCGGCGGAACTCGACGACCGGCTTCGCGAAGGATGTGCGGCTGGGAGAATTGGGGGAAATCCTCGAAAGCGTGACCCCGGTCTTCACGGTTCGGTTTCGCGATATTCGTTCAGGGCAGGAGATCACCGCCGAGCGCGCCGCCGAACGGTTGGGGATGGACGAGATTCAGTTCCGCGGCGCGGTGATGACGGAGTACACCGAGGGCCGCTGGTATCCCGAGCAGAATGACGACACCGTCCGGATGAAGACCTTTCATAACGGCAGCGGCGTGGTCGAGGAGATCACCCTCGCGCCGACGACCAGCGAAGTCTTGTTCGCCGCCGGGGTGCCCGAAGCGGTCCATCTTCCCGGCCGCAGCGAAGACAGCTTCGTCAACCTGTCGACGGGGATTCTGGTCCGCGAGTTCCGACCCGAAGCGAATCAGCGGTTCGGGTACTCGGTGTATGTCGGATCGGTCTCGCCGCAACTGGCGGCGTGGGGCGCGCTGCCGATGCCGGTCGGCATCGCGATGCAGAACATCAACCAAGATTATTTGCGACGGACGCAATACTTCGACGCCGCCGAATTTCCCCGGCTGGCGAATCTGGCGCAACGACTCTTCGCGGAACTGACGATGAAGCTGGGCCGCGAGCCGACGGCGTCGGAGGTCGGCCGCCATTTCGAGGCTCATTTCCGTGATTCGGGCGAGTATGGCTACACGCTGAACCTGAGCGTGTTCGACGCGAACATTGATCCGATCGAGGACTTTCTGATCAATCGGAAGGTGGGCCATTGCGAGTACTTCGGGACCGCGCTCACGCTGATGTTGCGGGCGGTGGGCGTCCCCGCGCGGCTGGTCAGCGGGTTCAAAGGGGTCGAACCGACCGCGCTCGGCGGCTCCTACGAAGTGCAGGAGCGCTTCGCGCATGTGTGGGTGGAGGCGTGGAGCGAGCACGATTTGTGGATCACGCTCGATCCGACGCCCAGCGGCGAACGGTCCGCGAGCGTCGCCGAAGTCGCCGACCGGTTGGGCGTCTGGGGGTGGATGAAGGCGAGCTCGTGGTCGGCGTGGCAGAACTACGTCCTCAACTACAACATGCGGCAGCAGCAGGAAGGGATTTACGGCCCGATCCGGGACTTCTTCACGAAGCTGTACGCGGTCGTCACCGAAGGGGTCGCCTCGCGGAAGATGATCCTGGCGCGGTTGTGGGAGATTCTCACGCATCCGTCGGAATGGCTGAGCGTGACCGGCGGGATCGTGACCTTCGTCTGCCTGCTTCTCTTGGCGGGCGTTATCCGCGGACTGTGGAAGCTGATGAACTGGTTGCGCCGCGGGGGGTGGGGCGCGCAGTGGGGTCGCGCCCGACAAGCCGCGATCGCGGTGGCGTTCTACGAACGGTTCCTCAAACTCGCCGCGAAGGCCGGCTTGCGACCGCAAGCGGCCGAGACCCCGTACGAATTCGCCGGACAAGTCGGCCCGAAACTGTCGCGGCTGCCGGGGCTGCATGAGCTGGACGCGTTGCCGCGGCGGGTGTGCGCGGCGTTCTATCGCGTCCGGTATGGCGGAGAGACGCTGTCCGCCGACGAACTCGCCACGATCGACGCGCAGCTCCGCGAACTCGAACAACTGCTGGCGGAACCGACGCGGGGATAGCCCGAGTTCCCGGTGCGGGCTCAGTTGTTCTCCGGCAACCCCTCGGCGTGACCCAGATTCCTCACCGGGGCGAAGATCGCCTGGACTTCGGCGAGCAGTTGGGCGTCGAGCGGTTCCGCCGCCCATTTCGCCCAGTTACGGATGTTTTGCGGATTCGCGCTGCCGGCGACGGTCGTGGTGATGTCGGGATGGGCCAGCGAAAACTGGAGTGCGAGTTGCGCGATGTCGACGCCGCGGCTTTGGCAATGCGCCGCCGCCTGTCGCGCCGCCTGCTTCACCGACTCGGGCTCTTTCAGCCAGGCCGGCAGCGGCGCGTTGGTGAGGAGCCGCGCGCTGAACGGCCCCGCGTTCATCACCCCCACCCCCTTTGCCTTGAGATACGGTACCGTTTCGTCGGCGAAGCGGGTGTTCTGCAGCGTGTACTGGTTGTAGCTAAGGACGCAGTCGATGTCGGTCTGATCGCAGATGAAGCGGAAGATCTTTTGCGGATAGCCGCTGAAGCCGATCCAGCGGACCTTCCCCTGCTGTTGGGCGTGGCGGAGCGCGGGGAGCGTCACGTCGACGATCTGTTGCATCGGGACGAACTCGATGTCGTGGCAGAGGATGACGTCGAGATGATCGGTCCCCAAACGATGGAGCGATACGTCGAGGCTTTCGGCGACCCGCTTCGCCGAGAAGTCGAAGTGCTGAAGATCATACCGGCCGAGTTTCGTACACAGCGTATAGCTGTCGCGCGGGACGCCGCGGAGGGCGATGCCGAGCAACACCTCGCTCATGCCGCGGCCGTAGAACGGCGAGGTGTCGATGAAGTCGAGCCCGCAGTCGAGGGCGACGCGGACCGCGGCGAGCGCCTCATCAAGCTGGACGCTGCGGAACTCCTGCCCCAGCGACGACGCGCCGAAACTCAGAATCGGCAGCGACAATCCGGTCCGTCCCAACACGCGGCGTTGCATGACGCTGGAACTCCTGACACACAACAGGAAGCCGCCCGGGGAGGGCCATCCCCGGGCGGCCAAGAACTTTCATCCCACACAAGGCGCTCACAGCTGCCCATCCACCGCCATCTGGTGGTAGATGTGCGTGACGTTCGCCTGGTGTTTCAGCAGCCAATCGATCCCCGGTTCCTGCTGCATCGCCTTCTTCAGGGCCTTCGCGACCGCCTGCCGATGATTGTTGAAAAGCTGCTGGTAATCGACCTTCTCCTCCTTCAGGATCGCCGGGTCGAGCCAGACCGAGACAATGATCCCCAGGTCGTCGGCCTTGGCTTTGGGGATGTCGCCGGCGCGGACGGCATCGAGGACGCCGTTCGCGATCGCCCCCTGCACGGTCCCCATCAGAATGTTGGTGTATCGCGTCGAATTGACCGTCACCTTGCTGACCATCACGGTCGTCGGCCGCACCTGCACGTCGCAGTTCAGGATCGCGAAGACCTTGGTGTGCCCTTGCGCCTGATTCCCCATCAGGTTGGCGATCGAGAAACCGACCGGCCCGTCGAGTTCCCCGATCACCACTTCGGGTTCTGCGCACAGGCAATCGGCCCCCCCTTCGATCAGGGCCTCCCCGGTCCGCAACACGATCCGCTTGGGGGCGGCGACTTTCTTCGCGGCTTTCTTTTTCGGCACGACGCACATCCTTCAGGAGACGTACCCATCCAGTCCGATCCGAGCGCGAATTCTGGCCCCGCCGCGGCCGGTTTGGCAAGGGACGCCCGTCATGGTTCGACGAAGGGCGTGATGACGGCCGTGAAGAATGAGTGAATCCGATCGGTACATCGACATCGTCCCGGTTCCCTTTCGTGACGACCGCACGCACAATCTGTGGTTGGTCGTTCATCCCGCGCTCCCGATGAAGCGAAGCCCCATGGTTGGAATCCGTCCTCCGGCGGCCCCCTCGGCCGTCGCCGCCCTCGCGCCCCTCAGGTCGGGGATGAAAGTCTTTGTGCATGGCGCGGCGGCGACGCCGACTCCGCTGTTGCAAGGACTGGTCGACCGCGCCGATCTGTCCGACGTCACGCTGTATCACCTGCACCTCGACGGGCCGGTCCCGTTCGCCGCGAAAGCGCAGGCCGGGCGGTTTCGTTCGGTCTCGCTCTTCACGGGAGCCGGCTTGCGCGAACCGATCGCCGAGGGGCGGGCCGATTTCCTCCCCGTCTTTCTCTCCGACATCCCCGGATTATTCACCAGCCGCGAGATCCCTCTCGACGCCGCGCTGGTGCAGCTCTCGCCCCCCGATCGGCATGGTTATTGTTCGTTGGGAACGTCGGTCGATGCGGCCCGCGCGGCGGTCGACACCGCCCCGCTGGTGATCGCCGAAATCAATCGCCAAATGCCTCGGACGCATGGTCATGCGGCGATCCCCTTCGCGCGGCTGACGAGTTATGTCGAGACCGATCGTCCGCTCCCCGAGCATCCCGCCGAGGCGGAAAACGCCGTCGAAGGGCGGATCGGCGAACTGGTCGCGGGGTTGATTGAGGACCGCGCGTGCCTGCAACTCGGGATCGGCAGCATCCCGAACGCCGTGGCGCGGCGGTTGACGAACCAGCGGGACCTGGGCCTGCATACCGAGATGCTGTCGGACGGCGTGATCGAACTGCTGGAGGGGGGGGTGATCACCAACCGCTTCAAGGCGGTCCATCCCGGACGGTCGGTCACCAGTTTCGTCATGGGGACCAAACGGCTGTACGACTTTCTCGATGACAATCCGCTTGTCGAGTTTCATCCCTGCGACCGGACCAATGACACCGCCCTCATCCGCAAGCTGGATCGCATGGTGGCGATCAACTCGGCGCTGCAACTCGATCTGACCGGTCAGGTCTGCGCCGACTCGATCGGCCATCGCATCTATTCGGGGATCGGCGGGCAGATGGACTTCATCCGCGGCGCGGCCCTCTCCGTCGGCGGGAAACCGATCATCGCGCTCCCCGCGACGGCGGCGAAAGGGACCGTCTCGCGGATCGTCCCCGCGCTCAACCTCGGCGCGGGGGTGGTGACGACGCGCGGGCATGTCCATTGGGTCGTCACCGAATTCGGCGCGGTCAACCTGCACGGCAAAACACTGCGCGAACGGGGCGAAGCCCTGGTGTCGATCGCCCATCCCGATTTCCGCGCGGAACTGCTCGATCATTTACGCGGCTTGAAACGGTTCGTGTGACTCCGGCAAGTCCCGCGCGGATTCCCCTGTACAAACCGGGCGGGGTGTGTTACGTCCCACGACAAGTGGCTGACGGGGGCGCGCGCCCGCGTTGCGTCTCAGGTCATCGTGCGGCCCCGCGGGGCGGAGTCTCGGTCATGAAGCGGATGCGGTACGTCATCGGGGGGGCGCTGGTTCTGGGAATCGTCGCCGGCGTTTGGCTCAGCGATCTCCTCAAAGGCCTGGGTTCGGGAAATGGCGTCGGGATCGGACAAGCGGGACTCGAAGGGGTCGCCGTGCAGATCGACCCCGCGACGACGGGCTCCGACCTCGGTGTTTCGACCGAATCGACCACCGGGGTCGCCGCGACGTCGCTGAAGGTCCTGATCAAGGATCGCGGCTACTTCCTCCGGACGGGGGACCTCGACTCCCCCATCGATCTCGAAGCCCTCGTCCCGATGGTGCGGGCGGCGACGGGAGACGACGACGGCATCAAGCTGCGGATTTATCGCAGCGGCACCGCCCGCGTGACGGCGGAACTGCAACTCCGCGAAGCGCTCCGCGCGGCCAACGTCGCCGAAGGGGCGATCTACACCAGCCCGGGAATTTCGGAATAACGCGCGATGGAACCACGTCGGTTCACGCCAGCCAAGCATGCATGATGTGGCCGTGGACGTCGGTCAGGCGGAAATCGCGGCCTTGGAAGCGATGCGTCAACCGGGTGTGGTCGAGCCCCAACAGATGCAGCAGCGTGGCGTTCAAGTCATGCACGTGGACCGGCCGATCGACCACGTTGTACGAGAAGTCGTCGGTTTCCCCGTAGACCATGCCGCCGCGCAGGCCGCCCCCCGCCATCCAGATGGTGAAGCAGCCGCCGTGATGGTCGCGGCCGTAGTTGTTGAGTTCGGGGGTCCCCTGGCAGTAGGTGGTCCGGCCGAACTCGCCGCCCCATAAGACGATGGTGTCCTCGAGCAGGCCGCGGCGCGCCAAGTCGAGCACGAGCGCCGCCGCCGGTTGATCAACATCGCGCGCCTGCAGCCGCAGATCGCTCGGCAGGTTGTAGTGCTGGTCCCACCCGCGATGATAAAGCTGCACGAATCGCACGCCGCGCTCGACCAGCCGTCGGGCGAGGAGACAGTTCGCCGCGAACGTTCCCGGCCGCGAGGCTTCGGGGCCATACAGGTCGAAGGTTTCCCGCGATTCGGCGGAGAGATCGGTCAGTTCCGGCACCGAGGACTGCATCCGGAACGCCATTTCGTACTGCGCGATCCGCGTCGCGATCTCGGGATCATGCTCGGTCTCGAATTCATGGCGTTGGAACTCGGCGAGGAAGTCGAGCTGTTGTCGCCGAACCTGGGAATCGACCCCCGCCGGGTTGGAGAGGTAGAGGACCGGATCGCCCGCCGCGCGCAGCGCGACCCCCTGATGGTTCGACGGCAGGAACCCCGCCCCCCACAAGCGGGCATAGAGCGGATCGGCGGGCCGGGCCGCGCTCCCCTTCGAGATCATCACCACGAACGCGGGGAGGTTCTCGGTCTCGGCCCCCAGGCCGTAACTCGCCCAGGCCCCGAAGCTCGGTCGACCCGGTTGCTGATGCCCGGTCTGCAATAACGTGACGGCGGGGTCGTGATTGATCGCCTCGGTGTGGAGCGAGCGAACCAGACACAACTGGTCCACGATCTTCGCCGTGTGTGGGAGTAGCTCCGAAACCCACGCCCCGGAACCGCCATGTCGGGCGAATCGAAAGAGGGACGCGATCACCGGCAGCGACGATTGTCCGCTGGTCATGCCGGTCAAGCGCTGCGTGCCGCGGATCGACGCGGGCAATTCGGTCCCATGCAGGTCTCGCAGGCCGGGTTTGTGATCGAACAGATCGAGCTGCGACGGACCGCCATGCATGAAGAGGGAGATGATCCGTTTGGCCCGCGGCGCGACATGCGGCCTGGGCGGCCGATCGTTCGCCATGGCCGACGGATGCCCCAGGCTGGTCGCGGCGATCGCCCCCAGCGCGACCCCCGTCCGCGCGAGCATCGCCCGCCGGGTCACACGGTCCGCCGAATGTGCATCCTTCATGGCATGGTCGCTGGTCATTGCCGGGTGATCGCCTCATCCAGGTTGAACATGGTCTGCGCGAGGACCGTCCATGCCGCGGGGTCGACGAATGACCGCTCCGCGTGCGGCTCCCAACCACAGACTTGCGCCGCGGCGGCGGGATCGGCGGCGTAGTGGGCCCGCAGCGTCGTCAGGAATCGTGCCGTTCGCAGCTGTTCGATGTCGGTCGGATCACGCGACACGATGCGGCGAAACAGCGACCCGATCCGCGCTTCATCGGACGCTTCTTTCGCGAGCAGATCCGCCGCGAGCGCCCGCGCCGCCGTCACGTACGTCTCATCGTTCAGCAGCACCAGCGCCTGCAGCGGGGTGTTGGTTCGCGGCCGCTGCAACGTGCATTTCTCGCGCGTGGGGCCGTCGAAGATGAGGAGCGCCGGCGGCGGGGCCTGCCGCTTGTGATAGGTGTAAAGGCTCCGCCGTACCGCGCCCGGTCCCGCATCGACTTCGTAACTCGCTTCGGCGTTGTACGAGACCTCTTCCCATAAGCCTGGGGGCTGCCACGGCTTGACGCTGGGGCCTCCCACCTGCGGCGCGAGCAACCCCGATGCCACGAGCGCCTGATCGCGGATTCCCTCCAGCGGCAATCGAAAGCGGGGCCCGCGCGTCAACCACCGATTCGCCGGGTCGACCAGTTCGCCGTCACGCAGCCGCCACGCCGAGCGCTGCCGATAGGTCCGTGACGTGACGATCAGCTTCAGGAGCCCTTTCGTATCCCACGTTCGGCGATAGGTCGCCGCGAGATAGTCGAGCAGCTCCGGATGCGTGGGTGGTTCCCCCTGGGTGCCGAAGTCGTTGGGGGTCCGCACGAGCCCTTCGCCGAAGCACTGCCGCCAGAGGCGATTGACCGCGACGCGCGCCGTCAAGGGATGGTCGGCGGAGACGAGCCAACGCGCGAAGCCGAGCCGATCAGCCGGCCACTCCGGGTTCCATGCCGACAACACCGCCGGCGTCCCCGGCTCGACCAACTCTCCCGGCTGGTTGTATTGACCACGCTCCAAGACATGCGTCGATCGTCGCGTCGGCTGATCCGCCATCACCAGCGCGAGGGGAATCGCGGCCCGTTGCTCCGCCTCCGCCGTCCGCGCGGCATGGAGTGCATCGCGCGCTAGCCGCGTCTCCAAAGGGGCGTGCGAATCGATGAACTCATCGAGCAGCCATTCGACATCCCGGCCCGAACGCTCCGCCGTCGGTCGTTCGAGGATCCCGCGGGTCCGTTCTCCGCGCGACCACGCGCCGATTTCGATATCGGACAGTGTGCGTGGCAGCAGGCGAAGTTCATCGAGCGAACCATAGAACCCGAGTCCATCGTCCCGCCGCGCGATCCGCCAGGGTTCCGCGTTGGTGATGGTCCCCGTCAAGCTGTCGTTCATGACCTCCAGCTCCGCCGATCGACCATCGACGAAGAGCGACACCCCCGCGGCTCGACGCGAGCCATCGTACGTCGCCACCACGTGATGCCACGCATTCGTTGGCCACCGATCCCGTGTGCGAACCTCGATCGCGGCGACGCCCCAGTCATGCACCAGATGCAGATTCAGGCGGCCCTTCTGCCAGAGGAGTTCCAGGCCCCGCCGGCGTTCGCGCGGTTCGATCTTCGACAGTGGCGCGCCGAGCGAGTTCTCGGAAGTGAGCCACACCCCCACCGTCCACGGACCATCCAAGGGCGGTCCCGGCGTGTCGACCTCCAGATGCTGCGTCGCATCGAACCGCAACCCCCGACCACGAATCCCCATGATCGGTTCCAGCGGCGTCCCTAACGCTCGAACCGTCGTCGCGAACGGGGCCTCCAAGGAGCACGCGAACCCCGCGGGGTCCACGCTCGGCTCGGGAGGGACAGCCGCCAGAAGTTCCGCTTCGCGCGCGGTCAGTTCCGCCTGCGCCTGGGCCCGCAACGGCTCGAAGACCGTTTGGGCCCGCATCGTCTCGGCGGTCACCCGCGTCAGTTCCGCCTGCTGCGCGGCGGTCGGGACTTCAATCCGCGGCGGCGCGTCATGCCCCAACAACAGTCCGTTTTCGGGGACATTGTTGAAGAACGCGAAGAGCTGATAGTACTCCCGCTGCGACAGCGGATCGTATTTGTGGTCATGACACTGCGCGCACGCGACCGTCAGCCCCAGCCACGTCGCGGTCGTCGTCTCGACCCGATCGGCGACGTATTCGACCCGGTACTCCTCGTCGATCAGCCCCGTCTCGTCGTTCGACATGTGATTGCGGTTGAACCCGGTCGCGATCCGCTGTGCCACCGTCGCCTCCGGCAGCAAGTCCCCCGCAAGCTGTTCAATGGTGAATTGATCAAACGGCAAATTGCGGTTATTGGCCTCGATCACCCAATCGCGCCACAACCACATCTGCCGCGGCTTGTCGCCGAAGTAACCATCCGTGTCGGCGTAGCGGGCCGCGTCGAGCCAATCGACCGCCATCCGCTCACCATAATGGGGCGATGCCAACAGCCGATCGACGATCGCGTCCCAACTTTGGGTCCGTGCTTCCAGCAACTCGCTCTCGGTCGGGGGCAAGCCGATCAGGTCGAACCACACGCGACGAATCAACGTGTCGCGGTCCGCTTCCTCCGCGAAGGTCTGGCCCAGTTCACGATGCCTCGCCGCCACGAACGCATCGATCGGATGGGACTCGCCGGTGTCGGCGGGAACATCCGGAACGACGATCGGCTCGAACGCCCAATGCCGCTGATAGCCCGCGCCGTCCGCGATCCATCGTCGCAACCGTGCGATTTCGGCGGGCGAGACCCGTCGCGCCTCGGAGGGCGGCGGCATCCGGCGGTCGGGATCGGTCGTGCTCAGTCGTTCCAGCAGTTCGCTGGAATCCGGATCGCCCGGCACGATCGCCCGCAGCCCGGAATCGGCCGGTCCGATCGCGGCGTCGCGCTCATCGAGCCGCAAGCCCCCCGACCGAGACCGGGCGTCAAACCCATGACACTTCCAGCACGCCTCGGCGAGAATCGGCCGGATGTCGCGATTGAACGAGATCGGCTCGGCGGCGGAAACCAGACCAGAGAGCAGCCCGCCGACCAGACTCCAGCCCAATAGGGTCGCGCGATAGCTGGTGTGCTCGCAGGAACGGGCCGTCATCACGCCACCTTGTTTCGACTCGACATCATCTCGACGTGCGCGGATCGACCGATCACGCGCGGCCTCGGACACATTGACTGAGCGATCGTACCGACGGCTTCACCGTCGGACTCCATGCGGCGCTGGACACAGTATACACTATCGCTTTGGCATCAGTTGATCCGGGGATGTGTGCCACTGGCTCCGCCAGTGCGATCGCTCAACGGTCACACAGCATCAACCGCACCGGCAAAGCCAGTGGCACCCCCAAATCCTGCTTTGACAACACACTACGACCAAGGTTCCGGCATGCGCGCGGTCGTGATCAGACCGATCATGGCGAGAGTCCGGAACGACGTGTTCGATCCGAAAGGTCTCAGCGATGTCGACGTTGTCACGCCGCGAACTCCTCGCCGGAAGTGTGCTGGGAGGGACGCTCGCACTCGCGCAATCCGGCACCGCGACCACTCCGGCAGCCGCGTCGGCGACACTCGCCGCGGGGCGCAGGATTCGCGTCGCCGCCGTCAGTTACAGTCCGCCGTTCCATGATCATCGCCGCGACGGGGTGAACCTTTCGCCCCTGCGCGACATGACCGCCGAAGTGATGCGCGATCGCCCCGACTTCATCTGTTACCCCGAGGTCTGCGCGTGCATCGGCGGCGGCTTCAAGGAAGGGATCGCCTCGGCCCCGGACCTCGAAGCCCACGTCGCCGCCGTCGCCGCGATCGCCCGCGAATTCCAGGTCGCGTTGATCGTCCCGTTCCTCGAACGCCACGGCGACCGCGTCTACAACTCGGTCCCGATCGTCGACAAGACGGGCCGGTTGGTGCTGAACTATCGCAAGAACTATCCCACCACCGGCGAACTCGAGGACGGCGTCTCCCCCGGGACCGAAGTCCCCGTCGCCGTGTGTGACGGCGTCCGAGTCGGGGCGACCGTCTGCTTCGACGCCAACTTCGACCACCTCGCCGCCGAGCTGGAACGACAACGGGCCCAACTCGTCTTCTGGCCGTCGATGTATTGGGGAGGCCGGCTGCTCCAGCACTGGGCGCTGCGGTACGGCTTCAACGTCGTGGTCGCCTACAACGCCGAGAGCGCGATCATCGATCTCTCCGGCCGGTATCTCGATCGCCGCGGCGGCGACACGCTGAAGGTCCGGCAGAAGCTCTCCCCCCCGTGGGCCCTCGCGGAGCTCAACATGAACCGCGAGCTCTTCCATCTCGATTTCAATCAGCTCAAATTCCCGGAGATCCGGGCAAAGTACGGTCCCGACGTTGAATTCGAGATCTTCGAGCCGGAAGGCTACTTCCTGATGTCGTCCCGCCGGGCCGACCTCCCCATCGAACAGGTGATGGCCGAGTTCCAGCTCGAGACGCTCCGCGATTACCTCGCCCGCAGCCGCGCCATGCGTGACGCGCGGGTGGGGTGAATGTGTGTGATTCAGGAAGCCCAGGGAATGCTTTCCCTGGGCTTCAGCGCGCGACTCACGACAGCTTCAACGAATCGATCGCCGAGCGCAGGATCGTCGCGCTCCGTTGCAGCGCCGCCTGCTCCGAGTCGTTCAGCTTCAGCGGCAACGGCGCGACGATGCCGTCTCCGCCCAGCACATGCGGCAGCGCCAGCGTCACGTCGTGGACCCCCGCGACTTCCGCCGAACGGGCGCAGACCGTCAGGATCGCCCGTTGATCATGCAGGATCACGTCGACGATCCGCGCCAGGGCGCTGCCGATCCCGTAGTACGTCGCCCCCTTCCCCTGAATGATGTGGTACGCCGCCTTGCGGACCCGTTGATCGATCTCGATCCGGTCGTCATCCCCCAGCGTGATGCCGCGCAGCTTGCAGAACTCGTCGAGCCGCAGGCCCCCCACCGTGACCAGCGACCACGGCAGGACCTCCGAGTCCCCATGCTCGCCGATGACGTAGCCATGGACGTGATGCGAATCGATCCCCAGTTTCCGCCCGAGCAGCACGCGAAACCGGGCGGTATCCAGCGTCGTCCCCGAACCGAGAATCCGCGGCGCGGGGACTCCCAGCTGCGTCGCGAAGTGGGAGGTGAGATGCGTCATCACGTCGACGGGGTTCGTCGCCACCACCAGAATCGCGTCCGGCGCGTGCTTCAGGATGCTCGGCACCACCTGCGAGAAGACGGCGGCGTTCCGCTCGAGCAGTTGCAGCCGCGTCTCCCCCGGTTGCTGATTGACCCCGGCGGCGATCACCACCACCCCCGCCTCGGCCAGATCGGCGTAGTCACCCGCGCGGATCGACAGCGGCGAGGCGAACGGCACCGCGTGAAACAGATCGTCCGCTTCCGCTTCGGCCCGCTGCATGTTCTTGTCGACGAGCACGATCTCGCGGCCGACCCCGCGCATCACCAGTGCATACGCCGCCGTCGCCCCGACGAACCCGCAACCGACGATTCCGATTTTCATCCGTGCTTTCTCCCGGAAGCCTAGGGAAAGCGTTCCCTGGGCTTCAACAGATTCCTTAGCGCCCGACCCAGCCCCCATCAATCACCAGCAGACTGCCGTGCATGTAATTCGAGGCATCGGAGGCGAGAAAGACAATGGTCCCCGCCAATTCTTCCGGCGATCCCCAGCGCCCGGCCGGAATCCGTTCGAGAATCTGCCGGCCGCGGATCGGGTCGTCCTGCAGACTGTCGGAGAGAACCGTCTCGAAGTACCCCGGCGCGATCGCGTTCACGTTGATCCCGCGACCGCTCCACGCGTTCGCCAGCGACTTCGTCAACCCCGCGAGCCCGTGCTTCGCGGCGGCGTATGCGGGGATGAAGTGCCCCCCTTGCAGGCTCATCACCGACCCGATGTTGATGATCTTCCCCCGGCCCCGGGCGAGCATGTGCGGGGCGACCTGCTGACAAAGATCGAAGGCCGCCGTCAGATGGAGCTCGAGCAACTGGCTCCATTCGCTTAACGGGTACTCCTCGGGGGGATGCCGATGCGTGTTCCCCGCGTTGTTGACCAGAATGTCGATTCTCCCGGTCTGCTCCAGAATCCGCGCGATCAGTCCCTGGCGCTGCCCTCCGACTCCCAAATCGGCGGTGAACGACCAGAATTTCCGGCCGCAACCCTCCACCAATCGGCGGGTCTCGTCGGCGTCGGCGGAACGGGAGACGGTGACGATGTCGGCCCCCGCCTGGGCCAACCCGTACGCCATCGCCTGACCCAGCCCCCGCGTCCCGCCGGTCACCAGCGCGACCCGGCCCTCGAGTTTGAACAGATCCAAGACCATCGGCGTCTTCCGCACATCGGGCATGTTCGGCAAAACCAGACCTCCCGGCAGAATACGCACCCCCCGCGCGGAAGACCATCGCTCCCCGCGGAACCGGCAGGTCGTATGGAATCGATCGTAGCGGCTGGACGATGGGCAAGGTGGTCAGGATCGACCTGGGAATGAGGGGGTTGGTCAGTTGTCCGTCGTCCGTTGTCAGTGGCTAAGACAAGAGTGGTTCCTTGCCACGGACTACTGACAACGGACGACGGACATAATCCCCCCGCTCCCCCGAAACTTTCCCGCAAGGAGGCAGGTTCTTTCCGCGTCACGTTCCAGGTGGTAGACTGCAATGCGTCGTTGGGCATGGTGGTGGCCGCGAAAAGGACCGGGGATGGCAACCCCGCAACCCGCCGTGGAAACTCCGGGGTATTCCCGCCGCGAGTTCCTCTATCTCGGAGGGATGGGCGCGATGGGGCTGTCGTGGTCCGAAGCCTCCGCTCAAGCCCGCCTCGCCACGCTCCACCGTCGGCACGTCATCTTCATTCTGATGACCGGCGGACCCAGCCAACTCGAAACGTTCGACCCCAAACCACAGGCCCCCGCGTCGATCCGCGGCCCGCTTCGCGCCATCGAAACCCGGGTTCCGGGACTGTGGTTGTCCGAGTCCCTCCCGCGACTCGCCGAACGCGCCGACCACTTCGCGCTCATCCGGTCCATGCAGCACGACGCCGCGCCGATCCATGAGGCGGGGCAACAACTCCTCATGACGGGTCGCCTCGTCGAACGCGGGGTCCGCTTCCCCCATTTCGGCGCGGTGGTGGCCCATGAGCTTCCGACGCGGCCCGAGGTCTCCGCGAACGTCATCCTCCCCCGCACGCTGCGGCTGACAGGGACCCATCGCGATCACGGTCAATCGGCCGGTGGCTGGGCAGCCGACCTCCATCCTCAAGAACTCGCCGATGACGGCTGGTCGACCGAGCCCGAGTCGATCCGTCGATTATACGGCGAATCCCCGTTCGGTCGGCTGCTGCTCCAAGCCCGCCGCCAGGTCGAACACGGCACCCGCTGCGTCACGGTCAATCTGTTCGATACGCTCTCGGAACGGATCACCTGGGACTGCCATGGCGACGTCCACTGCGCCCCCGGCACGATCTACGACTACCGCGACACCCTCGGCCCGCGGTTCGATCAGGCCCTCGCCGGGCTCATCGACGACCTGCAACAGCGCGGCCTCTGGCACGACACGCTGATCGTCGCCACGGGGGAATTTGGCCGGACCCCGAAGATCAACGAACATTCCGGCCGCGACCATTGGCCCGCGTGCTGGTCGACCTTGGTCGCCGGCGGGGGCGTGACGGGCGGGGCGGTGATCGGAGCCAGCGACGCCTACGCCGCCGAACCGCTCGACCGCCCGGTTCATCCGTCGGAACTGACAGCGACGTTGCTGGGCTGGTTCGGCATCGACGGCCGCGGCATCGAATTCCCGATCGGTAAAGAGACCGTCCCGCTGCTCCGGACGGAGCCCCTCGCCGCGCTGTGGGGCTGACTCTTATGATGCCCAGGGAAGGGTCTTCCCTGGGCGTCGTTCATGACCAGACATGCCCCCCACGCCGCCAACGCCGCCCGTCAGCCCCCGACACAGGCCGACGCTCGTCATGGTCTGGATCGCTTGGCTCGCGTTGATCTTTGGCACGTCCTGCACGGTGATTCGGCCGCAGGAATTCTTCGAGCTCGTCGCGGCCGCCACCGGAGCCGACGCCGCGTCGATGCAACGCTTCGAGCTCTTCTGGGGCGTGGCGTGGTATGGCGTCGTCAAAGGCTGGCACGTCACCGAGTTCGCCCTGTTGACATGGTTCAGCCTGGCGACGTGGCGCTGGTGGCGCGGCACGCTCACGCCCCGCGGAGTCCTCGCGGCGATGCTCTTTAGCTTCGCCTTCGCCGTCTCCGACGAATGGCATCAATCGTGGATCCCCGACCGCTGCGGTACCGTGGCGGACGTCGTCATCGACAGCCTGGGCATCATGCTCGCGGGATTCTTCGCATTGGTGCGTCTACGACGTCGCGGAATCTCATCACGAAACGCCGCGGCATCATGGTCTCGAGCGGAGTCAATGGGCGATGCAGGATTCGAACCTGCGACTTCCACTTTGTAAGAGTGGCGCTCTAACCAGCTGAGCTAATCGCCCGATGGTGGGCTACCCGAATCGATTGCCGCCCGGATTCGTCCGGTAGCTTAACCGTTGAAGAGACCCGCCGCGAGAGCTCTTGGTTCGCGTTCGGGGCCTTCGCCGAGTCGGGCGCGGGAATCGCGGGTGAGCCGCGGCGCCGTCAGACGGATCCCGGTGTTCAGGCACGACGGGTGAATCATGACGACGCCCGCGCCGGGTCTTGGTGCCCAGAGCAACGCGAGTCCCTCGTCCCAGCGCGACGCCGTGGTTTGTTCACCCAACACGAAACGAACGACGTCATCACGCGACACGACACCGTCGCATCCGACGATGCGTGATGTCCGCCGCTGAGTCTTCACGATCACCGGGGGGGACCGACGTCCCCCCGTCCCTCAGTGATCGCCATGCTGGTGCGCACTTGATGGTTCGCATCGGGCGGCCTAAAACGATCCACCATGCGGGTCGCCTGCGTGGTCGATCCTCCGAGTCCCTTCCCTCTGCCACGATCTGCGGCCGACGTGTCCTCCTTGGCGACTCCCTCTACCGTGAATCAGACCGACGTGCTCCGCGCCGCCTTGCGGAGGCATTGGGGCTACGAGGACTTCCGTCCCCATCAACTCGCGGCGATGACGGCGGTCCTCGAAGGCCGCGATTCGGTCGTCGTGCTGCCGACCGGCGGCGGGAAATCGCTGTGCTATCAGGTGCCCGCGGTCGTTCGCCCGGGACTTGCCGTCGTCGTCTCCCCCCTCATCTCGCTGATGAAGGATCAGGTCGACACGCTGCGGGAATGTGGCATCGCCGCGGCGGCGATCCACAGCAGCCTCGATCCCGCGGCGCGCCGGGAGATCGCCGACGATGTCCGGGCCGGGCGGCTGAAACTCCTCTATGTCGCTCCCGAGCGGCTGTGCACCGAGCGGATGCTCGACTTCCTCGCCGAAGCGAACGTCTCGTTCTTCGCCATCGACGAGGCTCATTGCATCAGCGCCTGGGGGCACGACTTCCGGCCCGAATACCGGCTGCTGGGCGGCTTGCGCGAACGCTTCCCAAACGTCGGCGTGCATGCCTACACCGCGACGGCGACCGAACATGTCCGCCGCGACATCGCCGCCCAATTGTCGCATGCCGATCCCGAATTCCTCGTCGGGTCGTTCGATCGCCCGAACCTCACCTACCGGGTCGTCCGCCGCAAGCAGGTCGAGCGTCAGATTCGCGAGGTGCTCGAGCGGCACCGCGACGCGGCGGGGATCATCTATTGCCTGTCGCGGAAAGAGGTCGACGAACTGACCGACCGGCTCAGCGGGGATGGGCTCCGCGTCACCAAGTATCACGCCGGACTCACCGACGACGAACGGCATCGTAATCAGGACCGGTTCCTGCGCGAGGCGGTCGACGTCGTCGTGGCGACGGTCGCCTTCGGGATGGGGATCGACAAGCCGAACGTCCGCTTCGTCATGCACACCTCGGCCCCGAAATCGCTCGAACATTATCAGCAGGAGACCGGTCGCGCGGGTCGCGACGGATTGCCGTCGGAGTGTCACCTCTTCTATGGACCCGGCGACTTTCTGACATGGCAGAAGCTGCAAAGCGAACTGACCGGCGACGCCGCGACGCAAATGCTCCGGAATCTGCAGGATATGGAACGCTACTGCACGGCGGTCACGTGTCGGCATGCGGCGCTCGTCCGATACTTCGATCAGGAGTACGCCGCGACGAATTGCGGGGCCTGCGACGTCTGTCTCAATCAGCTCGATGTCGTCGACGATGCGCTGGTCCTTGGGCAGAAGATCCTCTCCTGCGTCCACCGCGTGAACGAGTCGTACGGCGGGGACTATGTCGCCCAGGTGCTGACCGGCTCGAAGGACCAGCGGATCCTGGAAAATCGCCACGACCAACTGTCGACGTATGGTTTGCTGCGTGACCATCACAAATCCGCCGTGCGCGACTGGATCGAGCAACTCGCGGGGCAGGGCTGTTTGTTGAAGGCCGGGGATTATCGTGTGCTGAAATTGACCCCGCAGGGGCGCCAGGTGCTGCGCGGCGAATGGACGCCGACGCTGCTGGAGCCCGCGGCGCGGCGGGCCGCGACGAAAGCGAAAGCGGCGAGCGAGGCCGCGGCGGCCCGGGGCTCGGTCACCCTCGCCCCGAACGATCGACCCCTGTTCGAGCATCTGCGGCAACTCCGTCGCCAGCTCGCTGACGAGAAGGGCGTGCCGCCGTTCATCGTCTTTGGTGATGTCACGCTGCAAGCGCTGGCCCACCACCGCCCCCGCACGCTGGAAGCCTTCCGTGAGATTCACGGCATCGGCGACCGGAAATGCGCCGAGTACGGCCCGACGTTCGTCGACGCGATCAACGAGTTCGCCGGGTAAGTCCCGCGGCTCCGACGTCGCACGCGCCTTCGGAGCCGCCGCGTGACGCGGCGGACCAAGCACATCGCAATCATGATTCTCGCGGCACGCTCGGCGTATCAGGCCTCGTGGTTTACACTGATTTGATCTTCAAGGAGTCGCCGCATGCTTGGGTTCCGTCGCGGATGGTCGTTGTGTTGCGTTCTCGGAGCGTGGTGTGCGGCCGGTCTTGCGGCGGCGGAGCGACCGAACGTCGTCGTCATTTTGACCGATGATCAGCGGTGGGACGCGCTGGGCTATGCCGGGCATCCGCACCTGAAGACTCCCTGGATCGATCGGCTGGCGCGCGAAGGGGTCTTCTTCGAGCAGGCGTTCTGCACGACGTCACTGTGCTCCCCCAGTCGGGCCTCGATCCTCAGCGGGCTGTACGCCCATGGGCATGGGGTCGTCAACAACTTCACCGAGTACCCGACCGACCTCGCCAGTTTTCCGCGACAGTTGCAACAGGCGGGCTATCGGACCGCCTACATCGGCAAGTGGCATATGGGGGAAGAGAACGACAACCCTCGCCCCGGGTTCGATCACTTCGTCACCCACAAAGGGCAGGGGAAGTATTTCGACACCGAGTTCAACGTCAACGGGGCGGGGGCCCGCGTCATCCCCGGATACTACACCAACGTCGTCACCGACCTGGCGATGGCTTGGCTCAATCAGCAGCGGGATCAACCCTTTCTGCTGATGCTGGGCCACAAGGCCCCCCACAGCTTCTATACGCCCGAACCGAAGCATGCGACGGCGTTCGATCACGTCGACGTCCCGTATCCCGCCTCGGCTTTTCAGCTGGACGACAAGCCGGCGTGGTTCGCCCTCCGCCGCAACACCTGGCACGGGATCTACGGCCCCCTGTTCGACTTCCGCAAACAGTTTCCCGATTCCCGCCCCGAGGCCGTGAAGGACTTCGCCGCCATGACCCGCGCGTACTGGGCGACGCTCCTCTCGGTCGATGAGTCGGTCGGCCGGATCTATCAAACGCTGGCGGACGCGGGCCGGCTCGACGACACCGTGATCATCTTCACGGGAGACAACGGCCTGTTGAACGGCGAGCACGGCATGGTCGACAAACGGACGATGCACGAGCCGAGCATCCGCGTCCCGCTGATCGCCCGCCATCCCGCTTTGACGCCGACCACCCGACCGCGACGGATCGCCGAGATGGTCCTCCACGTCGACCTCGCGCCCTCGCTGTTGGAGCTATGCGGGGCGGAGCCGCTGCCTCGGATTCATGGCCGGTCGTGGGTCGGGCTGGTTCGCGGCGGGGATCCGCATTGGCGGACGAGTTGGTACTACGAATACAACTACGAACCGCAGTTCCCCTACACGCCGAACATTCGCGGCGTGCGGACGCGCGATTGGAAGTACATCCGCGCCCCGCGCGGAGAGGGTCGGCCCGACGAACAACTCGCGGAGCTGTATCACCTGGCGAACGATCCCGGCGAGACGCGGAATCTGATTCATGATCCGCGACACACCGACAAGCTCCGCGAGCTGCAGGTGCTGCTCTATCGGCGGATGGCGGAGACCGGGGCGTTTCCAGACCGGATGCCGAGCGAGACGCCGATTCTCGATCGTTTGCCGGATTTGAAGATTCGGTGAGCCGAATGGCTGCGTGTACCGTGGTCAAACCGGCCGACGCTGTGGCGTTTTTGCCACGGCTGGGTGCGAGAAGGCAGCACATTCGGAAACGGATCACGGGCAGGTTGGCGTCGCGTGGCGGGTGAATCCCGGCGTCGGCATCGCGCCCATGTCTCATGCCGTGCGGCAGTTAGCGCCGGTTCGTCCGCGTATCGGAGGCGTCGGTGGTGCGATCCGGGATTCCGAACGAATGGGCGGCGCGTCATTTGCATGACAAGAAACTTGAACGAAATCTGGGAATCGTTCTCGATCATGACCAGCTCGTGAGGGTTCCCCGGTTGTGGAGACTGACCAGAGTCTGCGGAGTGGGCGCTTTCGGGTTCCCGTCCGCCGGGCTTCGTACAGTACGAACAGCGCATTTGCCCGACAGCCTCTTGCAGTCTCATGCGAAGTTCGCGAAAACTTAAGGAGAAACTTGTGACGGCCCGCCAGAATGAGACAGGTTTGGTCTTTCCGGATGGGCTTGCGAGGATCGTCTCAAGTCGACCCACTGGGTTGGACATGGCCGCATGGGGTGGAACCCCGTGACCGCCGGTGAACTCGATGTCGGGTCTGCCGGCTCACCACCGAGTTTTCCCGCTGCGGCTTCGCACCGGCAGACCAACGTCCCGCCCCCGCGCACCGGATCACACGAAAGCAGTTCCGCGATGTCGGCGACCAGCCCTTGGCCCATGAATCCGTCACAGCATCCGCACGGCCCGGTTCCATCAGGCCTGCCCCATGCAGCCGAGGGGGCGGGGGAGCTGGATCTGATGCGGGTCTTGTTCGGGCAGAAAATCCTGCTCGTGCTGTGCGTCCTCGCGGGGACGGGGGTCGGCTATCTCCTCTTCACGAAAGCCCCGCCGGTCTACAACTCGAGCACCCGACTGCGCGTCCATCAGACTCGACCGGTCCAGGCGATCGACGGAGGCAACGTCGTCACCACCGCCCCGAAGCTCGACACGCACGCGGTGTTGATGACCTCGCCGTCGCATCTGACGAAGGCCGTGCAGGAATTTCAGTTGCAAGACCTGATCGGGGCCGGGAACCATCCGGAGGCCTACATCGCCTCGGGACTGCGCGTCTCGCCGGGGAGTGGCAGCAGCGAGTTCATCGACCTGTCGTTCACGGGGCCCAATCCGCATGATTGTCCGAAGATCCTTAACGCGGTCGTGGTCAGCTATATGAAATACCTGCAGGAATCGCAGCGGGGCGACGCCGAGAAGGCGCTCGAGCTGATCAATCAGGCCCGCGAGAAACTGCTCGCCGATTTGAACGAGAAGACCCGGAGCTACAACGAGTTCAAGAACGGATCGGCGCTGGTCTTCGTGGGGAACCAGTCGCGGAACATTCACCAGGAGCGGATGACGCAAATCGAAGTCGCCCGGTCGGAACTCCTGATCAAGGAGTCGCAACTTCAGGCCGAACTCGACTCGATCGAGAAGGCCCAGAAGGGCGGCGCGAGCCGCGAGGCCATTCTGTTGATGATCGACAAGGCGAACCGGCTGTCCGGGGAGGGGGGGCTGAAGGGGGAGATTCCGACGCTGCAAAGCATGCTGCTGCCGCTGCTCTTCGAAGAGCAACGGCTGATCGCGAACCTGGGGGGCGGGCATCCCAAGGTCAAAGAGATTCGGCAGAAGATCGAACTGACCCGGGCGATGTTCCAGGTGGAGAACCCCGACGGGGACAACCCCAAGCCGCGGGTCGAACAGGATTGGCT
>CAYRVS010000029.1:0-40060 GCA_964427725.1 uncultured Planctomycetaceae bacterium | reverse complement strand
TGCCGACGACACCGCTGGTGTAGATCTCGGTGGTCGCCGTATCATTAAAAAACCATCGGCAGGCGGAACCCGTGATCGACCAGCGTGGTCTTGCGGCTGCGGTCTCCCGCGTACATCGCCTTCACCTGCGGCGCGGTGACGTGCGATTCGTCGATGAACAAGAGGTAATCGTCCGGGAAGAAGTCGAGCAGCGTGTACGGTGGCTCGCCCGGTTGGCGTCCCGACAACGCCCGGCTGTAATTCTCGATCCCCGGGCAGAACCCCATCTCGCGCAGCAGTTCGAGGTCATGCCGCGTCCGGGCGTTCAGCCGCTGCGCTTCGAGGAGTTTGCCCGCTCGGCGAAAGGCTTCGAGCTGTTCGTTGAGTTCCCGCTCGATCTCTTCGCACGCCGCGCCGATCCGTTCTTCGGGAAGCACATAGTGCTTGGCGGGGTAAACGTAAATCTCCTCGACCCGCTTGAGTTCGTCTCCCGTCAGCGGGTTAATGATCGCCAGCTTTTCGACGTCGTCCCCCCAGAGCTCGACGCGGTAAGCGAACTCCTCGTACGCCGGCCAGACTTCGACCACATCGCCCCGCACGCGGAAATGGGCCCGTGTCGGCTGGTAGTCGTTACGGGTGTACTGAATGTCGCAGAGTTGCCGTAGAAATTCGTCGCGGTCGATCGTCTCCCCCACCCGCAGCGGGACCATCGCCTCGAGGTAGTCTTTGGGGGAGCCGAGCCCATAGATGCAACTGACGCTGGCGACCACCACCACGTCGCGGCGACTGACCAGGGCGCTGGTCGCGGCGAGCCGCAGCCGATCGATCTCCTCGTTGATCGAAGCGTCCTTCTCGATGTAGATGTCGCGCTGCGGGATGTAGGCTTCGGGTTGATAGTAGTCGTAATAGCTGACGAAGTAGCTCACCGCGTTGTGGGGAAAGAACTCGCGAAACTCTCCGAAGAGCTGGGCGGCGAGGGTTTTGTTGTGCGACAGGACGAGCGCGGGGCGCTGCAGCCGCGCGATGACGTTCGCCATGGTGAAGGTCTTGCCCGAGCCGGTCACGCCGAGCAGCACCTGATTCCGTTTCCCTTCCTCGAGTCCGCGCACCAGGGCATCGATCGCCTTGGGCTGATCCCCCGCGGGGGGAAACGGACTGACGAGCCGAAACTCAGGCATCGGGCGACCCCCCATCAAGAGCAGGGGGACGTCAGTCCCCCTGGTGATGATTCTGCTGATGAACGAAACCAATCACCGGGGGGACTGACGTCCCCCCGCTCTGTGATTAATCCAAGTACGTCATGCCGAGCGCGGCCCGGTCGTATTCGCCGGCGAGCTTCGCCGCCTCATCGGCGGTGAGTTCGCCCGCCTCCACGCGGGTCTCCAACTTCCGCCGAAACGCCTCCACCAATCGGGCCGGGTCGTACTTCGCGAACTGCACCATGTCGGCGATGCGGCTCCCCTGGATCAACTTCGTGAGGTGGTACTTCCCCCCCTCGTCGATCACCACCTGCGCCTCGTTCGGCAGGCCGAACAGGTTGTGGTGGCTCCCCATCACCTCCTGATACGCCCCCACCAGAAAGATTGCCAGATAGTAGTCTTCCCCCGCCTTCCACTTCGGCAGACTCAGGGTCTCGCGATCGTCCTTCAGGTCGACGAAGTGATCGATCTTCCCGTCGGAATCGCAGGTCACATCCACGAACGTCGCTAAGTCATCCAGCGGCTCCTGCAAGCGATGGATCGGCACGATCGGGAAGAGCTGTCGGATCGCCCAGCTGTCGGGGGCCGACCGAAACAGCGAGAAATTGCACAGATACTTCGCGGCGAGCTGCTTCTTGAGCTGTTCGAACTCGTCGGAAGGGAAGCCGTCCTCTTCCGATTCCCGCAGCGCCCGCGCGCAGATTTCCCAGAACAGCACTTCCCCTTTCGCCCGATCCTCCAGGCTGATCCGTCCCAGGTTGAACTGCGTGTGCAGTTCGTCCTTGTGTTCGATCGCGTCGTGGTACGACTCGGCGTAGTTCTTGCCGTTCACGCCATCGCAGATCGATTTCAGTTCGCTGATCACCTGCGGGTCGTCCTCGTCGACGGTGACCCGCGGTTCATCGTCGGCGAAAGTTTCGATCTCGTCGCGGATCGAGACGACGAAGACCGTATGGTACGCGGTCATCATCCGCCCGCTTTCGGTCACCAGATTGGGGTGCGGGACGTGCTCCTCGTCGCAGATGGTCCGGATCACGTAAACGACGTCGTTCGCGAACTCCTGCACCGAGTAGTTCATCGACGATTCGCTGCGGGTCCGCGAGCCGTCGTAATCAACCCCCAGTCCGCCGCCGATGTCGAGGTACTCGATCGGCGCGCCGACCTGCCGCAGCTTGGCGTAGACCCGGGCCGCTTCCTTCATCGCGTTTTTCACGCGTTTGATGTCGGTGATCTGCGAGCCGATGTGCATGTGCAGCAATTTGAGCTGCCCTTCGAGCTTGGCCTCCCGCAGCAGCCGCAGGCATTGCAACAGTTCCGACGTCGTCAGACCGAACTTGGCGGCTTCCCCCCCGGAGGACGCCCACTTCCCCGAACCCCGCGAGTAGAGCTTGGCACGCAACCCGATCCACGGACAGACGCCGGTCCGTTGATGCTCTTTGAGCACCATCCGCAACTCATTCAACTTCTCGACGACGACCACCACCCGTTTGCCGGCCTGCGTTCCGAGCGCGGCGAGCCGGATGAACGTCTCGTCCTTGAAGCCGTTGCAGATCATCAAGGTCTCGGGGTCCTGCTCTTGCGCGAGCGCCGCGTAGAGCTCGGGCTTCGACCCGCATTCGATCCCCACCCGGCAGCGGGCGCTGTCGCGGAGGAATTCCTCGACCACCTCCCGTCGGGGATTCACCTTCATGGGGAAGACGGGGTAATGCCGACCCGCGTACCGATATTCGTCGATGGCTCGCGCGTAGGCGTCGCTCAACTTGCGGATCTGCCCGGTCAGAATCTGGGGGAACCGCAGGAGAATCGGGGTCGCGAGCTTCCGCTTCCCCGTCAACTCGTCGATCAGCTCCTTCAGATCGGCGTAGCGGACATCCCCCGCCGCGGGACGGACCAGCAGATGTCCGTTCTCGGCGACCTCGAAGTATCCCGCCGACCAGTTTTCGACGCCGAAAACCTGCTGGACCCGTTGCAATTGCTCGTCGTTCATCGCGCGATCAGCCTGAGGCGGGCGAACCGTAAATCGTACGGCGATCAACCGTGATCGCCGTGGGTGACGATCGTAACGGAGTTGTAGGACGAACCCCAGCGGGCCAACGACCGCGCGACGGAGACGCTGGGGAAGGAACCACGGAAAGCACGGAAAGACACGGAAGAAACCAAGCGGAGGGGTACCACGAAACACACGAAAATCCACGGAAGAGAATCGATGATCTCTCAATGACTTTTCGTGACCTTTCGTGTGTTTCGTGGTTTCTCTCGATCCGACTTGCTTCCGAGTCTTTCCGTGTGTTTCGTGGTCCCCCGAAGCTTGACCGATGGCTGGTCCCCGCCGATTATGCCGGGAACTTGAAACCACTTGGTCCTCGAGCATGACCGCATCCACCGCACATGCGACCGTCGCCGTCATCGGGGCCAGTCCGCAGCGGCACAAGTACGGGAACAAGTCGGTCCGGGCGCATGCGGCTTTGGGGTACACCGTCTATCCGATTCATCCCACCGCGACCGAGATCGAAGGCTGGCGGGCCTATCCGTCGCTGCGGGATCTTCCAGTCGACCGGCTCGATCGGGTGACGCTGTATGTCCTGCCGCACGTTGGTCGGACGCTGCTCGAACAGATCGCCGAGAAACATCCCGCCGAAGTCTGGCTCAACCCCGGCACCGAAAGCCCCAAACTGGTCGCGGAAGCCGAGGCGCTCGGCCTGCCGATCATTCAGGCGTGCAGCATCGTCGACTTGGGAAAAAGCCCGAGCGAGTTCGGCGCGTGACGATCCATACCACACGGAGGGAACCACGAAACCCACGAAAGTTCACGAAAAGAGTCCTTGTGATCCTGGGCGTCACTTTCGTGCTTTTTCGTGGGTTTCGTGGTTCCTTGCGTTCCGTTTTTCCTGCGTGTCGTTTCGCGTGTTTTGCGGTTCTCGTTCGTCCCTTCCTCACGCCGGGATGTGCTATTCTGGCCGTGAGTCATCGCTCGATTCGCGGAGGGTCGCATGGGTGTGCCGTTTTTGATCATTGATGGCTACAACCTGTTGCACGGGGCGAATTTGGCTCGCGAGACGTATGGTCCCGGCGAATTACAGCGACGGCGGGAGCGACTCCTCGGGATGCTGTGCGAGAAGCTTTCGCCCGCCGAGCAGATGCGCTGCACCGTCGTCTTCGACGCCCAATCGGTCCCGGGAGATACCGCCCGCGAGCAGCGGCATCAGGAACTGCGCGTGATCTTCGCCGCGGCGAGTTCCGATGCCGACACGCAGATCGAAGAACTCCTCGCCAAGCACCCCGCCGCGAAACAGACGATCGTCGTTTCGAGCGATCATCGATTGCACAAGGCGGCGAAACGCCGCGGCGCGCGACCGATCGACAGCGAACCCTTCTGGGATCGATTGCAACAGCGGCCCGATGCCCGGACGGCTTTGGTCGAGGAGCCCGAGCCGAACCCCAAGTCGCGGCGGCCCCCTTCCGTCACCATGAGAGAGACGGAATGGTGGCTGCGCGAGTTTGGGGAGATTTCGGTCACTTCACTCGCGGAGGAAGTTCGGGCGGAGGAGCAAAACCACCCCGGCGGCTCCCCCTGGGAACGCCACCTTGCCGAGCTTGACCAGGCGTTGCAGGATGACGCCGCGCTGGAGGACTTCCTGAATCCCCGACGCCGACGTCAAGGCAATTAATCGCTCGCGTCAAAGCAGGAAGTGTCCGGAGAAACTGTGTGGCTGTGGGCAGTCGCCTTCGCCTGACGCATCACTTGTTGCGTCCAGACCATTCAGCGGCAGTTTGTGCCGATTCGCATCGTCGCGATTACGCTCTGAGCCGCTAAGCCATTTCTCAGTCGTGGCTTACGCCAAACGGCCCGGTTGTCAGACTTTTCCGTTTATGACGGAAGTAGCGTTTTTACGGGCTGTTTCATTCAACTCTCCCCCCGGCAAAGTCCGAACAATCAGGATAACCGTACAAGGCGGAACAACCGCTAGGGTTTGCCTTGTTGGGTGCAATGGACCAGGTCGTATCCCGCCAACCGGCGGAACGACGCGGTCGGGCGGCTTCGGACCCCGGAATTCGCCCCAAGTTGCGACAAGACAAGCCACGGTGGGTGACGGCACGGCGACGGTTCACTCAGCAGGACGCTGGAGCATCCGATGAAACGCACGGCAACGCGGTGTCTGTACGATGGCCTGATGATCTGCTTGATCTTGGCAGGTTTGTCGGGTCTGGTGCGGGCGCAGGACGAAGGGAGCGGCAGCGCCCGGGTCAGCGATCAACCCAGCGCCGCCACGGTGGCTCCCAGCCCGATCTTTGCCGAACCGGCAGGCCCGCCGCAGGGATTTTTCCCGATGACCCCGGTCGAACGGTGGTTCGCGCCGCGGTTTTACGTCGATAGCCGGGCTGGGACCCTGTACGGCTACGAGGAATCGTTCAGCAGCCTCGGGGGCTTTGTCCCGTACTTCTTCGAAGAGAACGCGATGCTCTTCGCCGACGGTCGCGGCCTTGTCGGTTACGACGGTCGCGGTGGGGCGAACGCCGGGGTCGGCTGGCGGTATTACATGCCGCAGTACGACCGCTACGTCGGTTTGAACACCTACTACGACTTCGACGCCAGCCATGCCCGGTCGTACAACCAGATCGGTCTCGGTTTCGAGTCCATCGGTCGCTACTTCGACCTGATCCTCAACGGTTACGTCCCGATCGGTAATGACACCAATCTCCTCTCGACCGCGCTCATCGGCCAAGGCCAATTCGCGGGGAACCAACTCCTGCTCGACCGCTTCAACGAGATCGAATCGGCCTTCACCGGGTTCGACGCCAACATCGGCGGACCGATGCCGATCTTCGGCCGCTACGGCCTTCAGGGCTACGTCGGCTTCTACTTCTTCACCAGTTCCGCCAGCAAAACCGACTTCACCGGCGTCAGCGGCCGGCTCGCCTGGCAGATCAACGAAGACTGGAACATCGGCGTCAACATGACCGACGACCACGTCTTCGGCACCAACACCCAGATGCAGATCACCATGACGCTGCCCGACGGCAAACCCAGCCGCTGGCTGCGGCCGCTGTCGGTCCGCGATCGGATGATGCAATCCCCGCAACGTAACTACCGCGTCACCGCGGAGCGGGAAATCAAGGTGGTGCAGGAAGCCGCCATCAATCCCAAGGACGGGCAGCCATATTTCATCGTCCACGTGAATCCGAACGTCGCCGGCGACGGCGTCGCGGCGGGAGACGGGACGGTCGAGAACCCGTACAACCTGCTGTCGCAGTTCGACAACCTGGCGCTCGCCGACAAGACGCCGGTCGACATCATCTACGTCCAGCCGCGGACCGACAACACCTCGACCAACCTCAACGAAGGGGTCACGCTGCTGTCGTGCCAACGGCTCCTCAGCAACAGCATGCCGCACTTCTTCGAGGTCGCGCAGAACCCCGGCGTGCAGTATCAGCTCTCGGGCTTCGTCCCCGGCCAGGAACTGCCGGTCCTGACGAACGACGCCGGCGGCGACGTCGTCACCTTCGCCGACGGGGCCTTCATGGTCGAAGTCAGCGGGTTCGAGATCAACGGCAACGCGACCGGCAGCGGCATCGCCGGGACCAACAACTCCGCGGTCAGCATCAACCGCAACGTCATCCAGAACGGGCTGAACGGCATCGCGCTCACGAACCTCACGGGGTTGCAGGCCGATGACCGCGGCTCGTTCATCGTCAACAACATCATCCGCAACAACGCCGAGGACGGGATCAACGTGTCGAACAGCGGCGTCGCTCCGCTCGATCTCGTCATCGCCAACAACGCCCCGCGGAACCTCGACTTCGACGGCGTCCTCGACACCGACACCGATGCCGACGGCGTGAACGACGCGAGCGCCCCCGACAGCCTGGACGGCGACGGGAACTTCGCCAACGACGGGATCCTCTCGAACGGCGACGACGGCATCGACGTCAACATGGACGCCGGCAGCGTCGTGAACCTCGCCATCGACAGCAATCAGATCCGCGGCAACCAGGACAACGGCATCGAACTCGACGCCACCGCCGCCAGCACCATCAACGGCGCGATCACCGACAACATCCTCACCGGGAACCAGAACAACGCGATCTTCATCTCAGCCGACAACAGCACTCTCGATTTCCTGAACCTGTTCCCGAACGGGCTCCAGGGGGAAATCACCGGGAACGAAATCCGCGACAACGTGGATGACGGCATCGAGATCGTCGCCAACAATTCGCAGTCGAGCTTCAACATCTACACCAACCGATTCGGCGTCAGCTCGTTCGACCTGACCGATCCGCTGCTGATCGTCGGCCCGAACCTGGGCTGGGGCGTGAACCTGTCCGCGGACGGCGGCGAAACGTTGATGGTGATCGGCGGCCCGACCGCGGCCGACGGGAACATCTTCCTCGATCCGGGCCTGGGGGCCGTGCAGTACAACCTCTCGGGCGACAACCTGACCACCTCGAACATCCAGTTCAACCAGGTGATCTCGGCGGTCGCGGCCGGGGGCGGCGGCGCCTTGATCCGCACCGGGTTCAACCAGAACACGCTCGCCGGCAACGACGACGGTTCGACGGGCGCGGTGCCGATCGGCTTCAACGCCAACTTCTTCGGCGTGCTGTTCAACCAGGTCTTCGTCAACAACAACGGGAACGTCACGCTCAACCAGCCGCTGGGCGCCTTCACCCCCTTCCCGATCGTGTCGAACGGCATTCCGATGCTCGCCCCCTTCTTCGCCGACGTCGACACCCGCGCTCACGGCGACGAAGTGACCTACGGCACCGGGACCGTCAACGGCCAGAACGCCTTCGGCGTCAACTGGGACAATGTCGACTACTTCGTCAGCAACCCGGCTCACGGCTCGCAACTCAACAGCTTCCAGCTCGTGCTGATCGATCGAAGCGACATCGCCCCGGGTGACTTCGACATCGAATTCAACTACGACGAGATCCTTTGGGAAACCGGCGACGCCAGTGGCGGCACCAACGGGCTCGGCGGCAGCTCCGCGCGGGCCGGCTACACCAACGGCGTGAACAACTCGTTCGAGTTCGCGGGCTCGGGCGTGAACGGCGCGCTCCTCGACGGCGGTCCCGCCGCGACCAGCCTCACGCAGAACAGCCTCAACAGCCCGATCGACGGCCGGTATGTCTTCAACGCCCGGAACGGCGTGGTCGTCGATCCCAACAACGGCGGCGGGAACCAGCCGCCAAGCGATACCGGCGCGATCCGCATCAACGTGACCGACACCGCCCAACTGGTCAACTCGTTCGTCCAGGACAACACCGTCGTCGGGCAGACCAACGAGAACCTGAACCAGTTCGCCTTGAACGTCGCCTCCAGCGGCCTCGCCCAGATCACCAACCTCACCGTGCAGGACAACACCTTCAACCAGAACGACGGCGGGATGCGGTTCAGCCGCGCCGGCTCGTCGCGGTTCGAGGTCTTCGTCGACAACAACACCGTCGACGCCAACCGCGGCAACGGTTGGGAGATGAGTGCGCTCGGCACGCCGATCGGCGGGTTGTTCGTCAACTCGCAGGACAACGTCATCTCCGACAACGAAGGGGACGGGGCGAACGTCTTCGCCAGCGAGAACGCGATCCTCACCTGGAACAGCAACCGCGATCAGTTCCTGAACAACGCGGGAGACAACATCTCCGCGCTGATCAACGGCGACGCCGACGTGACCATCGACTTCGACAACGTCACTTCGACCGACGCCACCGGCAACGGCTTCAACGCCAACGTCGGCGGGACGGCGAACTTCGTGGTCAATGTCGACAGCCCGGTGGATCCGCTGTTCCTGGGGACCCAGTCGTCCTTCTCGAACAACGAATTGAACGGCTTCCGGCTCTTGACCGAACAGAACGCCCTCGCCCTGGTCAACATTCAGGACACCCTGTTCAGCGCCAACGGACAGGACGGGATCAACCTCAACCGCGAGGACGCCTCGCTGCTGCTGGCCCAACTGACGAACTCGCTGGTCACCACCAACGAGGATGACGGGGTTCAGTTCTACACCACCGGGGCCGATCGCGATGATCCGAACACCCCGCTGTTCAACGCGATGACGCTCCTCGCCCCCGCCAGCTCGCTGACGATCCTCAACACCGACATCGACGCCAACGGGACGACCGGGGCCGAGAACGGCGGGAACGGGATCGAAACCGCGACCTTCGGGGACAGCGTCCTCGATCTCGACGTGACCCTCTCCAGCATCAGCGACAACGCGACCGACGGGGTCCGCTCGTTCGTGGGGGTCGCCAGCAGCTTCGGCGAAGCGACCGACCGCGTGACCTTCGACGCCGTCGACATCAGCGGCAACGGCCGGGACGGGATCAAGGTCTTCGTCCAAGGAAACCTGACCAGCGAACCGACCGCGTTCGTCGAGGTCAACAGCAACACGGGCAACACCACCTTCCTCGACAACGGGGACGACGGGGTGCAGGGCTCGGTGCCGTTCGGGACCCTCGACATCCTGATTCAAGGGGACACGGTCGGCCCGGCGAACTTCACGACCCTGCTCGCCGACAACGCCGGCAACGGGATCGAGTTCAACGTCGCCGACGCCGCCTTCGACGGCGACGATACCGGTGACCTGAGCGCGGCCGAACTCGACAAAGCCGACCTCACCGACCTGCAATGGGCCGAGAACGACGCCGATGCCGACGGCGTCGAGAACGAAATCGCGAACTTCTTCTTCCCGAACGGGTACAACATCACCCCGAACCAGACATCGCTGGCGACGCTGGACTCGATCTCGGGTCTGGGCAACCTGACGGTGCGGAACGTCACCGTGGGGGATCCGAACCTGAACGACGCCAACGACCGCGGCAATCAGGGTGACGGGATCCAGATCTTCTCCTCGGAGAATGTCAACTACTCGGATCGCTTCATCGGCGGGTCGGGTGTGGGGGCGAACTTCGTGCAGACCGTCACCGGTGGATCGGACACCAACGTCGTGATCGACAATACGGTGATCGCCGGCAACGATACCAACGGTCTGCGGGTCATCGGCGACGGGTTCGACGACCGCGACGGGTTCGCCTTCAGCGAATTCGCGCCGCCGAACATCATCCGCGTCACGGCGACCAACAATACGATCGCCGCCAACGATGACGACGGGGTCGACATCAATCTCAACGGGAACCACGGGTTCACGCAACGGTTCGGCGTCCTCGAACGCGTGGGGGCCAACTCGTTCATCTTCGACAACAACGTGATCGAACGGAATGGGGCCAACGGCGTGTTCTATCAATCGAACGCCGGCTTCACCTCGCGGCTGGGAAACAACGGCAGCAGCAACTCCCATATCCGCATGGAGTTCCAGGATCCGCAACCGACCAACCCGCCGTTCCCCTATGATCCGGACAACGTCGGGGCCGTGGGGCAACCCTGGTTCCAGAGCGGATACGCCACGACCGACGCCTTCGTCGACTTCTACCTGAATCTGGCGACGACCTTGAACTCGCAGCTTGTCTTCACCAACAACCGCGTGCAGTTCAACGGGGCGCTCATCCCGACCAACGGCGACGGCATGTCGATCCGCGTCGGCACCAACACCTACCTCTCGGCCGACATCGGCGGGGCGGCGGGCAGCGGCAACGGCAACGTCTTCTCGGGCAACGCCCTCGCCGACGTCCGGTTCGAGTCGTTCATCGCCTACGACCCGAACAGCGAGAATGACGGCACGCCGCTGACGTTGACGACGACGCAGCCGGGGGTCTCGGTCCCCGGTGGCGCCCCGACACCCGACGTGATCTTCCTGGACGACACCGCCCAGATGGATCTGCGGTTCAACAACAACATCGGGAGCGAAGTTTCGGCGCCGTTCAACTTCTTCCCGGACGAAGCCGCCGTCTACAGTGTCAGCGACATCGTGGGGGGCAAGGGCGCGGGACCGCGTCCGGTGCAGGTGTTCCAGGTCGACGATGGCTTCAACCTCGACGCCACCAACACCTGGGCCTCGCAAATCCTGCCCACCGTGTTCGGCAACGGGAACTTCTATCGCCGGACGGTGGCCGACCCCGCCTTCCCGAACCTGGCCTTCCCGGTCAACTACAACACCAACCCCGGCAATCCGTTCCTGCCGTAATTGCCTGATGGTGTAATCCACACGATCACGGTGTGACCGCCGCAACGAAGCCCAGGGAAGGCGTTCCCTGGGCTTCCGGCGTTTCCGGCGTGTGGAAGCCGCGCAAGCTGGGGGAACTTCTCCCGTCGCCGAGACCGCGCCGGTCTTGACGACGATATCGATCGCACCAAGGTGACCGTGTCGATGATCCTCTTCGGGGGACCGTTTCGATGCCGTCATGCCACGCACACCGTCATCTGGCCTGGGGGATGGGCTGCCTGCTCCTCTCGGGCTGCGCGATCTACGATCCCCATCAGGTCTGGCGGTTCCAGGCCAACTACAACACCGAGCGGGCGCTGTCGGTCCAATGGACCGGCTATGACCACCTCCCCCCCAAGACGATTCGCATGCGGCTCCTCAAGTGGGGCTACAACGTCGGCCCCTCGCCGACGCGGATGGGGTTCATGATCCCCGACGAAGCGGTGGTCGAACCGCGCGTCGAACCGCCGACGGGTGTTCTACCGGGGCGCGAACCCGATCTGCTGGAAGAGTCCCGCCCGCCGGCGCTGCCCCCGGTCGTGCCCCCCGGGCCGCAGCGCTCGGGGTTGCCGGGCGCGCCCGCTCCCGAACCCTATGGGCCGACCGCCGAGGCGACCCATCGAGGCGTCGCGCCGACGGCTTGGATGTTTCCGGCGTCGCGGTGAACCGCGTTCGTCGTGTCGCGCTCGCCTGCGGCTCGCGGCGAAACGGGAATATCGTACCGTCGCGGGGATCGCGCTCGCCGATTGCGTTTCGGGGTGCGAACTGGTCTGATCATGCAACCTGTCGATGCGTGACCGATGGCCTGCGGGTTGACCCGTGAAAACGTCGTCGGGTTGTCATGAATTCGCATGGATTCGGATCGGGATGATGCCCCAGCCAGTCGGGACAAGGTCGCCGCGCCACCTGATGCGACGGGCGTTATGGGTTCTGACGGGGATGGTGTCGTTCGCCATGCCGTTGTCCGCGGGCGAACTGCAAATCCTGGACATGCGCTGGGGCTTCGATGGCCGGATCGTTCGGCATCGATTCAACGTCCTCTCGGTCCTGGTCGACAACCCCTTTCCCGAACCGTTTGAAGGGGACTTGATCCTCAGCAAGCGGGCCAACGTCGGCCAGCGGATCGACGCGCCGCAGCGCGAGCCGGTCTTTGTCGGTCCCTTCGCGCGGCGGTGGGTGCAGTTCTATCCGTATATCTCGAACGACTGGGAAAGTTTCGTGCTCGCCCAGCGGTCTCAAGGGGCGCGCGGCGGGCCGGAAATCAATGTCCCATCGTCGCGGATGGGCTTTCCCGCCCGAGTGTTGCTTGTTTCCGATCAAGAAACCTCCGGCCGCAAGGTGCCGCTGAAGAGCTTCCCGGACAATCTGTTTCCGCCGTTCGTCACCGCGACCGATGGCTTGCAGGCGGTCGTCCTCGATCATGTCCCCAACTGGGATGAACCGCGGCGGACGGCGTTTCTGCGGTGGCTGGAGCGGGGCGGGACATGCTATGTCCTGCACGGATCCGCCGGCGAGTTTCCCGACTTCCCCACGTCGCTCGCGGCGCTGGCGGGACCGCTCGACGAAACGACCTTGGGAACCGGTCGAGTCTACCGACTCCCGCAAACTCGCGAGACGTTGTCGATCGACGAATTGACCCGGCTCTTCACGCGATTGCCGCCGCGGATGAAAACGGTCACCGACAACAACGGTCTGACCTCGACGACCGAAGTGAGCTGGCGGGAGAGCGAAGCCGAAGACTATCAGAACTACCAGGTCGACCAGGACTACGCCGACCCCAGCGACACCACCTCCGGCAATTCCTTTCTGATGAAGCTGAAGGATTTCACCCGGCCCGAGCACAACTGGGGGCTGCTGCATCTGTTGTTCTGGATCTACATCCTGCTGATCTTCCCCGGCTGTTGGCTCATCGGCCGATTCCGGACCGATTATCGTCTCGTCTATGCCGCGCTCCTCGGCACGGTGGCGGTCTTCAGCCTGCTGTTCGGGTATGTGGGTCGGCGCGGATACGGCGAAGCGACGGCGGTCAACAGCGTGGCGATCGTCCATCGGCTCGCCGACGGGGTCGCCGACATCACCCAATGGTCGAACGCCTTCGTCACCAACGGGGGCGATTATCCCATCCGACATCGGGGCCGGGGCACGCTCTACGCCACCGGCAATATCAATGAAGGGGTCAACGGGATCATTCAGAACGGGGCCGAGGCCTCGTTCCTCGTCGACATCCCCCCCTTCTCGTCACGCGAGTTCATGCATCGGACCGAGCTGCCGTTGACCTTGCCGAGCATCACCATCGAGGATGTTCGGATCGAAGCGGAACGCCTGGTCGCCTTGCGGGTGCGCATTGACGGGACGCTCCCCGAGAACACGCAAGACTTCCGCGTATCGTACGGCCGCACCTTTTACTCGCTGGTGCGACCTCAACCCACCGAAAATCTGTGGACTTTGGGGGGCGGACTCGGGGACGCGGTGGGCGTGTTGCGCAGTCCCTCGACCGGGAATTTCGGCTACCCCTACGGCTGGCAGGCCGATCAACGCCCGCTGCTCGATCGGTATCGCGACCTGGGCCCGGGACTGCTGTCGCGCGCTTACGGCGTCCATAATCTCGCCTCGGCGACGGCGGTCAACTTGCCCAAACACATTGTCCGGCTGACCTTCCAGGGGAGCCTGCCCGACGAGCTGTCGGTCGACGGACAGTTCGGCCGGCAACAAGGCTGGGGATTGTTCCTGTTCGATCTGCCAGTCGACGCCTCGCCATCGGCCGCGCCGCCGTGATCGATCTGTCACGCCCGATCGCCGTGATGCGATAGAAATGGCTCCCGCTGATGTCCGCCGTGGTTCCCCCGCGAAAGTCCCCTAGTATGACGACCGAGGCTGCTCCCGAATCGGCGACGATTCCGTCCCCCGCGGCCGAGCGAACCGCGGCCGTCATTCAAATGGACGGCGTGGTCCACAGCTTCAAAGGCCGGCGGGCCCTCGACCACGTCAGCTTTCAGGTGATGCCCAAATCGTTGCACGGCTTCGTGGGCCCCAATGGCGCGGGGAAGACGACGTCGCTGCGGATCATCTGCACGCTATTGCGGCCGCAGGTCGGGCGGGTCTCGGTCTTCGGGCACGACGTCGTGTACGACACCCGCGAGGTCCGCAAGCGCATCGGCTTCATGCCCGACCACTTCAGCACCTACCGGCAGATGACCGTGTACGAATACATCGACTTCTTCGCCGCCGCGTATGGGCTCTCCCTCAAACAGCGGACGCAGACCATCGATGACGTGCTGGCCCTGACCGATATGTCGGCCCGACGCGACGACCTGATCGGCGGCCTCTCGCGCGGCATGCAACAGCGTGTCAGCCTCGCCCGGGTCCTGGTGAACGACCCGCAGGTGCTGCTGCTCGATGAACCCGCGTCGGGGCTCGACCCGCGGGCCCGCATCGAATTGATGGAGATTCTGAAGGCGCTCCGCGGGATGGGCAAAACGATCTTCATCAGCTCGCACATCCTGTCGGAGCTCGCGGAACTCTGCGACGCGGTGACGATCATCGACCGCGGCAAGATCAAGTACACCGGCTCGATGCATTCGCTCCTGACCAAGACGGGCCAACATCCGACGTATCGCCTCACGCTCGATCAGGAACGTCCCGACGCGGCCGCCAAGCTCGAACAACTGCCGGGAATCATCTCGCTGGAACCGATCGCCGAGCGGCCGGAATACCGCGTGACCTTCGACGACACCGTCACCACGACGAACGCGATCCTGCGGCAACTGATCGACTGGGAGTTGCCGGTGTTGGGCTTCGCCGCCGATCGCCGGCATCTCAATGAGGCCTTCATGGACCTCACCGAGCGCGGGGTGAAGTGATGCTGCACGGCGTCTTCACGTTGTGGGGCCGGTCGTTGCGGCTCGAGGCGAAGTGGCTGCGGATGCATCTGTTCCGCGTCGTCTTCGTCTTCGCGATCTACTTTCTGATCATCACCGCGCAGATGCAAAGCCTGTTTGTCGGCGCGCCGGGGCTCGACTTCCTCCATTCGATGCTGCAGCTCAACGTCGCCTTCATCATGTTCGGGGGGATCGGGTTCTTCGCGACCGCGATCACCGAAGAGAAAGAGGAGGAGACGATCGGCCTGCTAATGATGGCGGGGATCAGCCCGGTCAGCCTTTTGCTCGGAAAATCGACCTCCCGGCTGCTCGAAGGGCTGTTTCTCATCGCCGCGCAGTTCCCCTTCACGCTGCTGGCGATCACGCTCGGCGGGGTGACGATGTCGCAGGTGCTGGCGGCGTACGTCGCCCTCTTCGCCTTCACGATCCTGTTCGCGAACGTCGGACTCTTCGCCTCGGTCGTCTGCCGGCGCAGCGGCACCGCCATGGCGATGATGACCATCTTCCTCGTCCTCGCGGCGATCGTCCCGCCGTGCATGCCGGGCCTGCGGACGATCTGGATCGATCTCGGCTGGCCCGGTCTGACGTGGATCAATCCGGTCTTCCACGTGATCGAACACTCGTCGATCTGGACACGGCTCGTCACCATCTGCGCCACCGGTTTCGATGAACCGATCTTTGGGACGCAGGTCGTCACCCATCTGGTCGGGGCGCTCGTCGCGTTCGGGTTGGCGTGGTGGGCGTTCCCCCGTTTCGCGCTCGATTCCGACGCCAACTCCGTCAGCCGGGGCCTCTTGACGCAGGCGGGACGCTCCGGGGTCCGCCGCTGGCTCTCGACGCGGCGCGCCTGGGCCCATCCCCTGATGTGGAAGGAGTATTATTTCCTGTCCGGCGGCGACACCTTTATGGTGGTCAAGCTGGTCATCGGCGGGCTGCTCTACCCCGCGCTCTATGGGCTGATGCTGCTTGCCGACGGGAACTATTCCGGCCCGAGTTGGGACGACTTGTTCGCGGTCCACATGGGCTGCGTGATCGGCGTGATCGTGATCGAACTGGCGGTCAACGCCTCGCGGCTGTTTCACGACGAAATCCGCGGGCAGACGATGGTCTCGCTGCTGATGCTCCCCCGGTCGATCGGCTATGTCGCCTACTCCAAACTGATCGGCTCACTCATCGGGTTGACCCCGCTCCTTCTCTGGCTGGTGATCGACCTCTCGCTGCTGACCAACGGCTGGGCGAACACGTCGCAGGTCGTCGCGCATCCCTTTTTCTGGTTCGGGGTCCTGATGCTGACGGTCTTTCTGCACATCACCGTGCTGCTGTCGCTGTTCCTGAAATGGGGGGCGCTGCCGATCGCCTTCTTCGTGACGCTGCTGACGATGTATTGCTGCCCGGTCTTCATGTTCCCCATGATGATCCTGATGGCGGCCCGCGAGCCCGGAGACGAGGCCCCGATGCTGTGGCTCGCGAGCCTCGTGACGATCACCATCACGGCGCTCGTCTCGTTCGTCTTCCAGATGATGATTCACGCCCGGTTGTACGAACTCGGCTCGAAGTGACGCCGACGACCGCCCCGTCGAGATCCCGTCCGTCGCATGAAACTGTCGTTCGTCATCCCCGCGCACAACGAGCAGGAGAACATCGGTCCCTGCCTCGACGAACTGCTCGAAACGTTCGAGCGGACCCGGCCCACGCCGCATGAAATCATCGTCGTCGACGACAACAGCCGCGACCGCACCGCCGACGTCGTCCGCGAGTACCAGCGCCGCCATCCGCAGATTCGGCTCGTCCGCCGGCAACTTCCGGCGGGCTTCGGCCGCGCGATTCGCGCCGGGCTCGCCGCCGTCCAGGGCGAAGTCGTCATCATCTACATGGCCGACCTGTCCGATTCCCCCGCCGACGCACTGCGGTACTACGAGGAGATCGTCGCGGGTTGCGATTGCGTCTACGGCTCGCGGTTCCTGCGCGGCAGCCGGGTCGAGCACTATCCGTGGTTGAAATTATGGGTCAATCGGCTGGTCAACACCGGCATCCGCTGGCTTTTCTGGACCGGGTTCAACGATCTGACGAACGCCTTCAAAGCCTATCGCACCGAAGTGATCCGCGCCTGCGGGCCCTATTCCGCCTGTCATTTCAACATCACGCTGGAAATGTCGCTGGGAGCCCTCAATCGCGACTACCGCATCCGCCAGATTCCGATCTCGTGGTATGGTCGGAAGTGGGGTTCGTCGAAACTCCGCCTGCGCGAAATGGGCCGGCGCTATCTCGCCACGTTGCTGATGACCTACGGCGAACGGCTCCTCATCCGCGATGACCTCGTCGCCGAGCAGCACGGCTCGCAAGCGGTGACGATCGAACCTCCGTTGACCGAAGTGATCGGTACGACCGTGCCGATCACGAGCCCCTCCAGCATGGCGGAGGGGTGACAAGTCCTCTCCGTGTGCCACCGGCTTCGCCGGTGGGAGCGTTCATAACGACATTCGTAGAACCGCCGTGTGCCACTGGCTTCGCCAGTGGGTTTGCTCACCCAGACATCCGTATCACCACCACGGGCCAAGCCCGCGCCACATCTGGCCAATCAGCCGCCCCTTGAGACAGCGTCCCCTCATGCCGCTCGATGGCCAGCAATCACTCGTGCGCGGATTCGCCTGTGGGGTGCTCTGCGCGCTCGCCACCACCCTCGCCACGTGGCCGCTGCCCGCCCATCTCACGACGGCGATCCCCACCGGCCTGGAGTCGGTCCCCACGGTCCCGCTCCTGAATCTGTGGACCGTTTGGTGGAACGCCGATCGCGCGGCGGCGGGTTTCGTCGACTACTGGAACGCCCCGATCTTCGCCCCAACGGCGGCGACCTTCGTCTTCTCGGAAGCCCAGCCCACCACGTTGGTCGTCGCCCCCCTCGTCTGGGCCCGCGGCGAGGCGATCCTCGCCTACAACGTCTATTTCCTCATCTCATTGACCCTGAACGGCGTCCTGACCTATCGGCTGCTCAGGCATCAAAGACACTCCTGGTGGGCCGCGCAAACCGCCGCGATCCTCGTCCAAACGTCTCCTTACATTTTCTGGCAGTTAGGCGTCCTGCAACTGACACTGTTGTGGCCGAGCTTGTGGACCATCGACGCCGCCTTGCGCTGGCTCCAAGCCCACCGCTGGCGGACGGCGGTCGAACTCGCGGTCGCGTTCGCCGTCACTTACGCCTCGTGCAATTACTACGGCCTCTTTCTGGTCGTGCTGCTCCCACCGGCGGCGTTGTGGTTCCTGAGGCGTTCGGTCTGGCGACCCGGCGCGCTCGCGCAATGGGTGACCGCCGCCGTGCTCGCCGGGGTGCTGATCGCCCCCCTCATCGCGAAGCAGCGCGCCAGCGCTGCCGAGCATCGCTGGACCCGCGAGGTGTCGATCATCCAGAACCTCTCGGCCCATGCCCGCGATTACCTCGACACTCCCTGTCCGCAATGGCTCGATCGCTGGGAAGGCCGCGGCTCGCCCCGCCATAACGATTGGACCCTGGGACCGGGGATCTTGAAACTCGGCCTCGCTTTGGTCGGACTCGGTTGCGGGCTGATCCGTCCCGGCCGCCGTCGGTGGACGTTGTTCGTCCTCACATTCGGCGGGCTGGCATGGCTCTTTTCACTGGGGCTGTTGCTCGAATTCTGGACCCTTAGTCCCTACGGCCTCCTGCGTGACTACGTCCCCGGCTTCGCCCAGATCCGCAGCCCCTTCCGCTTCGCCGTCTACGTCCATCTCGCGGTGGCGTGGCTCATCGCGCTCCTGATCGATGGCGTACTTCAACTCACTCAAGACCGTCCAAGACGGACCCGTTGGCTCGGCTATGGCGTTGTCGGGCTGATCACCTTCGTCACGATCACCGAGACCCGCCCGGGACTGCAAACCCTCTATCGACTCCCCGGCACCGATCCGCTCCCCGCGTGGGTCGAATTCCTCCGCGACGAGACTGCCCCCGAGGAAACCGTCGCCTGCCTCCCCTTCCCGGCGGGGACCACGGTCGACGAGTACGAGCAGGAAACGCTGTGGATGTACTGGAGCATGTTCCATCGCCGTCGGCTGCTGAACGGCTACTCCGGCTACTTCCCGCAACCCTACCTCGACCTGCGCGGCGCGCTCGCCGAGTTCCCCGGCCGCGGCGCGGACCAACTCCGCAACTTGAACGCGACATGGGTCGTCATCGACCGTAATGTGGCCACGCAACGCACCCTCGCGGCCCATCCCGCGACCCGCGACTGGGAATGGCGCTTCAGCGACGAGTTCGCCAGGATCGACATCTATCGGCTCCCCTGAAAGGGAATCACCCCTCCGAGCCGCCGCGTGTCGCGGCGGTCTTCGATTGACCACCGGCGTACATGTCGACGCGAGTTCCGTAGAGCCGGTTCCTCCTCCCATTTTCGGTCGACAACGTCAGAGGCCTGCTTGTCGAGCCGTATCGGCGATCCAGTCAGCCGGTCGAACCGGCCCGACTTGGTGGGCGTGACCGTCAACATGACTCAGGGTCTTGAGTCAGTGAAAATCCCTGAATATCCCGGAATTTCTTGCACCAGACTCTCGGCACTCGACCTCACCCAGGAATACCCCGCTTGAAATTGGCGAAGACTCTGGTGGTGAACGGCCCTTGATTGCTCCCACCCAGTCGCGAGATTACGCTGAGACATCACTCCGACCGCGGTCCAAGCAATCCGGGCGGGCGCTCAAACGGTCTCCGTTCGTCCCAACCGTGCCGACAGCCGTTTCATCGGAACCTTGAGAGGATCAAGTCATGGCTTACTTGATGCGCCGGGGTGGGCTGGGTCTGCTCACGCTCATCATCGGTCCACTCGCCGGATTCGCGGCCGACCCCGTCGTCTTTGTCTCGTCGTTCGCCCCCGGCGACAAGGGCGCCATCACCGCGTTTCATTGGGACCTGACGTCGGGCGCGTTGAAGCCGCAAACCGTCACCAGCGGCGTCGAGCATCCCTTCTTCCTCGCCCTCGCCCCCGACTTCAAAACCCTCTACTCGATCCACGCCAAAGACTTCGGCGGGAAAAACCCCGAAGAGGTCGCCGCCTATCAGATCGTCGATCGCCAAGGGACCTTGAAACTCCTCAATCGGCAATCGACCCACGGCACCGCCGCCTGCTCTCTGGATGTCGACCAGACCGGCAAGACGGTCCTTGTCGCCAACTACTCGACCGGCGACATCGCCTCGTTCCCCGTCGACGCCGATGGCTCGCTGAAGCCGTCCGCGAGTTTCCTGCGACATCAAGGGTCGAGCGTCAACACCGCCCGGCAGCGGGAAGCCCATGCCCATTGCATTCTGATGAGCCCCGACAACCGCTTCGCCCTCGTCGCCGATCTGGGGACCGATCAGGTCCTCGTCTACAAGTTGGATCACGTCACGTCGAAATTGACGCCGCATGACCCGCCGTTCGTGAAATCCCCCGCCGGCGCGGGCCCCCGGCATCTCGTCTTCGCCCCGAACGGCAAACGGGTCTATGTCATCAACGAGCTGCTCAACTCGGTCTCGGCGTACGACTACGACACCGCCGCGGCCCGGCTCACCGAGTTTCAAACGATCTCGACCCTGCCCGCCGACTTCACCGGCACCAGCTACTGCGCCGATCTGCGGATCACCCCCAACGGCAAGTTCCTGTACGGCACCAATCGCGGCCATGACAGCCTCGCGGGATACCGCCTCGGTGACGATGGTCGCCTGACCCTGATCGAGATCGTCCCCAGCCTCGGCCAGGGACCGCAAAACCTGCTGATCTCCCCGGACGGCCGCTACCTGTTGTGCGCGAACATGCCCGGCAACAACCTGGCGACTTTCCGGATCGACCCCGAAACCGGCAAATTGACGCCGCTGGGCGAACCCCGCGAAATCACCTCCCCGTCGTGTCTTCGTCTGATGCCGTGAGACCGGAACGAGTCGCGGCGATTCGTGGTAACGTTTCCCGCGGCGGGGACAACCGTAAGGCAGGAACGAGTCGCGCGGGGCGATCGGGGGTCGCCGGGGCTCGTCGCGTTCCCGGCGCCGTGAACGGGATGGAGACGCTCATGACCCGATCGGCTTGGTGGCTGGGCCTGCTTGTCGGTGCGACGCCGCTACAGGCCGCGCCGATCACGACGGTCGAGGCGTTGGTCGCCGCCGTCGCCGAGGCGGAATCCGAGTCGACGATCGAACTCGCGGCGGGAACGTTTCGGCTCGCCGAACCGCTGGTTCTGAAAGGGGGGACGCGGCTGATCGGACAGGGGATCGGCAAGACGATCCTCACGGGAGTCGAGTCGTGGCGGGGCGATCCCAAGAGCCTGCCCGATCCCGAAACCCATCCGCAAACCTTCGACAAACGGGCCTACCTCATCCACTTGCCCAACGACGTGAACGACTTCGAGATCGCCCGCCTCACCCTCACCGGGCCGCAGTTGCATGGGGCGATCTACGGCTGGTTCAACCAGCGGGTCCAGCTGCACGCGCTGGAGTTCCGCGACTTTCAATACGCGGGCGTGCGGACCTACGGCACGCGGCTATCGCGGATCCACGATTGCGTATTCGTCGACGCCGGTCAGCGCTGGAGCGATGGCAAGCCGGGGGTCGACGGAGGGATCACCGGCGGCGGCATCTTCGCCATCTGGATCGCCGACACCGAAATCAGCCACAACCGCTTCCGGATTACGAAGCACGCCCCGAACGAGCATTATTACGGCATCAAGGGACGGCAGGGCCGGCGGCTGCGGATTCATCACAACACCATCGAAACCAACTTTTCGATCGAGTTTCCGTTTGAAGGGGACGAAGACGTCGAGATCGATCACAACGTCCTCGCGGGGACCGTCTCGATCCCCAAATACGCGGGGGGACATGTCCCGGAAAGCGGCCGCACGTTCCATCTGCACCACAATCTGTTCCGCGACAGCTACGCCATCGAGTTCGTGCGGAATGGCGTCGAGATCGACCACAACCTGTTCGACTTCGATCCGCGGCACGATCACGGCAACCTGATCTCGGCGTTCGGCGACGTCGCCGCGCCGGGACCGTGCCTGTTCCACAACAATCTGGTCGCGAATCCCGGCCGCGGCGTGATGTGGATGAACGAGCCTTATGGGCAGCTGACGGTCCGGCACAATCACATCATCGCCCGCCCGACCCGAGAGAACCGCGCGGACGGACTGTTCGGGTTCCATGAAGGTTGCGACTTCAAGACGTTCCGATTCGAGCACAACCTGATCGAATGCCGCGACCGTGAACGACCGCTGTTCCGCAACGACGCCAGCGGCCGATCGACGCTGCTCAACAACCGTCTGATCGGCATCAGCGACGCCGACCGCTACACCAACCCGCCGGCGACCGCCACCGCCGGCCTGGAAGCCCCCCTGAAATTCTCCTGCGGCGTCCACGACGAAACCGTGGTCGATGGCTGGCTGGTGACGACCGCCGTGCCGAAGCCGTAGATCTTCCTCGGGACGATCGCAATCGCCGCTCGTCGTCGACGGTGCCGAACATCGACAGCGCGAGTCGTCACGCTGAACCATTCGGCCGATGGGAACGGCAGGTCGCGCGTCGTCGGGCTCGGCTCGTCGCGTCACCGACTCCCACGCCGTGCCTCGGATGAGACCAAGGCGGGCGGTTGCCGCGCCGCTCGTTGAGGACACGGCTACCGCTGCCGTTTCGCCATCGCTTTCGGGAGCTCCCGAAGAAACTCCTGCTGCAACTCGCTGACCGATTTTCCCACGATCGTCTCGAACTCCGCGACCCGTTGGTCGGGCCGGTCGAGGCTGAGCGGGGGCTTGGCGGCGAAGTGTCGCACCAGTCGGTTGTATTCGGTCCGATACCGCGTCACGAGGAGCCAATGAAGGCCCCACGCGTGGCCGTAGGCCTCGGCGGCGAGGACATCCCCTTGGAACGCCCGATCGTTGGCGACGACCTCGGCCCAATCGATCTGCCGGGCCGCGAGCGCCAGCGGGCCATACCGATCGCTCACCGACTTGGGGCCGCTGCGGACCCGGCGGCCGTCCCCTTCAAACCCGGTGGCGAGTCCTTCGTTGAACCATGACGGGATCGGGGCGAGCCGTTGCAACACGCCGCGATTGTAGACCTGTTGATGGACCGCCTCGTGCAGCGGGGTGTCGAACGTCGCGCATTCCCGCAGGCGAATCACCAGCCGATTCGACAGGAGATCATAAAACGCCGCGATGTTTTCGGCGGAGACCCCATCCTGCCCCGTGATGCTGACGGTGTAGGCGTTGAACTGCGGGTCCGATTCGAAGATCAGCGCGGCGAGGGGATATTTCAGCGGGGTCACGTCGACCCGCGCCTGTTTGACGAACGTCAGAAAGTTCGCCTGCATCCCCTTGAAGAAGTCGCCCGCCTTTTTCACGGTCGTCTCGAAGGTCGTTCTCTGCGACGGAATCGGGGGGGCGGTCGTCGCGCGGATCAGGACGATGACGTAGGGCTTTTCGATCTCGCTGATGATCCGGTCCTTGCCGAACTCGATCTCCAGCCGCGCGAGGAGCTCGTCATGCGTCAGGGGCGTCGGATCGGGACCGGGAGTCCGTTCGAGGACGCGGTCTTCGGGAACCACCTGCAGTTGTCCGTCCCCCAGTTCCAACGCCATCGCCTGTTGGCCGATTCCCGCGAGCCTGGCCTGGATCGCGACCCGGCGGTCATCGTCGAGCCGGACGGTGAAGGTCTCGGCCTGGGCCCCATGGCTCATCAACGACAGCGCGACGCCCCCCCACGCCAGGAGGCCGGATCGAAGCGGCGGAAGTGACTTCCAGACAGGCATACGGCTCAGCGTAGTCCGTCGTCCGAGAGAATCCCAGAGGGCATGGACCATGTGGGATCCCCCAGTCTCGAGCGCTCACTCCGCGACCAATTCCGGCAGGCGAAACAACGCCCGCGCGTTTCGAGTGGTCTCCGCGGCGAATTCGTCCAACGAGACACCCCGCGCCGTCGCCAGGCATTGCCCCGTATGGATCACGAAGGCGGGCTCGTTGCGACGGGGGCCTTTGTCGTTCTTGATCGGCGACGGCATCAGGTAGGGCGCGTCGGTCTCGACCAGAATCCGGTCGGCGGGAATCTTCATCGCCACCTCGCGTAGCGGCAGGTTCCGCTTGAACGTGACCATCCCCGCGAACGAGATGTGCAGCCCCAAGTCGAGGCACCGCGTCGCGGTCGGCTGGTCCCCCGTGAAGGAATGCATCACCCCCGACAGCGGTCCGGCTTGCGCGGCCAGTTCCAGTTCCGCGACGACGTCCGCTCCCGCCTCGCGGCAATGGACCACGAACGGCAGGCCGCGCTCCCGCGACAACGCCAGATGCCGGCGAAAATAGTCCCGCTGCAGCTCGAGCGGCGCGAAGTCCCAGTACCGGTCGAGCCCCGTCTCGCCCAAGCCCACCACGCGCGGCGATTCCGCCAAACGACCGATCTCCGCGAAGTCCTCCGGGCCCGCCTCGTGCACGTAGTTGGGCTGAATTCCCACCACGGCGAACATGCTGGGAAATTGCTCCGCGAGTTCCACCGCGCGTCGGCTCGACGCCAACGTGCAGCCGATCACCAACATCTGGGCGACCCCGGCCGCTTGGGCTCGGGCCACCGTCTCCGTCAGATCGGCCGCAAAGGCCTCTTCGTTCAGATGGCAATGGGTGTCGACCCAAGTCGGCATGGATCACTCGGCGGCAGGGGAAGGGGCTCTCTTGGATGGGATTCTCGACGAACGATCGCGCGCGGTCGAGTCTGCCCATCCCCGAAATTTCATGCCGGCATGTTCGACCGCGGAGCGCTCGCCCCAGGCGCGGGCCGTTCAGACGGACGATGACCGATCCTGTTGGCTCTGTAAACGCCGCACGGGGGCGTGACGACCACGGTCCCGCACGCGGCAGGGAATCATTCGCGCATGGACGACCCGCTACTCCTCATCCGCCACCACCCGTTCCACGCGGCTGATCAGTTCCCCATCGGCGAGGAGTGTCGACAGGCGATCCCCCGGTTGAACCTGACCCGCCGCACGAATCAGCATGCCGTCGCCGATCCGCTTGGTCAGCGAGAAGCCGCGCCCCAGGACCGCCAGCGGACTTAACGCCTCCAATCGGGCGGCCTGAGCGGTCAGCCGTTCCCGCGCCCGCTCGAGGTTGACGCGCATCGCCCGCGCGGAGCGCTGCTGCCAATCGTCAAGCTCCCGACCAAGGTCATGCACGCGATCGGTCGGCCGCGCCCAACACCGGCGCTGCGCCAATCCATCGAGCTTCAAGCGAGCGCGAGTCGCTTGCTGCGCGAGCGCCGCGCGTAGTCGCCGGCCCCAAGTGTCGAGTAGCGTCCGCTGCTCGCCCCGATCGGGTACCACCAGTTCCGCCGCCTCGCTGGGGGTGAGCGCCCGGCGATCGGCCACCAGATCGGCGATCGTCACGTCGATCTCATGCCCCACCGCGCTCACCACCGGCACCGGGCACGCCACGATCGCCCGCGCCACCACCTCCGTATTGAACGCCCACAGATCCTCGAGACTGCCGCCGCCACGACCGGCGATCACGACGTCAACGCCATCCAACCGACCGACCGTCCGCAGCGCCGCCGCGATCTGCCCCGGCGCTTCGTCTCCCTGCACCGCGACGGGCAACAACACGATGTCCGCGAGCGGCCACCGCCGCGACAGAATCTGCAGCATGTCGCGCACCGCCGCCCCGTGCGGACTCGTCACCAGCGCCACCCGCCGCGGAAATTCCGGCAAGGGCCGCTTCCGGGCCTCGTCCAACAGTCCTTCCGCGGCGAGCTTCTCCTGCAACTGCCGCAGCGCCAGCTCGAGCGCTCCCAGCCCCTGCGGCTGCAGCGCCGTGCAGATGAGCTGATACTGCCCGCGCGGCGGATAGACCTCGAGCGCCCCGCGCGCGACCAATTCCAGCCCGTCCCGCGGCTCGAACTTCAGCCGCATCGCCTGTGTCCGCCACATCACCGCTTTCAGTTGGGCGTCAGCGTCTTTCAGCGTGAAGTAGAGATGCCCCGACGCCGCCCGCGTGAAGTTCGAGACCTCCCCCGCCACCCAGACATCGGGAAAGCACTGCTCAACCACGCCGCGCAACATCGCGGTGAGATCGGTCACGGACAGAATCGTCGGCGCGTCACGGTCGCTCATGACGGGAGATTATACGCACGGCGGGCTGACGCCGCGCCGCTCTTTGCGTAAAGAGCTTGCGCGGCGTCAGCTCGCCGTGGGGCACAGGGTCGATGGTTGAGGGTTGAGGGTCGATGGTCGAAGGCTTATGGTCGGCAGAGGCGATTGCGCCCACCAAGGATCTTGTCTAACCCTCAACCCTCAACCCTCAACCCTCAACCCTCAACCCTCAACCTTCAACCTTCAACCTTCAACCTTCAACCCCCAGTATTCCTCCAGCGCCGCCTCCAACTCCGCGGGTGCGTTCCCCAACCAACGGCACGTGAGCCGTCGGACGAACTCCGGTTGCCATGGTTCGTCGAGATAATCGACCGGGCTCTTCCCGTCGACCCGCGCAAGTAGACACGCCGCGAGATGCCGTACCGCGCGGCGCGAGGTATCGGCGGGATTCGTCTCATCGGGCCCACCTTCCAGACCGGCAGCGTAGTGTTCCCGGAAGGTCGCCACGAGCTGTCGCCAGATCTCCCGCGACGGCCGTTGTCGCAGACTCTTCAGCAGCAGATGACTCAGGAAGAAGCCGACGTCGAACGCCGGATCGCCGAAGTGCCCCGTCTCGAAGTCGACCAGCGACACGCCGTCAGGATGCACCAAGACGTTCTTCGGACTGAAGTCGGCGTGGACCAAGCAAACTCGATGCCGACTCATCTCGGCGATCAGGTCGTCGATGGCGGGTTGGATCGCCGGATGAACCCGCGCGATCCATCGATAGAACGGGTCGATCCGCAGTTCGTCGAACAGCGACCAATCGGCCGCGTCGGGGAGACACGTTGGGCGATTCGCCGTGTCACGATGCATCGTCGCCAGGTAAGTTCCCAACCGCGCGGCGACGGTCAGCTCGACCCGATTCCCCAGGAGGGCCGCCTTCCAGACCTCGTGATCGGCCCGGATCGCTTCCAGTCCCAGCACATAGTCGGCCCGCGCCTCGAACCGTACGGCGGGGACCACGCCCGGCGGCAGCAGGGGCGAGATCGCCCGCAAAACGTCCGCTTCGCGATGAATCCGCTCACAACGGCTGAACCAATCGATCTTCGTCCGCAATCGCGGCTGCGACTGCTTCACCACCACCGCAGGCAGCCCCTCCGGCTCGACTCGTAGCACCAGATTCGAGACCCCCCACGCGAGCGGCGTGACGGTCGCGGTCGACCCCGTCGGCAGGAAGCCGCGCGATTGAAGATAGCCCGGCGCGTTGTCGGCGGTGAGTTCGAACATGGGCGCATCATAATCACGGCGGGCCGACGCCGTGGAGTTGACTCATCGCACGCGTCATCCACAAAACGCCGACGACCCGCGGAGCACACCCCGCGGGTCGTCGAGTTTCAGGCGACCGTCAGGTCAGCTTGGTTACGGCAGGATGCCCCAGCCCCAAGAGACGTTGTCGATCCCGAACGGTCCGCCGAAGGTTCCGCCGACACCGTTCGCGTCAACAAAGGTATCGTTGTAGACCGCTCCGTCCAGAATGAACCCGTTCCCCGTACCGAAGGCGTTTCCGGCCCCTTGGACCCGGAAGGTGCTTTCACCCAAGCCCGGGAAGAGGAAGGTGTCCGAGGCGCCGATCGTCAGCAGCGGCGGAAGCTGGGCTCCGGCGGTCCCGACATTGCGTGCCGCCAGACGCTGGGCGTTCCGCACTCGCGAACCCGACCCGAACGGACCATCGTCGTCCGCCCCACCGTCGGCGGCGGTATCCGGACCAACCCCGGTGGTGCCGCGTGACTTGAAGACCGGATCGTTGTTGTTGTAGCTCGCCCCGACGTTCGTCCCGGCGAGTTCCTCACCCGAGTTGTTGTTGAAGATCAGGTCCAACCGGGCGAGGGGATCGCTCTGGTATCCGGCCGGGTTGTAAACATCGTTGGCGAAGTTCCGCGGGTTTTCGTTCTGATCGGTCCAGGCGGTTCCCGAGTTGCCCGAGTTGGCGATCGAGACGAACGACTGGATGAACACGTCGGCTCCGAAGTTGCCGACCAACTGGTTGTTCGCCACGTTGGCGTCGACCCCGCCGTTGCCCCCGGACGAGAAGCCGCCGGCGGTCGTGGTCCCATCACCCCCGCGGGTGGTCCCCACGCGGAGCACCAAGCCCGAGCCGCCGATGTTCCCGCCCGGTTGGCCGTTGTTGTTGATGATGTTGCCTCCCGCATTTCCGACATTGAGCGTCAGGAACGGCGTGGAGGTGATCGCCCCGTCCGTTTGCAAGGCGGCACTGGCGAGGTTGTCGCGGTTGGCGGCGTTGCCCTGCGTCGGGCTGGCGGTCAGGATCGCGTAGACCCCTTCCTGGGCGTTCCGCAGGATCGACGTGTTGTTGATGTTGACCAGGACGTTGCTGGTGTCCGAACCACCCGCGATGATGTCGACCCCGCGACCACCGGTCCCGCTGGTCCCGTTGTCGGTGATCTGACTGAGGGTGGTGTTGGTCCCGGCGATGGTCAGGCTGCCGTCGCCGCTCGCCACGAACTCGACCCCGTCACGTCCGTTGAAGGAGATGATGTTGTCGGTGAGGGTGTAGGTCGATCGGAACGGGAAGGTGACGGTCGTGTTGTCGATTTCGACCCCGTCACCCTGGTTCTGGAAGATGCGGCTGTTGTTGATGTTCACGAAGTTGAACGGCCCGTTGATGTCGACCCCCGCGAGGCCGTTGCCGGTCCCCGAGGTGTTGTTGAGGGCGATGTTCGCGTCGGTGATCGTCAGGTTGCCGCCCAGGAAGTTGATCCCGTCGACTTCGATGCCGTCGCCGGTGTTCGACACGAAGGTGTTGCTGAAGGTGAGCGGATTCCCGTCGTTCACCCCGATGAGTAGGCTGTGAATCCCCTCGATGTCGATCCCGGCGTCGGCGGCGCTGTTCCCGTTCAGCGAGAAGCTGTTGCCGGTCCACGCCGCACTGCTGACGACGCGGGCCGCGTCACCCGCCGAGACGGTGACCGTGGTGATGAGGACCCCGTCGTCCAGGTTCTGTTCGACGCGGTTGTTGGTCAACACGGTGCTGATCTGACCATCCCCCGCGGCGGTGAACCGGATCCCGTTCTGGCTGTTCCCGGTGACCTGGTTGTCGATGAGGCTGTACTCGTCGACCAGCAGGGCGAACGACGCGGTCAGGTCGATCCCGTCGCCGCCGTTGCCGGTGAACTGGTTGTCGAAGGTGTTGACGTTGCCGTCGTCGACGCCGATGACGAAGTTGTTGATGACCGCCGAGCCTTGGCGGTTGACGTTCAGGCCGTCGGCCCCGTTGTTGCTGAAGGTCGAGTTGCGAATGATCGGGTTGATGAGCTGCGACGTGGCGTCCATGAAGATGCTCATCCCGTCGCCGGCGTTCTCGGTGAACGTGGTGTTCGCAAGGGTCGGATCGCCGATGTTCAGCCCCACGCCCAATCCGCCGGGAATCTGGGCCGCTTCGTTCATCCGGATCGCCAGACCGTCACCCCCGTAGGTGGCCCCGTCGTTGGTGCTCGAGATCGTGGTGTTCTGGATCCCGAAGACCGCTTCCGAGGTCCCGACCAGGTCGAGGGCGATCCCGGCGTCGTCGTTGTCGTCAAAGGTGTTGGCGGCCTCGGTCGAGTCGCCGATCGTCATGATGATGTCCGACCCGTCGTCGGCGGTGACCAGCAGACCCGGCCCGCCGTTCCCGCTGACCGTGTTCCCGAAGAACGGCGTGAGGAAGACGTCGTTGTTCTGATCGGCGGTGATGTTGATCCCGCCGAGCGTGTTGTTGTTGATGCCGGCGTTGTCGGTCATCGTCAAGGCGAGGTCGGACAGGTTGTTGAGGAGGACGAAGTTCACCCCGACCCCCTGGTTGCCGCTGATCGACAGGTTTTGGTCGAAGGTGAAGAGCCAGAGTCCGCCCGCCGGGGCGACACTCACCACGCTCACCCCGTCGGCCTGGTTGCCGTTGATGGTGTTGTTGGTGAAGGTGTTCGGTCCGACGTTGCTGTTGGTGACGAGGTCGTAGCCGACGCCGTCGCCGTCGAGCCCGAGGACACCGTTGTTGCTGATGGTGTTGTTGTCGAACTGAATGGCTCCGATGTTCGAGTTGACGAACTCGAAGTGGACTCCGTCCAGGCCGTTGCCGGAGATCGACTGCGGGACCGCGCCCGCGGCCCCCACCGGGTCGACCCCCAGGAAGCGGATCGCGTTGGTGTTCGTGCCGGTGAGTTGCAGGTCGACCCCGTGGCCGCCGATCGGGTCGGCGGTGCCGTTGCCCGAGATGTCGTTGTTCTGAATGATGATCTCATCCAGCCCGGTGACGCCGTTGAGGTCGAGCAGCAGCCCGGCGCTGCCGGCGTTGTTGGTGATGCTGTTGTTGCGGACGATGAGGTCCGCGCCGCCGAGGTCGATGCCGTCGAGGTCGACGAAGATCCCGCCGCCGTTCCCGTCGAGGGTGAGGTCCTCGATCAGGATGCCCGGACCGGCGACGCCGATGGGCAGCGTGGGGGGCGTCAGTTCGGAAGGGACGTTCAGGGCCACCAGGTTGATGGTGCCGGCGGCCTCGTTGATCATCAGGTCGATCCCTTGATCGACGTTGTTGCTGATCGCGCCCGGGCCGGCGAGTTCGACCGCGGCGGCGGTCGTCCCGGCGATGGTCCGTTCGATGTTGATGTAGACGCCGTCGTCATCGCCGTCGCCGTCCCCGTCGATGTCGCGGGTCAGCAGCGGATCGGCGGCGTTGCCGTTACCGTCGGCTCCGCCCGAGTAACGGATCCCGGCGAGATTGACGTTGAGGGCGTTGAAGAAGACCCCGGCTCCGGATTGGGGTTGGCCATCGAGCGGATCGGTGGCGTCGGCGATCAGGTCGGTGCCGTTGCCGTCGAAGGCGTTGGTGCCGGTTTGGAAGCCGCCGCCGAAGTCGTCGCTCATCCACAGGACGACGCCGACGCTGGGATTGGGTGCGAAGGGTCCGGTGCCGACCATCCGCACCCCGCTGCCGCCGGTGTTGTTGGAGGCGGAGACGCCGGCCCGCAGTTGGGCGACGAAGGTCGAATCGGTCGAGATGAAGTTGAAGCCGTTGCGGGTCGCCCCGTCGGCGGTGGTCCCGACGAACAGGACTTCCACATCCGAGGTGTTGGTCGCCTGGACGCGAACGTTGTCGAACGAGTTGTTGAGATCCCCGGCGGTCCCGGCGGTGCCGTTGTTGGAGATCGACCCGTTCAGCATCGCCAGGTCGAGTTCGCTGAGGTTGTTGACGGTGACGTTCATCCCTTCGTTGCCGTTGCCGTCGATGGTCACGTCGACCAGGCCGAGGGTCGTCAGACCGAGGTCACCCACGCTGCCGTTGTCGAGGCTGAGGACGAAACCGCCGTTGTTGTTGTTGGAGATCGAGACGGTGTCCATCTGGCCGAAGATGGCGGCGCCGTTGTCGCCGATGATGGTGAAGCCGTCACCCCCGAGCGGATTGCCGTTGCCGTCGATGTTGGTCCCTTCGAGCCCGAAGCTAAAGGTCGTATCGAGGGCGGCGGACCCGGCGCCGTCGACGTTGGCGAAGATGCCGGTGGTGCCGTTGTTCGAGAAGCTGGAGGCCCCCGCAGTCACCAGAGTCAGATCGCCTTGGTTGGTGACGTTGAACAGGGCGCCGAAGGTGCCGTTCGCGTCGACCAGCGTGTCGGTCAGGCTGAGGATCGCCGTGGAATCCGCCACGCCGGTGCCATCCACGTTGCCGTTGATCCCTTCCAGGAAGTGGCCCGACATATCGACGGTGTCGAAGAGCCCCAGCAGTACGCCGCCGGTGGTGACATCGAAGAACAAGCCGCGTTGCTGCGGCAGATTCGGGTTGGTGTTGGTGATCAGCGTGTTCTCGATATCGAGCACGGTGACGGCGTCGTTCGAGACGAGCGCCCGGATCCCGTTCCCGCCGCCGGCGGTCAAGGTCAGGCCGCTGTCCGACAGATCGCTGTCGGTCACGTTCAGGACCACCGTGGTTCCCAAGTCGGTCGCCGAGATGAAGACCCCGTCGTCGCCGGCGTTGGTGGCGGTGGTGCCGTTCAGCAGGGTCACCACGCCGTCGGCGTCGCTGGAGAAGATCAGCCGGATCGCGTCCCCTTCGTTGTTGGTTCCGCTGAAGTCGAGATCGCTGTTGTCGAAGGTGGCGTTCAGTTGACCGCCGGTGTTGGCGATGATTTGCATGCCGTCGTTGTTGGCGTTGGTGACGGGGGTGTTGGTCAGGTTCAGGGTCACCACGCCGCTGGTGGTGATGAGTCCGTCGATGCCGTCGAAGTCGTCGCCGACGATCCCGAGCGAGCCGCTGCTGTCGAGGGTGCTGTCGGTCAGGTTGATGGTCAGGTCGCCCGAGTCGGTGACGTCGAAGATCACGCCGTCTTCCCCGCTGTTGTTGGCGGGCGTGGCGTTCAACGTGACGACGGCGGTTGAGCCCGCGTTGGTCACGCTCATGTTGATGGCGTTCAGCAGGTTGTTCGACATGTCACCCGACTGATTGGTGAAGGTGAAGTCGGCCCCGGAGCTGATGTCGCCGCGCAAGCCCCGCTGCTGGGTGCCGGCGGGCGGGATGAAGTTGTTTCGCGACGGAGTGTTGAACAGCGTGAAGTTCGCGACCGAGTCGTTGGCAGCGGTGACGTTGAAGGCGTCCTGCTGACCGACGCCGAGTTGCGATTCGCCGCTGTCCGAGAAATCGCCCGATTGGAAGTTGCCGTTGAAGGTACTGCCGGCGTCGCTGATGTCGAGCAGGAAGCCGTTCTCGGCGGAGCGGCGGGCGGTGGTGGCGACCCAGTTGAAGGTGACGTCGCCGCCGGTGCGGATGAAGCCGTCGATGCCGTCGCCGGTGCCGGCGGCCCCGCTGTCGTCGAAGTTGCCGGTCTGGCTGTTGATGGCGAGCTGCCCGTCGGTTTGGACGTCGAACAGGATGCCGTCCTCGCCGCTGCCGGTCGCGGTGATGTTGAGCAGGTTCAAGGTCACGCTCGCGGTGGTGTCGACGGTCGCCTGAATGGCGTTCGACAGGTTGTTCGCGAGGCTGAGGTTCGAGATGTTCGCGAGGACCGTACTGCCGTTCGACGAATCGAACACCAGGCCGTCATCCTGCGTGCCGCCCGGCACCACGGCGGTGTTGTTGATCGGGGTGTTGGTGATCTGCAGGACGACGTCAGCCCCGGTATCGGTGACGATGTTGACCCCGTCGCCGCCGGCGGTGTTCTGGGCCGAGTTCGAGAAGTTCCCTTGGGCGACGCTGATGGTCACCTGGGCGTCGTTGACGGCGTTGACGAACATGCCGTTGTTCCCCGCCTGCGAGGCGGTGGCGGCGATCATCGTCAGGTCGACGTTGGCGTCGTCGGCGAAGCCGTTCACGCCGTTGCCGGCGAGCGCCGCGTCCGACCCGCTGAGGTCGAAGGTCGAGCCGAGGATCGTCATCGACAGGACCGAATCGGTCGTGGCGTTGAAGTTCAGCCCATGCCGGCCGCTTCCTTCGGCGAAGACGGCGGTGACGTCGAGATCGACGTTCGCCGAGTTGCTGGTGATGACCGAGATCGCGTCCTGACCGTTGTTCGAGATGATCGAGGTGCGGATGTCGGCGTCGAAGTTGGCGAAGTTGTCGCCGAGGATCCGCACGCCGTCGACGTCGTTGCCGGAGGCGGCGATGTTGTCGAGGAGCAGGGTCCCCGTACCGCCGCCGCCGCTGCTGGAGAGGACGAAGCCCGAGCCGTTGACGCTGCTGTTGAAGGTGCTGTTCTGGAAGTCGATCGCCATGCGGCTGTTGACGAGCGCGATGTTCACGTTGTCGTTGCCGCTGTCGTTGAAGATGTCGTTGCGGCCGAGGATCGTCAGCGAGCCGCCGGTCAGGTCGGCGTCGAGGGCGTTGTCGAGGTTGCGGTTGGCGACGACCCGCTGCAGGTTGAGCAGGATGTCGCTGGTGTTCCCGACGACGCGGATCCCGTCGGTGGTGTTGTCGTTGAGATTGGCGTCGGTCATCGTCAGGTTGACGTCGCCGGTGGTCCCGTTGATCAGCAGGCCGTCGACGTTGCGGTTGAATTCGATCTCATCCAGGACGGCGTTAATCTGACCGTTCGAGGCGGTCAGCCGCATCCCGAAGGCCTGCACGCCGACCGGCAGCGAGCTGCTGACCAGTTGCGTCCCGGTGAGGTTGAGCGGGGCGTTGCCCGAGTCGATCGAGATCCCGCCCGCCGGATTGTTGAGGGCGTTGATCATGTTCAGGATGCCCGTCCCGGTGGCGTCGGACAGGAAGATCCCGCCGGCGTTGCCGGTGATGTTCAGGCAGTTGAGATTGAAGTTGTTCGAGCCGACGGCGGTGTTGGTGATCGCGAACCCGCCCGCGTTGATCAGGTTAAACGCCGAGACTTCGTTGTTGTCGGCGAGGGTGATGATGTTCCCCGGGCTGGTGAGGAACGGGAAATTCCCGTCGGTCTCGATGCCCGGCAGTTGGATCGTGTCCTCGAACATGATCGGGCCGAACATCACGCTGACGTCGGCGAGGTGGGCTTTCCCTTCACCGAGCATCCGCTGATTGTCTTCGAGGGTGATCGAACCCGAGAGGGGATTGATGATCGAGGTTCCGTCGCGCTGGACCAGAATGATGTCGGCCCCCGGGGCGCTGCCGGGGAGACTGCTGAACGGGTTCTCGAAGGTGCCGTCGCCCGGGCCGAAGTTGCTGGCGTCGACGTGGACGATGAAGTAGGGCTGACCGGTGGCGGGGTTCTTGGCGGCGACCGGAATGTCCCGTTCGGTGTTGGTGGTGGCGACGCGGTAGTTCCGCTGAATCGGCATCATCATCCGTTCGCGGACGGTCCAGTTCGGGAAGTACCGCGTGGCTTGCCAGCCCGAGAATCGGAAGTCGACGACCGCGTTGACGTTGGTCCCGAAGTTCTTGTCGTCGGTGACATTGACCCCCACCGACAGGTCGTTGCTGATCCAGGCTTCGATGCGGCCGCGGACGCCGACCGGCGAGTTCTTTTCCGCGTCGTAGGCGTAGGCCCCGGCGTAGCCGCGGAGCCACGGAGTCCGCTTGGTCAGCGGGATGCCGAATTCGAAGTCCCCGCCGGAGACCGCCTCCTGGAACAAGGCGACCCCCATGAAGCCGAGCGAGTTCCCGAAGAAGATCGGGTCGTTGGGGTTGATCCGCAGCGGCCGGACGAAGTTGACGTCGTCGGTGGTGGGGAGGTAGGCGTTGGCGCGGAAGTCCCAGACTTCGCCCAAGGTGTCGAAGCCGAAGCCGAACTGACTGTAATCGAAGCCTTCGGCGGAGTTGTCGATGTCGTAGAAGCCGTAGGCCCCGAAGACGCGGTCCATGTCGGCGCTGTACCGGCGAACCAAGGTGCCGAGGTTCGCCCCGACTTCGGAGGTGTCGGTGAGGAGCAGCCGCGCCTGCGGGGCGATGTACATGTCCTCAGTCACCCAAATCGGGAGCGAGCCCCCGATCTGCGTAAACCCGTTGCGGTAGCCGACCCCGTCGCCGGTCATCGTCCGGACGTCGAAGAAGGCGCCACCGTACGAGACCCCCCCGCTGTAACTGTCGAGGGTCGCGACGCCGAGGTCCTCATTGATCGGACCCTGCGCGAGCGCCGGGCCGGTCAGGCACAAGGACAACAAGCACGCCAGGCTGAACTTCACACGTTGCATGGACGTCGCACTCCAGCGATTGTCTGAGCCGAAGTCTCTCGGACCCGTGGGGCCCGGCCCGAGGAGTGGGAACTCTACGGGCGCGGACTGAGACGGAATGATCCCGTCTTCAGAATCTTCGGAAGATGGCGCGCGATCGGATGAGGAAAACTTTGACGGCTTTAGCGATGGTGGCGGAAAATCGGATTGTGCCCAACATGCCGCTTTAGCCGGTGAGCTTCCGACCACGAAAAAAGGCCGGCAACCCGCAGGTCACCGGCCTTTACCATCCTGTCTAACGGATTGTTGGATATGGTGTTAGGGTGCCGACAACGGCACCGTGATCCCATCGTCATACGGCCGTCGCTCCCAACCCGTCACCCCCCCTTCGGCATTCGTCACCGGGAAGACGGCGACCGGCAGAATCTGCATCCGCCACTCCCCGGCATCGCTCGGCGCTACGTTCACCTCCACATGTCCGTAGTGCTTTCCCCCCGAGACGAGGCGCTGCCCCTCCCAGACTTCGGGGGCATCGAGATGGGCCAGGAACTTGCGATGCGGGTTGTCGAATCCTTCGACGGGCCCGCGTAGGCCATCCCCCCCCATGCCGACGTCATAACACGGGATGTGAATCGTCCGCCGGGTTCCGTCGGGTTGGACCTCCTCGCCCGTGATCACCGAGCGTTCGAGCATCTCGTCGTGACCCGAGAAGACGACATCGACGCCATACTTGAAGAAGAGCGGTTCGAGGACCCGCATCGCGATCCCCGATTGCCCCGAGAACCCCGGTTGCCCGAACGGGACGCTATGGGGCCCCGAGCCGTACATCGTGTGATGGAACTGCACGATGGTGAACCGTTTGGTCCGCTGGGCGTCGGCGAGTTGAGCCTCCAACCATTGATATTGCTCCGACCCGGGATGGAAGTCGGGGGCGTGACTCCCTTCCAGATTGTGATTGGTGTCCTGGGCCGTTTTGTGGGGCAAGCCGTCGCTGGAATCGACGGTGAGGACCGCGACGGGGCCGTAGTCGATCCGGTAATACCTGCCGATGTGCTCGGGCTTGGTCGCCCCGTTCGCGGGGACCGCGAAGTAGGTGAGGTACTTGGCGACGCCGAAATTCGCCCCCTCGGCAGAGTAGCCCCCTCCCGGTCCGGCGAAGTTTTCATGATTCCCGAGGGCGGGGAAGAGGGGAATCGACGACGCCACGCGGCCGTAATCGCCGGCGTTGTGCCGCCAGAATTCGTCCCAATCGCGCTGCTCGCCTCCGGTCTCGACGAGATCGCCCGTCACCAGGATGAAATGGGGTTGGCGTTCGAGCATGACGCGGCAGTTTTCGCGGTAGCCGGTCGTCTGGTCGACGAGATACTTCGTCATGCCGGCGGGACGGCCGCTGTTGGGGGGCGCGGGCCAATCGACCGGGGGGCTGGTGGTCGATTCGGGTTCGGTTTCGGAATCGGAATAGACCAGGAAACGGATCGGATCGTCGGGTCCGGCGGCGGTGCGAAACTCCCCGGCGAACTCTGAAGTCCCCTGCGTGACGAAGTAGGAGTACTTGGTCGCGGGGTTCAGCCGTTCGATGCGGACCCGATGGAGATACGGCAGCGCCGGATGGGGCCCGCCGGGTTCTGCCTTCCACGGGTTATGGGCGAGGGCTTCGGCCCGCACCGGGGTCGTCGTCCATCCGGAGGGTTCCTCCGACGTGGTCACCATCAGTTTGCCGGGCGTGTCGGTGTGCGAGAACCACGAGATGGTGATCGCCGTCTCGGTCGGAGCTTGGACATAGGGCAAAACGCGGAAATCGGCGGTCTGGTCCTGCGCCGAGGTCGGACCCGGCAAGGAGCAGCCGACGACCATCAACCCAACGAGCAGCCGACATCCAGCGCGAACAGACATCGCAACGATTCCCGGAAACATGAGGGGCGGACGGGCGAACGCGGTCTTTCGACGATTCGATAAGTCGGGACTCGCCCGGCGACGAACTACGGACAACCGACCACGGACGAGTCGGAAAACGCCGTCAGCCACGGCTGGGGACAACCGTGGCTGACGTGAAGGTGAACCACCGATAGGGATCGATTAGAAGTCGCCCACCGTTTGGCCGTCGGACTTCCCGATCAGCCGTTCGTAGGTGCTGTCGATCCACGCACCGTTGCAACCTGCCGGGCAGGTGCCGGTGATGGTCTGACGGTTGAAATCGATATTCTCGCTGACGAAGCGAACCGCGCCGTCACCCATCAGGAAGTGCGCCCCGCCGACATGCGTGCTGGAGAAACCGCGCGGCTGATGAATCTGGTTGTTGGCCGACCAGTTGATGCCGTTGTAGGCCAGCCCCAACGCCGCCATCCCCGCGGCCTTGATCCCTGCCGAGGTCGACTGTGTGTTGACTTGAGAACTGAAGCCGAGAGCGTTGCCGGCACCGACGGTCAGGTTGTTGTACCGGAAGGCGCGCTCACCGATCATGATTGTGTTGCTGGTCCCATCGGTGATGTCGCGAATCCGCAAGTTCGAATTTTGCCAGAAGCTTCCCGTGGGCGGGCCATGGGGAGTCTGGTCAACAGGAGGTGTGGTGCTGAGTGAACTACAAGCGACGCCGACGTAATTCGATTTGGCGATCGCGATGCGGTTCGTGCCATCGCTGGTGACCAACCTGTTGTACCACGGGGCCGCGGCATCGGCGGGGTTAAAACTGATGGTCTCGTTGAAGTTGTTCATCGCCGGGCCGGGGTCGGACGGGCAGACGAAGGCCGCAAGGGGGGTCGTCAACGCCGCAAGACCGGCAGGGGTTCCCAAGGCGACATGCAGATCCTGCGTGCCGATCTGCAACTGGTTGTACAACGGGGCCTGATCGATCATGGGCAGGATCATGGCCCCCCAACTCCAGTGCGAGCGTTCGGAGGCGGCTTGATTGCCGGGGACTCGGGTGATGTAGCCGGGCGGGAACACATTGAACTGATCATGATAGTTGTGGAGCGCGAGACCGAACTGCTTGATGTTGTTGCGACACTGCGTGCGGCGGGCCGCTTCGCGGGCTTGCTGAACGGCAGGGAGCAGCAGGGCGATGAGGATCGCGATGATGGCGATCACCACCAGCAGTTCGATCAGCGTGAAACCACGCCGAACGGGGGTCCGAGACATGTCCGATACTCCTGAGAAAGTTCATGAGGCGAAGATTGAACGCTGTTGCTCGAGTGAGAGTCGAATTATCATGTTTCGGTTCGACACGACATGACTGAGTTTTCGCGGATGAGTCATGGATCCGAGGCATACCGCGCCTGGTGGACCTTGAGCTATTTCGAGACCAAGTCGAAGTCGAACGTATTTCTGCCCTTTTTGACCTCGCGGATGAGTTCGGATTGGGGACCATATTTGGCTGGAATTGCGACCGGACCCGCGTAGCCTGTGGGCCACTCGAAGGTCACCGTGTTCTTCCCGATCTTGCAGCCCGGAACTCGGTAAACGTATTCCAAGGTGTAGTTGCCATCCTCGTCGGTCTGACCGGTCGCGGGTCGACCTTCCTCGGGGTTGAAGAGGAGGATGACGTTGGCGAGCGGTTCCCCATCCATGGTCACCCTGCCTGAAACCTGCCCCAAAGGTGGACGATCACCACTGGCCCCACAGCCGCACTGAATCGCGGCGACCGCCGCCAGCACACATCCCGCCAACCAATGATGCCGAGACACGACCAACTGTTCCATGAATTTGCCTGTTAGGATGGCTTCCAAGACTTCTGATCGCCAAGCATGCGCAAACTGGTTCCCACGAGCAAGTTTTAGACAGCTCACCAGAACCGACAAGGGCTTCGGCAGGGTCTGTCCTTAAGACATTCCCAAGTCCACCATGTGGGGGCTGAGAATCGGGCGATTCGGCTATGCAGGTTACACGGAAACCAGCCGGCGAGGGATGACGGTCTCGCCTGCATGAAACCAGACGCTAACAGACTCGACGAGCGTTTCGAGACAAAACAGATGGGCGCACCTTCTGTCTTAACATTCCCTGAATGTTGATGCAAATCTCGGCGGACAGACTTCCTGACATTTTGGAAGAAAACGGCCGCCGCTGTGACACCTGCTCATTCGGCAGTGTTCTGAATGTCACCCTTGTGCCGTCACTCGAGCCCGGGAAAGCCTTCGGGCTGACTTTTCCGCGTCCATTCGCCGGATCGGATTGAGCGACGAAGGGGCGTCCGATCCCTTCCCAAGCCGGCCGAGTTTCATGGC
>CAYRVS010000028.1:957-41501 GCA_964427725.1 uncultured Planctomycetaceae bacterium | reverse complement strand
TTTATCGGCCGTGACATGGTCTGTCGAGAGGGGCCGCGCGGGATGTCGTGACAATCCGGGGCCTGTTGCGGGTCATTGGCGAACGCGGCCGGGGCGGGTGCCCCGGCCGATGGTGCGGGGTGATGTCGATTCGGCGACGAGTGAGCCCAATCCTCCTATAGCGGGGGGCACCCGCCCCCCGCGGGTGTCGACGACATGGATGTCCATCACGTCTGTTGCAGAGCTGCTTCATCACGGGATGGGCGGTGGCTGGCGTCATGGCCTATGGGTTCGCGCTGGGCGGTGCCCAGCATGTCGACAACCGTCGCCTAGAATCCGGTCTCGATTTCGCGCTGCACGCCGCCGCGGTCGAACGTCAACCGAAAGCGGGCGCCCGACGTAAGGGCTTCGAGGTGCGTCGCCAACCCGGCGACATCGTTCAGCGGCGCTTCGTTGAACCGCAACAGGATGTCCCCCGTACGCAGGCCGATCCGCTCCGCGTGACTCCCCGACAAAATTCGTTCGATCTCGAGGCCCGGTTCCGTGACGCGCGGCTTAAGGCGGACCCCGAGTTGCCGGCGCGGCAGCGGGGCTTCGTCGGCGAAGAGCCCCGAGAGGCTGCCGTCATCGGCGAAGCGGAAGGGCTGATCGACCGTCGTCGTGGTCGGACGCCGCGGGGCCTCCGCGACCTTGATCACGAGCTCGACCAGGAGCTCGGTGACTCTCCGCATGCCTGGGATATTGATCAACGGGACATCGTCGGGCGGGCGGTGGTACTCGGGATGAAAGCCGGTGAAGAAATGAATGACGGGGACGCCCCGTTCGTGAAAGGGGGCGTGGTCACTCGGCCCGAAACCGCTTGGTTCCCCGAGAATCTGCAACTTGGGGCCCGCCGCCGCGTCCTTGAGCCAGCCGGGCCATTCCTCGGCGGTCCCGACGCCGTAGGCGATCAATCGATCTTGCCGCAGGCGTCCGACCATATCGAGGTTCAGCATCGCCACCGTGTCGGTGAGCGGGATGAGGGGATCCTGCACATACCGTTTGCTGCCGTACAGCCCGAGTTCTTCTCCCGTGAAGGCGAGAAATAGGACACGCCGGGGCAGCGGGGTCGACCGGGCGGCAAGCTGCCGGGCCGTCTCGAGCAGGACCGCCGTCCCGGAGGCGTTGTCGTCGGCCCCGTTATGGATCTCGCCGTTCGACCCGATCGCCAGCGAACCCCACCCGCCGCGGCCCAGATGATCGTAATGGGCCCCGACGATGATCGTCTCGGCGGCGTGCTCGCCGTTCCCTTCCAGGGTCGCGATCACGTTCCGGAGTTTGCGACCCGGCCGGGTGAGGGCGACTCGGCCTTCGAGCTCCGCGCCCGCCAGGCGTTGGCTGGTCGGATGAAGCGTCCGATCGATCGACGCCTCGACTTCACTCAGATTCAAACCCGCATTCCGGAGCCACCCCTCAAGGATCGGCCGACGAACATGGACCACGGGCAAAGAGTCGCCACCGAGTCCCGAGGTCAGTTCGACATCGAGCAAGGTTTCGGCGTGCGGCGCGGCCCCATCCAGCGCGGGGGGCAGAGACGCGCGATCGGTGCAGACCACGACCGCCGCCGCTCCATGCTTCACGGCGTTGCGGATTTTGGTCAGCAGGTAGGCATGCTCGGTCGGATCCGCGCCGCCGAACGGGCTGTCCGGATCCGAAAGGCGCGGTTCCTGGCGCAGCATGACGACGGCGTGCCCGCGGACATCGAGCCCCGCGTAATCGTCGTAACCCAGGTCCGGCGCGGTGATGCCATACCCGACGAAGGCGAGCGGCAACCGGAAATTGCCGCTGGAGGTGACCATCAGCGAGGTGTAATCGGTCCCCGTCGTCAGGGAGACATGCTCGTCCCCGTGATGCCAAGTCAACGTCTGGACCGTGCCGTGGCTGCCCCCCGTGTAGACCGTGAACTCGTGGAACGGGGTGCCTTGATAGTGATCGGTCTTCAGACCAATGCGACGAAACTCGTCCGCGAGGAAGTCGGCGGCCAGATCGATGCCGCGCGTCCGCACCCCACGGCCTTCGAGTTCCTCGGACGCGAGGTACTCGACGTCTCTCAGCAGCCGTCCCTCGACCGCCCCCGAAGCCCGATCGAGCGGGGGAGCGGCCAGCAGACAAAGGGAGCAGAGGATAGGCAAGACCATGGACAGGTGATCCGAGCAGGCACGACTCGCCCCGGGGAACTCGGCGAACCGCGTACCGCATCGTGACGCTTCACCCCACGACTGCGAAGAGGGGTTGGTCCCTGATCCGCTGCCCACCCGCGCCTCGCCGTCAACCGGAGTAATCCGATCGATCATGCCGCCTGTGACGGGATGATCGCCGTCCCATCCCCGAACGGATCGCGCCAAGGGGCTGACGCAACGCTTGTCGGATTGTCACAAGATCGAAACATCGGCCCCCCAGCGATCCAGTCGGTTCACCGATGTTTCCCCCGGGTAACACCGGAGAACCACACCGACCTCAAGTGTTGCCGCGCGGAGACGGCCCGTCAGTTGCATCAACATTCGTCCGCGCTGGAACTGGCCGATTCCAGCGCGGGCCATGCCGGGATGACCTTGATGCCGTCGGAATGTTTCATCTGGACGCGCGACGCCGCGTTACTGTCATCGTTTGCGGACTTCTGGACCGATCGTGGTGGGCCGCCATGGGAAGGTTTCGCGAATCGCGCGGAGTTGTGGCAACGACTCACCGCCGCGGCGCGGCCCATCTTGATTCTCGACACGCGACCGTCGGCCTGCGATGCCGAGACCGTCGCGCTCTGCGAACAGCTGCTGCAGCCCGACAGTCCGCTGCGGGCGCTCCAACTCGTCACCGTGGGGACCGAAGCGTGGCCCCGTCCGCTCGCCGCGACCATCGGGTTATTGTCACGTCTCCGCTTGACGGTCACTTCCGACGGCCAAATCGAACCTCCCGCCGAGGGTCGGCTGGAAACGCTGTGGCTGAGTCGTCGCGCCACACCACTCCCCCTGGGACGCGCGGTGACGGCGGGGGACGTGACGCTGTTGACGTACTGCCCGCAATACGCGGAGACGATCGACGAGCTCCTCCGCGTGGCGCACCGCGACGTCACGCTGCTCCTCATCGGCGAGACCGGGACCGGCAAGACGACCCTCGCGCGGTTCATCCATCATCGCTCGCCGCGCGGCGACCGGGGGTTCCAGCATCTCGCCTGCGGGGCGCTCCCCAACGACCTGATTGAAAGCGAGCTCTTCGGTCATACTCGCGGGGCCTTCACGGGGGCCGAGCGGAACAAGCTGGGACGCTTCCAGGCCGCCGGGCGTGGGACCCTGCTGCTCGACGAAATCGACGTCCTCGATTTGCGGCAACAGGTGAAGCTCTTGCGGGTGATCGAGACGGGGGAATACGAGCTCGTCGGGTCGACGGAGACGCGAGTCTCAGAAGCCCGGCTGATCGTCGCCTCGAACGTCGAGTTGGAGGCGATGGCGGAACGGGGGGACTTTCGCAGCGACTTGTACTACCGGCTGAATGTCCTGGAATTCCGACTGCCGGCGCTCCGCGCTCGGCCGATGGACATCATCCCGCTCGCGCTGCGGTTCATCGACGAAAGCTGCCGCGAACATGGCATCGTGATCGAGACGATCGACCGCGAGTTTCTCGAAGCGCTCGAGCAGTACCGCTGGCCGGGGAACCTGCGTGAGCTGAAAAACCATATGCGGCGGGCGGTGCTGTTCGCCGATCAGCGGCGGCTGACCCGCCGCGATCTGTCGCCGAAGCTGCTGCAGGCACTGGCAACCCGACCGGCTGGCGAATCGAGCCGTTCGTCCCTGGTCCCGCTGACCATCGCGGAGCAAGTGGCCCGCAGCGAACGCGAGCTGCTGCAACAAGCCCTCGCCGCCCACGGCCACAACCGCACCCATACGGCGGCGGCGTTGGGGCTTAGTCGCGTGGGACTCTACAAGAAGCTGAAACGGCTGGGCTTGATGTCGGCGGCGGAGTGAAACGTGGGAGCCTCTCCAGCGATGACGAGTCAACCCGTCATCGGCCCAGATCACCTACAGGCGCGGCACCATCCGCCGCACGCGCGACGACAGGGTCTTCGCCCCGTCGCGATCCCGCACGTCGGCCGGCAACACTACCACGCTCAGGATGGTGCCCAGCATATCAACCCACGGAGGCCGCTTTGACCTGCGACGTTTTTCCCCGCGGCGGACTCCGTCGCGGTTGCCCGCCGCGGCCCCGTCGAAGCGGGACGAATCGATGCTTGATTTCGTCCTCTTGGCAATCCGTCAGATCGCTGGGATCGCGCGTCCGCGAGTTCATGGCCGCGGGCCAACCAAGACCCGACTCTCGAATCGAACGGTTTCTTGGCGCGTTCTCCGTATCTCCTTGGGATTCCCGATGATCAACCCGCCGGCGGAATCGTCGCCCCGTGCGGATCGCGGCCTGGTTGCTCCAACTCGGCCGCGAGCGTTTCCCGCAGGTGGGGATCGAGGTAATGCTCGATCTGTTCGGCGGAGGCGTGGAGTTGGCGTGACGCCAGCCCGAAATGCCGCGCGAGGTAACTTTCCCACAGCCGGTGTGAGCGGACGAGGTTTTGTCCGAGGCTGCGGCCGGTGGCTGTGAGCCGCAAGGGATCGTCGGCGCCGTCGACATGCCCGGCGCGATGGAGTGCCGTCAACGCCTGCTCGAGTCGACCGCGCGAGACCGCCAAGGCGGCGACCAACTCGGGTCGGGTCGGGCCGGGTCGCGGGGTTCCCGCCGTGAGCTCTTCCCAGCGATAGAGCGCCCCCAGAATATCTTCGGTCAGAATGCGGCGTCGTAAATGTCGGCGGTCGCGCCATTGCCGCAGCCACCCTTGTTGTGGCGCGAAGCACCACGCCAAACCGAACAGGACTCCCGCCGCAAGGGTCATCATCCCCGCCGTCCCGACATCCCCCAACTCCGGCCAGTCGAGCCATCGTCGCAACAACGTTGGCACCACCAGCGCGCCGACATGTCCCAAAACCGCCGAGAGGACGGCGACCACCGCGGCGATGCCGAGGACTCCCGCCAGCCGTTGCGACAACAACACGCCACAGGCCGCCGGGATGACCAGCATGGCGATGACCAGGATGCTGCCGACGCTTTCAAACGCGGTGACGACCGTCGCGCCGGTCGCGGCGAGGAGCGCTTGCCGGACGATCCCCGCCGGAATCCCCAGGGAAGTCGCGAAATTCGGATCGAAACTGGTGAGTTGCAGTTCCTTGAAGGCGAAGCTTAAGCCCACCAGATTCAGAAGGACGACCGCGCCGTTGACCACCACGGCGCGTGGAATGCCGGTACGGCCAAGCGTGTCGGTGACGATCGTCTCGAGGTTGCCATACAACACGCAGCTCGGGTCGATGTGGGCGCTGTCGGCGGCGAGTCGGATCAACAATAACCCCAGCGCGAACATCGCCGTGTAGACCACCCCCAACGCGGCGGAGCTTTCCAACCGACCGGCCTGCGCCAGCCATTCCGAAAGAGTCGCGCTGAGGAGCGCCGTCGCGGCGGCCCCCAGAAACATCACCGGCATCCGCCACGCGAGCAACGTTTCCGTCGACACCCAGCCCGCCTGTCCCGCGGCATCGACCACCAACACGGCGAGGACGATGCCCGGCAGGACCGAATGGCTGAGCGCGTCTCCCAACAGGCTTTGACGGCGCAACAGCAGGTAGCATCCCGGCAAGGCGCACCCCACCGCCGCGAGCGCCGCCGTCACCACGATCCACGTATCCAGGCTCGACCAGTCACTAAGCATCGCGGCGGCCTCCCGCGGGTGTGGCCAAATCGACCGGATGATCGGGGTGCGGATTGGCTGGCAGGGGCCACAACGACGATTGCGCGGCTCGCCGTTCCAACTCTTCGATGACTTCGAGCGGGACCCAATGCTCGCTCGCGTCGACGCTGCGATCGACCCGTAAAGCCGGCTGATCGGTCTGCTCGATCAGATACCGCTCCCAGAGACGATGGCGATAGACCGTCCGGATGGCGTCGCGACGGCCATCGGTCGTCAAGCGATAGCGGCCGCCGGCGTCGTGTCGCAGCCATCCGCCATAGATTCCCCAATCGAGGAGTTGTTCCAGCCGGGCCCGCTTCCAGTGCCGGGCCTGCGACAGTTCCTCGCGGGTGAGGGGAACCTCGCTGAGGGCTTCGGGGCCCGCGTTCGGTGAAAGTCGCGGTTCGATCAGTTCGACGCAGGCGCGGAGCAGATCGTCGATGCCGATCCGCCGTTCCATCCGCCGCCTGGCCCGCCAAACCCCCAACCACCCGTGAGCGGGGCCGAACAGCAAACTGACGACGAAACCCGCCGTGGCGACCAGCACGATGACCGCCCCTGCCGCCAGTTTGGGGATCGCCGCGCTCAACATGACTCCTAGCCCGGCCGAGACCCCGCCCAGGCCCGCCGCGACCCATAGCCGCGTCGTCAGCCGTCGCGTCCAGAATTGAGCGGCGGCGGCCGGGAGGACCATCAAGGCGACGATCAACAGCAGTCCGACCGAGGACATCCCGATCACGGTCACAATGATGACCAACAGCGTCAGGAGCAGATCAAGCCGGCTCGTCCGCCAACCGCCGACATCGGCGTATTCCCGATCAAAGCAGAGCAGCGCGAATTCCTTGTGGCAGACGACGCTGGTCGCGATGACGAGGCCGGCGGCCCACGCCATCCACCAGACATCGCGGGCCACCAGCGCCGCCGCTTTGCCGAAGACGAACTCCGAAAGCCCCGCCGCCTGGGCGGTCGGCAACCCTTGAATCAAGCCGAACAGGACTACTCCCAGACCGAAAAAGAGGCTGAGGGTGATCGCCAGCGCGGCGTCATCGCGAATCTTGCGGACGCGGCCCAGAAACTGACTGCACAGCAGTCCCAATCCCGCCGAACACGCCGCCCCCACGTACAGCCCGGGCAGCCAGCGTCCCGATCCGGGCCATCCGGCTTCAAGCCACAGATAGGCGAACCCCACGCCCGGCAGCGCGGCGTGGCTGGCGACATCTCCCACGAGCGACCGCTTCCGCAGCAGCATCCACGTCCCGATGACGCCGCAACAGACCCCCAACAGCACCGTCCCCGCGAGGACGACGCGCGTGTTGTAGTCGAGCCACGGCAATGAAATCAGGAGTGACAAGGAGTGAATCATCCTGCGGGATGGCGTCGATCGCCCCTCGGGGGGCGATCCCGCCGTCATTCATGACCGCGGGATTCATGATGGTGTTACCCGCGTCACCGTCCGGGCCGATATTACGTTGTCAGCCCCATCAGGCACAAACAGCGGAAAACGTACCCCTGGCCCGATCGGGTGATTCCTCAATCGTTTTTGCCCCCAGAGAATGCCGAGTCCCCGAAATTGACGCGAAGTCGCCAGGGTTGCCGATCCGCCCAATCAACCCAAACAACCCGCATCTTGCATTGTCTTAGGTGGCGAACACCATCACGGACACCTGGCGGTTGCCCAACAGACGGGATGGTGGGGCGACGTTCGTCGGACCGGCCGCTGGAGATGAGGTTCGCGCAACACCGACTTGAGGTTAGAGTTCGCGTGAGACCCCCGGACTCAGGATGAGTCGGCGCAAACGGGCGTCACCAGGGAGAGGATGATGCGGTTGGATGCCGTCATTTTCGGCGGAGGCATCGCCGGGTTGTGGACGCTCGATCGACTCAGTCGCCAAGGCTGTTCGGTCGTGCTGCTGGAGGCGTTCGCGCTGGGCCACGGCCAAACGATCGGGTCCCAGGGAATTATTCACGGGGGCTTGAAATACTCGCTGCAGGGGTGGGTGACGAAGTCGGCCCAGCAAATCAAGAAGATGCCCGGGGCGTGGCGGAAGTCGCTCCTCGGGCAGGCCGCGCCGAACCTCACGCAAACCAAACTCCGCGCCGAGGCTTGTCATCTCTGGCAGACCGAATCGCTGGTCTCCGCCGCCGGGATGCTTGGGGCGCGACTGTCACTCCAGGTCACGCCGGAAGCCGTCGAACCCGGCGAGCGGCCGACAATTCTGAAAAAAGTCCCTGGAGGGGTCTCGCGGTTGCCCGAGCAGGTGCTCCATCCGGGAAGTCTGCTCGCCGATTTGGCTCGGCAATACGAATCCCAGTTGCTGCGGATCGATCCCGAGCGGGGAGTGAAGTTTCACCTCGCCAGCCCCGGGGAAGTGACGGCGATCGAATTGACCCTGCCCGAGCGGACCCATCCCCTGACGCTCCGTCCGGCCCATGTCATTCTGACCGCCGGCGCGGGGAACGCCCGGCTGCGTAAGCAAGTCGGCCTGAATGGCGAGGTGATGCAACGCCGTCCACTGCAGATGGTGCTGGTTCGCGGCGACCTGCCGGAACTCCATGGCCACTGCATTGATGGCCTGAAGACGCGGGCGACGATCACCACCGACGTCGACTCGCGCGGCCGCCGCGTCTGGCAGGTTGGCGGTCAACTCGCCGAGGACGGGGTGCGGATGACGCCGTGGCAACTCACACAACATGCCGCGCGCGAGTTGCAGGCGATTCTGCCGGGCCTCAAGCTCGCCGGGACCGAATGGTCGACCTATCACATCGATCGCGCGGAGGCGGCGACCGAAGGGGGCGTCCGCCCCGAAACGGCCCAGGTGCTCTGCGCCGGCAACGTGACGACCGGTTGGCCGACGAAACTGGCGCTCGCGCCGGTCTTGGCGGACGAAATCGCCGCGCGGGTGCAACCGGGCGTGGCATGGGATGCCCGACAAGTCCAAGCGCTCGCGGAATGGCCGCGGCCTGAAGTCGCCGCCTATCCCTGGGACGAAGCGTCAAGGTCGTGGTGGAGCGTCGACGTGGGCGACCTCGCCACCCCCGCGTCGCGTCGTCGGAAAGCCGCATGAATGGCCTGTGACCGGACAGGCCGTCGGGAGCGACGATGATTCGACGACCGCTGGGACGAACGGGTCTGACGGTCCCTCCGCTGGGGTACGGCGCGTTCAAAATCGGCCGGAATCAGGGGATCAAGTACGCGACCCCGTACGATCTGCCGGACGAAGCGGCCGTCGCGCGCCTGCTGGATCAAATTCTTGAGCTGGGCTGCGACTATCTCGATACCGCCCCGGCGTATGGGCTCAGCGAGGCCCGCCTTGGCCGGGCGCTCGGAACACGGACCTCGCAGGTGGTGATCTCCACGAAAGTTGGGGAGACGTTCGAGGATGGGGTTTCGACGTTCGACTTTTCGCGGCCGGGAGTCTTGGCGAGCCTCGACCGCAGTCGGGAACGGTTGCGGCGGGAAGTGCTCGATCTGGTCCTGATTCATTCCCCCGGCGCGGACCTCGAAGTGCTCGAACAAACCGACGTCGTGGCGGTGTTGCAGGAGGAGCGGACGCGTGGCGCGATTCGGGGGATCGGCCTTTCGGGGAAGACGATCGAAGGGGCGAGGGCCGCGTTGGGATGGGCCGACGCGATTATGGTCGAGTACCACCAGCGGGACCCGTCCCATGCCGAGGTGCTGACGGCGGCGGCCGCGCGGGGCGTCGGCGTGATCGTGAAAAAAGGGCTCGCCTCGGGGGCGTTGTCGCCGGAAGTCGGGATCCCGTTCGCCTTGGCTCATCCCGCGGTCACCAGTCTGGTCGTCGGAGGGTTGAATTACGACCATTTCGCGGCGAATTGGGAGCTGGCGCGGGCGAGTCGACCATGATGCGCTTGCGTCGGAAACTGAGGTTACCGACGCGACCCCGAGGGGTTTACTGGTCGTCCGGCGGCTGGGCGCGGTCGATCAGACAGGGCGGGTCGGACTCGTCGTCGAGCCGCGAGGCGAACCGATCGGCGCCGTAATCGCGCAGCTTGAGAATGAACGCGCGGTGACAGTCGCGGCATTCGAGTTGGCTGCCGGTCGTCCACATCCCGAGTTCGATCGACAGCCGAACGGAGATTTGACGCAGCGCTCCGTGATGGATCGCCACGCCACAAAAGGGGCAGAACAGCGCTTCGCCGAGCGACGGCCGCGCCCCCTGTTCCGGCCCCACGTCGGTGGTGGGATCGGTGTCACCCGCATCTTCGTCGTCCGAGGCGAATCCCATGGCGAACCGGTCAGGGATCAGGCAACTGGTCGACCGACGCCGCACTGGCCCGGCGATACAATGAGGGTTATCGCCCGCGAGGTGACAACCATCTGTCACCCCTGCACACGATCCGGTCGAGATTTTCCGCATCCGGCGGCTCCGGCCACTTTCCGCGTTTCCCGAATCGGACCGATCCCGTGCCCCCGCGTCGTCCCTCCAGCCGACCGCTCCATTGGTTGCGTGATTCCACGACGCCGATGTTCGTCCTGAATCCGCGGCGGCGGGTAGCGCTGTTCAACCAGGGATGCGAGGCGTTGTCGGGGTGGACCGCGGCGGAACTGCTGGGGCAACGGGCCGAAGTCGTCAGCTCGGACGATCCGCAAACGTTGGAGGCGTTGCTGGCGACTTTGATGCCTCCGGCGGAAGTCTGGCGGGGACTGCCGTGGGCGACCCGGGTGGAGTGGCCCCGTCGGGACGGTTCGACGATGACGCGGGTGATTCACTTCTGGCCGATCGCGACCGCGACGGAACCGGTCTCCGCCGTGCTGGGGATCGTCGGGCCGCCGGCGGAGCAGCCCCCGGTCGCCGAGCCGACGTTGTCGCAGGCGCTGCACCGTGAATTGACGCAATGGCGGCAGGAATCACGCAAACGCTACGGCGAGCGGAGCGTGATCGGGCGGTGTCCCGCGATGCTGCGGGTACAGGAACAATTGCGGTTGGCGCGGTTGGCGACAACGCCGGTGGTCCTGCGTGGTCCCGCGGGAGCGGGGAAAGAACACGTGGCGCGGAGCCTGCACGCCGGCTCGTTAGTCGCCCGACGGTTGTTCGTCTCGATCCCCCTGGAGGAGACCCCCGCGACCGAAGTGAAACGGCTCCTCAAGCAGTTGACCTCCGCCGACGAACGGGGTGGCCGCGACGTCGCCGCCTTGCCGGGGTCGCTGTACCTCCATCCGATCGAACAGGCCCCGGCGGATGTGCAGGAGCGGCTGCTGGAATGGTTGTCGGGCGGGACCGAACCCGCGGTTCGGTTGATCACCGGGACGGCCCAGGGTTGGGAGCGCGAGGTGGCGGAAGGTCGGTTCTCGGCGGAGTTGGCGCTGCGGCTCAGCCCGTTGACCATCGAGCTGCCGCCACTCCGGGAACGCGGGGAAGACATCACGCTCCTCGCGCAGCACTTCCTGGAGGAGGCCAATCGGGGTTCCGAACGCCAAGTGGCGGGCTTCGAGCCGGCGGTCGCGGAAGGGTTACGCCGATATCGTTGGCCGGGGGAGGTCGACGAATTGCAGAAAGTGATGCGCGAGGCCCACGCGGCATGCATGGATGGTCTGCTGCGCGAGGCGCAGTTGCCGTTTCGCTTCCGCGCGGGGGTCGAGGCGCAGCGGCTGGGGCCGCCGCCGGTCCGGGGCCGCTCGCTCGACAAGTATTTGGCCGATTTGGAACGAGAGGAGCTTGCGCGCGTGTTGGAATTGGCGGGAGGGAACATGACGCTGGCGGCGCAGTTGCTGGAGCTGCCGCGCGCGCGGTTGTATCGCCGATGCGAGCAGTTGGGCTTACGATCGCCGGACGGAGCGGACTTGAACCGTGATGCAAGTGACGAGGGAGCACGGCCGACGACGGAGGAATCGACCGCCGATGGCTCCTCGTGAATCGATGACGCGCACACGCAGGTGAGCGGAGCGGCGCTAGCCGCCGGTTGTTACCGGAGAAACCGGCGGCTAGCGCCGCCCCGCTCGGAACAAACAACCCAGACGATGGTCAGGCACGGGCTCGCCGCTCGTGCCTGTGGAAAAGTGGAACCTGTGTCGGTCCGACCGTTGCGATTGGCGAATGTGCGGCTTCCGGTGGAAGTCCCGGAAGGCGAGTTGCCCGCGACGCTGGCGCGGCGGTTGAACGTTGCGCCGGGGGACATCGCGCGATGGCGGATCCTCAAAAAAAGCCTCGATGCCCGGTCGCCGCGCGACCTGCAGTACGTCTATACGACGCTGGTGGAGTTGCCGACGGAAGTCGCGCAGTCGCCACGGGTCGCGGGGAAGTTGACCGGCGACGTCGTCCCGTACCAGGCCGCGCCGTTTGATGATCCCTCTCCGGGGACGGGGGGATTGGCGGAGCGGCCGGTCGTGGTAGGGTCGGGCCCCGCCGGGCTCCTTGCGGGGTATTACCTGGCGGCGAAAGGCTATCGCCCGTTGATTCTGGAACGGGGGCTACCGGTCAAACAGCGGGTGCCGGAAGTCCGCTCGTTCGATCGCGGCGGCGCGTTTGACGAGGAAAACAATTATCTCTTCGGCGAGGGAGGGGCCGGCTGCTTCAGCGACGGGAAGCTGACATGTCGGCTGGAAGGGCCCGACGTCGATTGGGTGCTCCAGCGCTTCGTTGAATGCGGCGGGCGGGCCTCGATCGTCTACGAGAACCGTCCCCATTTGGGGAGCAACAAGTTGCCGATGATCTGCCGGAACTTTCGGCGGAAGATCGAGGCGCTGGGGGGGGAGTATCGGTTCGGCTGCCGGTTCGAGGATCTGGAGGTGCGTGACGGCAGAGTGACCGGGGTGCTGACGAGCGCCGGACGGATCGCCACCGGACACGTGATTCTCGGGGTGGGGCACAGCGCGCGCGACACGATCGAGGGGCTGCACCGACTGGGGGTGCCGATCGTCCCCAAGGCGTTTCAGTTGGGGCTGCGGATCGAACAGCCGCAGGCGCAGATCAATCAGTCGAAGTACGGCAAGCCGGAGTATCTCCCGTTGCTGGGGGCCGCCGACTACACGCTGCACGCGAACAGCGGCAAAGACGTCTACACCTTCTGCATGTGCGCGGGGGGGATCATCATGCCGAGCATTTCCGAGCCCGAGCGGTTCTGCTCGAACGGGATGAGCAACTCCCGTCACGACACCCCGTATGCCAACAGCGGCCTGATGGTGACGCTGGAGCCGGCGGAGTTCGAGGGGACCCATCCACTGGCGGGGATGCACTTGCAGCGGCGCTACGAAGCGGCGGCGTATCAGGCGGCGGGGGCCGACTACTTCACCCCGATTCAATCCGCGCGTGAGTTCCTCTCCGGCAGGGCGCCGAATCCCGCGACGAAATACGACTGTTCCTACCAGCGCGGCCTCGCTCCCTTGGCGCTCGATGCGTTCCTGCCACCGCAGGTGATCGCGGCGCTGCGGGGGGCGTTGCCGCTGCTGGATCGCAAGCTGCGGGGGAATTTTCTGAAGCAGGCGATCCTGGTGGGGCCGGAAATGCGCGGCAGTTCGCCGGTGCGAATCGACCGCGACCCGACAACGCGGGAATGCCCGGGTTTCGCGGGCCTCTATCCGGTCGGCGAAGGGGCGGGGTACGCGGGAGGGATTGTGAGCGCGGCCGTGGACGGGCTGCGCAGCGCGCGGGAACTGGTGCGGCGGTTCGCGCCGGTGGGGTGATTTGGAAGACGCCCAGGGAAGGCTCTCCCTGGGCACCAATCCATCATCAGTCCATCATACCACCGGTTCCCAGCCTTGCCGGTACTCGCGCTTCCAATAGGACGTTGCGTCGTCATCGCCGATGATTTTGCGCGTGACCGGGTCAAAGTGGAGCGTGCGGCCGGTGCGGTAGCTGATGTTGCCGAGATGGCACAACAGGGTGCTGGTCTGGCCGACCTCGATCTCCGAGTTGAGGGGCGTCCCCTTGCGGATCGCGTCGAGGAAGTTCTCGATGTGCTCGGCTTCGCCGCCGTCTCCGCCGACTTTTTCCACCTGCTTGCCGGCGAGGTCGTAGAGGGTGTACCCGCTGCCGTCGATGTGGAGTTCCCCCTCGGTGCCGTAGAAGGCGCACAACGGCTGTTTCAAATCGCGACGGGGCTGACAACTGCTGACGTCCCAAGTGCAGCCGACGTGGCCGAAGTCGAAGACGGCGACGCCGGTATCGGGGGTTTCCTGGTCGTCGTCAAAATAGTAGCGGCCGCCGGTGAAGCTGACGGTTTTGGGGAGGTCGACGCCGAGGCCCCAGCGGGCGACGTCGAGGGCGTGGATGCCGTTGTTGGCGAGTTCGCCCCCACCCCAGTGCCAGCGCCAATGCCAGTTGTAATGGACGAGGTTATCGACATAGGGGCGTTCGGGGGCGGGGCCCTGCCAGAGGTCGAAATCGAGATTCGGCGGGACGGGGACCGCTTTGCCGCGGCCGATGGTCCCCCGCGCGCTGTCGTAGAAGCAGCGGGCGTGCCGGACGGTGCCGATCGCCCCGGCCTGAAGTTTGGCGATCCCTTGGCGGACGCCGGGCCAGGTGCGGCGCTGGTTCCCCATTTGGACCTGCCGCTGATGCTTGCGGGCCGCCTTGACGACCATTTCCCCTTCCCAGGCGTTGTGACTGCCGGGCTTTTCGACGTAGACATGTTTGCCGGCGTTGATCGCCATGATGGCGGCGGGGGCGTGCCAGTGGTTGCTGGTGGCGATGAAGACCGCTTCGAGCTTGGGATCATCGAGCATCCGCCGCAGGTCTTGGATCGGCGAGGGCATGTCGGCCCCCTTCGCCTTAACCCCTTCGGCGACGTTCTTCAGGCCCCCTTCCAGCCGATTCTGGTCGACATCGCAGATGTAACGGAGGTTGGCGGCGGGGGATTTGAGGATCGCGGCGGCGTGCGCCAAGCCGCGACCGAGGCCGATCACGCCGGCTTGAATCTGCTCCGCGGGGCTTTCCTGATAAGCACCGATGTGCAGCGTGGGGGAGAGCCAGGCCGCGGCGGCGAGGGTGGAGGCGGCGGCAACGCCGGATTGCAGGAATACGCGTCGGGGGGGGGGGGTGGGGGGGGGCCTCGGGGGTGGGGGGCATCATGGTGTGTGTTGAAGAAGCCCAAGGATTGCTATCCCTGGGCTTCACGCCAGGAGTTCCTCGACGACGTGGCCATGCACATCGGTCAGGCGGTAGTCGCGGCCTTGGAAGCGATAGGTCAGTTGTTCGTGGTCGAATCCGAGGAGATGGAGCATCGTCGCGTGGAGGTCGTGGACGTGGACTTTCCCCTCGGTGACGCCAAAGCCGAGTTCGTCGGAGTCGCCGTGAACATGGCCGGCTTTCACGCCCCCGCCGGCGAGCCACATGGTGTAGGCGTCGATGTGATGATCGCGTCCGGCGGTTTGCCGATTTTCCCCCATCGGGGTCCGGCCGAACTCGCCCCCCCAGACGACTAGCGTATCCTTCAGGAGTCCGCGTTCCTTGAGGTCGAGGACGAGCGCGGCGCTCGCCTGGTCGGTCTCCATGACGACCCGCTCGAAGTCCTCCTCCAGCGTTTGGCCGGGGCCGCCGTGGCTGTCCCAGTCGGTGTGATAAAGCTGGACGAAGCGGACGCCCCGTTCGATCAGCCGCCGCGCGAGGAGGCAATTCGCGGCGAACGAAGGTTGCCCGGGGGTCACGCCGTAACGCGCCAAGGTTCCCGCCGACTCCTGGCCGAGATCCATCAGATCGGGGGCGCTCGTCTGCATGCGGAAGGCCATTTCATAGGCGTTGATCCGCGTGAGAATTTCGGGGTCGCCGGTCTCCGCCAGTCGGGCCTGATTGAGGGCGGCGACGGTGTCGACGAAGGCCCGGGCGCGGGGCGGCGTGACCCCCAGGGGGCTTTGCAGATGAAGAATCGGATCCCCCTTGCCGCGAAAGGGAACCCCTTGAAACGACGTCGGCAGGAACCCACTGCTCCACAACGTCGCCCCGCCGCGCGGGCCCCGCGGGCCGCTCTGCAACACGACGAAGCCCGGCAGGTCGGCCGATTCACTCCCCAGGCCGTACGTGACCCATGACCCCAACGATGGTCGCCCCGGGGCCTGAAAGCCGGAGTTCATGAAGAGCTTGGCGGGGGCATGATTGAAGACATCGGTGGTGACCCCGCGGAGCCAGCAGACGTCGTCGACGATTTGGCGGTGATAGGGAATCAACTCGCTCAAGCTCATGCCGCATTCGCCGTAGCGGTCGAACTTGCGCTGGTTGCCGAGGAGCTTTTCGGTCCCCTTGAGGAACGCGAACCGTTTACCGCTGAGGAGACTTTCCGGGGGAGTCTGGCCGGTGAGTTCGCGGAGTTTCGGTTTGTCGGAAAAGAGCTCGAGCTGACTGGGGCCCCCCGCCATGAAGAGGAAGATGACGTTCTTGGCGCGCGGCGTGAACTGCGGTTGACGGGCCGCCATCGGGTTTGTGGGGTCGAGCGAAATGCCGGGGGCGGCGTGGCCCTCCCGCGCCAACAACTGCTGGAGCGCGATGGCCCCCAGCCCGACGCCGCATTGCTGGAAAAAATGCCGACGGGTGAGATCGCGCAGCGGATCGCTGGGCGCGTCGGGATGGCGATCGTGGGGAGTGGCGTTGGTCATCGGTTACTCCCGCGTGATGAAGTTGTCGGTGTTGAGGATCGCCCGGGACAGCAGGACCCACGCGGCGGCGTCCGGGGGCGGAGTGGACTGTCGTAAGACGGCGGTCGTCAGCGACTCGCACGCGGCTGGATCCCGCGCGAGGTCGGCCTGCGTTTGGGCGTAGGTCCGGCGGAGGATGTCGGCTTCGGTCGTCGACCACGGACGGGACAACGTCAGCTCGCCGAGTCTAAACAACCGTTCCTCGAACGCGCCGGCGGAATCCCCCGCGACCTCTTGCAGCAGCCGCTCCGCGAGCCCTTGCGCGAGTTCGATGAAGTAGCCATCGTTGGCGAGGGCGAGCGCCTGCAGCGGCGTGTTCGAACGGATGCGTCGCGTGCAGACCGCCTGGAAATCGGGACTGTCGAACGTGGTGAAGAAGGGGTACGGGGCGCTGCGGTAGAAGTAGGTGTAAAGGGTCCGGCGGTAACGATTCGGGCCCGTTTCCGTCGGCCACGACTTCGTCACCTGCGTGAAGGCGTAGACTCCATCGGGTTGGGGGGGATAGACGCTGGGGCCGCCGAACAGGTCGGACAACCGTCCACTCGCGGAGAGGGCCGCGTCGCGGACGATTTCGGCATCAAGCCGGAGCCGATTCTGCCGACCGAGCAGCAGATTTCGCGGGTCGTGCTCGGCCAACTCGGGACGCTGGATCGAGGCTTGCCGATAGGTCGCGCTGGTGACGATCAGCCGATGCATCGCCTTCAGGCTCCAACCTTGCCGGGGAAGTTCCGCGGCGAGCCAATCGAGGAGCTCCGGATGGGTCGGGAACGACCCCTGCGTGCCGAAGTCCTCTTCGGTCTCCACCAAGCCTTTGCCGAAGTAACGCATCCAGACGCGGTTCATGGTGACGCGAGTGGTGAGGGGCTGGGCCGGGTCGACCAGCCAGCGGGCCAAGTCGAGCCGGGTCCGTTGTTCGGGGGGCGTCAGGATCGCCGGGGCGATGGCGGCGAAGACCCCGGGTTGCAGTCGGCCGCCGGTCTGATCGGGACGGGTGAAGTCGCCCCGCGTGAGGAGAAACGTCTCGCGGGGCTGCGGCAGATCCCGCATGACCATCACCTGCGCGAGATTCGGATTGGGAGCCGGGGTCTTCTTCCGGGCCCGCGGCTCCGCCTGCTCGAACGCCTGCTGCAGCAGCTTCTTCTGTTCTTCCGATTGCTGCTCGACCGGGGTTTGCAGCGCGGCGAGGAGTTGCACGTCGGGTCCGGCGGGGAGCGCGGGGGCCTCGGCGATGACGTCGATCGCGAAACGCCCCACCAGATAGTCGCGATTGAGATCGTGCCGCAACGTGAACCGCAGCGGCTGCCCCTTCGGTTCCAGTGGTTGCTGCAGGACGAAGACCGCCTCGTGCGGGGCGTTCATCTGGATGGGTGAGCCGGGGGCCGAGTTGATCGCCCAGCCGGTCTTGGGATCGTCATCGAGCGTCGCCGCGACGGGATAGTTGATTTGCTCGTGATCGGCGACCGACTTCGCCCAGCCGACGGGTTGCTCGCCGACCGTCAGTTCAAACGCCGTCAGCACGAAGTTGCCATTCCCCGCGCGACCCGGTCCCTGCTTGGGAAGCGATTCGTGCGGCAAGACCCGCAACCGGACGGCGGCGAGCTTGTCGAGGGGTGATGCGGCGGTGACAACGTAGCTGTCGAACCCCGCGACGGGACTGGTCGCCAGGATCGAGCGGTCTTCGAGCGTCTCGAAAGTCCCCTGCTCTTTCGAGGTGACGGTCGAGGGGGCGAGAGTCTGCCAATTCGAGGCCCCCTTCACGCCGGCGGCCATCGCTTCGGCGAGCCGGGTGCGGGTTGCGGTTTCCCACTCGGTCCGCCACGCGGTGAGTTGCTCCGCCGAAGGGGGCGGTGGTTCGCGAACGACCTCCACCGGATTGCCGAAGACTTCGCCGCGGATCACTTCGACGGTGGGCCCGGTGTTGTTGACGTCGACGCCGGAATTGAAGAAGGCGAAGAGCTCGTAGTATTCCCGCTGGGTGAGCGGGTCGTATTTATGAGTATGGCACTGCGCGCAACCGACGGTGAGCCCCAGCCAGACCGCCCCGGTGGTGTTGACGCGGTCCATCGCCGCCTCGACGCGGAACTGTTCGGGCGAGGTTCCCCCTTCCTGATTGATTAGAGTGTTGCGATGAAAGCCCGTCGCGACGAGTTGCGCTTTCGTCGGATTCGGCAGCAGATCCCCCGCGAGTTGTTCGATGGTGAACTGATCGAACGGCAGATCGCGATTGTGGGCGTCGATCACCCAATCGCGGTAAGGCCACATCTCGCGCGGCGCATCGATCGAATAACCGTTCGAGTCGGCGTAGCGGGCCTGATCGAGCCAGTATCGGCCCCAACGTTCGCCGTAATGGGGGGACGCGAGGAGCCGCTCGACCAATCGTTCGTACGCGGCGGGATCGGGATCGCGCTGAAACTCCGCGACCTCTTCCGGGGTCGGCAACAGCCCGATCAGGTCCAGCGTCACGCGGCGGATGAGCGTCGCGCGATCGGCCTCGGACGAGGGTCGCAGTTGATGCTTGGCGAGCCGCTTCAGGACGAATTCGTCGATCCCGTTTCGCACCCACGGATCGTGCGAGACCGGCGGCGGACCGGGGCGAACCGGCAAGAAGGCCCAATGTCCTTGATACGGGGCCCCTTGTTCGATCCAGGTTCGCAGGAGTTCTCGCTCCTCAGCAGTGAGTGGGCGCTTCTTGGCCGATGGGGGAGGCATCTGGACATCGGGGTCGGTCGTGGTGATCCGGCGCCAGAGTTCGCTCTCGTCGACCTTGCCGACCACGATCGCGCCGGTCTCCGTCGCACCGGCGAAGGTGTCGAGCCGCAAGTCGGCCGCGCGGTGCTTCTCGTCGGGTCCGTGGCATTGAAAGCAGCGGTCGGACAATAGCGGGCGGATGTCGGCGTTGAAATCAACCGGAGCGGAATCGGCGGCGTGAAGGGACGCTGAGCCCGCGATGCCGACGATCAGGCCACAAAGCCATCGACTCGCGATCGAACCGACCGACGTCATCCCGGGATCCTTGCTCACCTGACGCACCGATCAGCGATCGCTGATTCGTTTCCGTAGCATAGCCTCCCGTCCGTTGGGATCACCAGCGCGGTGGGAGCGATGTCAGCGAGAAATTCCGGGGCCATCGAAGGACGGGGCGGGTTCGCCCCCGTCGGGGGTCGCCAGGCTTTCCATGACGGCGGGGTCGATGTTGTTCCCGATGAAGCGGACCGAGCCGTCGGCGAGCAGAAAGTTCGCCCCCCCGACGTGATACGAACCGAAGGTGTCTGCGGTCCCCTGCAAGCCGCGGGCGGGGTCGCGGGCGTTCGCGGGATCACCCCAGGGGCGAAACCCGTCACGAACATCGCCCGCGAGGAGGGTGTTGCTCGTCCCGTCGGTGATGTCGGCCAACGACACCCGCGTGGTGGCCGACATCACGCGGGAGTTCGCCGCGTAATGTGATAACGCATACCCTTGCTCGTTCGTCGGGTCTGAAGGAACGCTGGGATTCAGGAAGGTCGGAATCGTCACCGAGAAGGCCGCCTGATTGGCGGGATCGTCCCAGGGTTTGTCGCGCTGGATTTGGTCGTACAGCGGGCCTTGATCCAGATAGGGCAGGATGTCGACCTGCCAGGACTGAAGCTGTTCTTCGGGGGGGAAGATCGCCTTCGATGCCGAGCGGGGGGAAGTGGTCGAAGGCGTCATGAAAGTTATGCGCGCCAAGGCTGATTTGCTTGAGATGCCCGCGGGACTGCGTCCGTCGTGCCGCCTCGCGGGCTTGTTGGACCGCCGGCAGAAGCAAGGCGATCAGGCAGGGGCACATCGCCAGCGGCACCCCGGCCAGCAAGATCAGCACGATGACCCACGTCGGCGTGGAGCGTTTGTCGCGCCGCGGTCGACGACCGCCCCCAAGTGCCTGCTAGGAGCCATCGTCGACAAAATCATCGTCACCGAGCGATTGCGACACGGGTGGCCCCTTTGGGTTCACGGAGTTGGGTGTGACGGGCACGAAAATCGCAATGCTTTCAGACCGTCGCGCACGTTACCAGTCGAGAGGCAAGGTTTCACTCTCCGTCGGTGTGGTGAGATCACGGCATGGATGACTTCTTGACCGCCCAACGAACACCCCCAAACCGGAGGCCGATCTGGGGGCGTCGCGAGGATTGAGGGGGGGCTCGGCGTTCCTGAACGACTATTTTGCGTTCGCGGTCACGCCCGGCCAATCGTCGGTGCGGAACGGCGTGAGCGGCAGGCCTTCGTTCGAGAAGACGTTACACACCGGGTTGTCGGCCCAGGCGTAGCGGACCGCCACCGGCTTCGGCACCGCGGTCGCGAAAACTTCGATCGTGTTGGCGCCGGTCACTTTGCCTTCCGCCCAGTACCATTGCCGGTCTTCGCCCGCGATCGTGAAGCCGACCGCCTCCGCGACATCGAACGTCCGGAATCCGTTGACGTGGTCGAACGTCAGCGTGACTTTGTTCCCCTCGACCTGCATCGACTTGTACCGCGGGCTGCGATGGGCGATCGAGACGCCGTACTCGTTCGCAAGCGCCCAGCGGGCCAGCCGGCGGCCGACGTCCTGCTTGTTCTTCGGATGAATGTCCTTCCCCTCCCCGATGTCGATGATCACCGCTTCGCCCGTTTTGGGGAGCTTGGCCATCGTCATCGTCTGGGCTTCGCGGAGCTCGGCCCAGTCGCTGTCGCCAGGGAGGGTCTGCTCGGCCTTGTAGTCGGCGAGCTGCACCCAATAGAACGGGAAGTCCCCCTGGCCCCAGTCGTCGCGCCAGTTCTGAATCATCAACGGGAAGAGCTCGCGGTACTGATAGGCCCGTCCGGCGTTGCTTTCCCCCTGATACCAAATCGCGCCGCGGATGCCGTACCCCAGAATCGGCTTGATCATTCCGTTGTAAAGGTTCGCCGGCCGATGCTGATTCCCCATCTGCTGACGGATGTCTTGCGGTTGCGCGGGGATCGGCTTCTTCTCGGCCTTCGCGGCTTCGGCGGCGATCCGCCATTCCTTGATCGCCGCTTCGATCTTGGCGATTTCGGCGGGGTCCGAAGCCCGCTGTTCCAGCTCTTCCCACCGCGCCATCAGTGGCCCGTAGGCCTCTTCGTTCGCCTTCAGCAGATCCCGTCGCACCCAGGCCTCGCACGAGGAACCCCCCCACGCGTTGTTGATCAGCCCAACCGGGACATCAAGCGTCTGATGGAGCTGCCGACCGAAGAAGTAACCGACGGCGGAGAAGTTCGCGACGCTTTCGGGCGAACAGACCTGCCACGCGCCCTTGAAGTCGGACTGCGGTTCCTGCGTCCCGACATGGGGCAGGCTGATCAGCCGAATCTTGGGATAGTTCGCCGCGAGCTTCTCCAGGTCGGGATCGTTCGAGGCATTGATCGACCATTGCATGTTCGACTGGCCGGAACAGACCCACACTTCGCCGACCAGGACGTCCTCGATCTTGCGGTCGTTCACTTGCAGCGTGTGCGGCCCGCCGACGGGAAGGGGCTCGAGCGTGACGATCCAGCGGCCATCAGCTCCCGCGGTGGTCGATTGCGACTGACCGTGAATCGACACGGTGACCTTCTCGCCCACGCCGGCCCAGCCCCAGACACGATTCTGCTGCCCCTGTTGCAGCACCATGTGATCGGTGAAGATCGCGGGGAGTTTCAGTTCCGCGTGGGCGGTCGCCCCGCCCAAACCCAAGAGGACGAACCCAGCCAACAGAGTCCATTCCGCGAGACGGCGGAAGCGGCAGGCAAGACGACGCATGCGTGAATCCTCGAGAAGTCGATCCGTGATGAGGGGCGCGCGACGACCCACCCATCGGTCGGTCGCGATGCGTCCGCAGTATCGACTCGCCCTCGCGGTTCCGCAAGGAATCGCCCCATGAAGATTTGGTCAACCACGCATCGTGGGAGATTGTTCGATCCCTTCCCCGAAGATCCGCCGACGGATCGTCGCCAACGCCGCCTCGTCATCGCCGTCCATCACGACGAATTCACGCGGGTCGACAAACAGGATCGCGGGGTCGGCGATGTCACGCCGCGTCATCATCCCTTGAAGCGTCCGCGCCTCGGCGGGATCGAGATGGTGCGCCTGACAGAGCTCCTCGAACAACGATTGCGGGCCGACGAAGTCGGCCGTCGCCGTGAGGGGGCGCGTTTGCACTCGGACGATCAGCCAAACCGCCACCAACCCGCAGATCAGGACCGCGAGCGACCCCAATAGCGTCCACCAGCCCCAACGCAGACCCAGCGCCAACAACGGTGGAATGATCATGATGTGAACCAGGGAATCGGGGCCTGCCAATTGGGATGACCGACTACCAGTCGGCCCCCTCCAACAAGGGGTCCGTGGTCGCGGCGGTCTGGGACCACGACATCGCCTGCTCCCAGCGCTCGAGTCCTTGAGCCGCCGACTCCCGGACGCGGGGATGTGGGTCATCGACCAGTTGCGACAGCAGCCGAAACGCTTCGAGTCCTTCCAGCGTCGAGACGACATCGGCGACCGTCCGCCGCACGAGGGGATCGGGATCGACCGCCAAGGTCGCGTAGCTCGAAAACAACGGTTCGGCGAGCCCCAATCGACCAATCCGCCGCGCCGCCGTCACGCGCTTTTGCACCACCGCGTGCGACATCGCCCGCCGCAATTTGACGACCGCCTCGGGATCGACCTTCATCAACAGTTGTCCCGCGCGGCGGGCATCCTCGATCGGGAATTCTTCGGCGAGCGCCAGCACGCGATCGACACTGAAATCGGCGAGTTCCGCCCGCGCGGCCGCCTGCACGGCCGGCAACGGACTGTCGAGCCGGGCGATCAACAGCCCGAACGCTTCGGGAATCGCATGCTGCCGCAGTTGCGACGTGGCCCAAGCCTGCAACTCGGCGTCCTCCGAATCCAGGCTGTCGCGGACCACTTCCTGGATCACCGCCTCGTCGAGCAGCGTCAGCCCTTCCGTCGCGGCCCGTTTGCCGTCGGGTGTGCCATACCGCAGCAGCCACTCCTGCACGCGCGTCTTCACCTCGCGCGGGACATGGGTCGCCTGCACAAACGCGATGAGCGCGGGCTGCAGCGCGGGGGGAATGGTGATCAACGCCTCGAGCCCGCCCGACAGCCAATCGACGTGCTCGATCTGCCGCAAATGATGCAACTGCTGCACCGCCCGGCGACGCGAGACCACCCGCAACAGCGCCGCGAGAAACTCGGGATCCCGCCGGGTGCGGATCGCCTCGAAGACCTTGGGATGCGGATAAGCTTCGGTCAGCGATTCGGCGATCAACCGCAGCACGCCCGGATGCCGGCTCTCGAGCAGCAGGCCCGTCGCCCACGATCGACACGCCTCGGGGGCATGCCACAACACCCGCTTCACGACCGGATGATGGGGATCCCCCAAAATCAGGATCGCCTCGACGATTTCACGTGGATGGGTCAACGTGTCCCAATGTTCGACCGCATGATCCAACTGACTGAGGACCGTCCCCCGCAGCGTGTTCAGCACCGTCCGGCGCGGCGTCGATTCCCCGGCGGTCTCCCGCAGCTCGTCATGCAGCCGATCAATCAGGACGCTCAAAGTCGCCGCGATGACGTCGTGGTCGACCAGGCTTTTGCGGGTCAGAAGTTCGATCAGCCGGCCGAGTTGCCCGTACTGCCGCGTCACCCGCATGGCCCGCAACGCGACTTCCCGCAGTTCAGGTTGCCCCTGCGCCAGAAACTGCCGGAATGTCGGCTCGAGCGCCGGTCCCGCCTGATGCAGGAACTCGATCAACTCCCGGGGAAACTGCTCGACCCGCTTCAGCAGTTCATGCCGTTCATGCCCGACCGAGCGTTTGAGGATCGTCTCGATGGCGGCGCGTTGGATGGAAAGATCGGGGACATCGAGCGCCCGGACCAGACAGCCCGAAACACGCGCCCCTTCTCCGCGCGCCAAAACGGCGAACGTCACCGCGATCGGACTGGCGGGGGGCTCGGGCACGGCACGACGATCTTCTGACCAGGAATCGGCAACCCTGAACGCGCTCGCCGGGTCTGCCGTAACGTTAAGATCGACCCTGCCCTGGGAGCCCCCCCAAGGTGGGGCCCGTCAGGTCATCTCTTCGTCGCCACGTGCAAGGTCCGCCTGACCGGTACCCTCGGACCGTCGATCGGCTTGTGGCCCGCAACGCTTCCCCAGTCGGTCGATTTGACCTATTCTTCCGGGCGTGATTTCGCCGTAAGGTGGCCGATCGGGTCGACGACCTTCGCGCGCGAACCGGGGGGCAGACGCCGCTCGATCCGTGACTCCCTGATGGAACGACGCAGTATGCTACGAATGGAATCGTCCCCATCCTGGTGGGTCTGGAGCGGCGTCGCGATCCTCATCGTTTTGGGGCTCACGCTGTTTTTGACTCCGTTTCACGAGCCGGTCGCCATCGCCGAACCACAGCTCCTGGAACCGCCCGTCGAGTCGGAGTCGTCCACGCCATCCTCCCCGGAACCGGCCGATCCCGAGGCCGGGGATCCCGCACCCCGGAACAGCGAAGTCCGGTCGGTGATCGATCGCCTGCTCCCCAAAGCCTCCCCCGAGGAACGGGACATCTGGTACCAACAACTGAAAGACCTCCCGCCGGGGATCGTCGAGGATTTGTTGCAGCTTCGACGACAAATGCCCGACGCGGGGGCGTCCCTCATTTCCCCCAACTCGCCCCTCACGCCCCAGCCGCTGCGGCAACCGCAACGCCTGCCTGAAACCGAGGCGGGAGCTACGCCGCGGACCTCCTCCACGGTCGATCCGACCATCCGGCAGCTCCAGCGAATTACGCGGCTCAACCTGCTGCATCTGCAAACTCCGGGCTATCTGGCCCTCGTCCCTCAACTCGCCACGAGGGGGGGATCGTCGGATGTTTCGCAGGGGGGCGCTCTCCTGCTGGAATGTCTCGGCACGCGATTGTCCTTGACGATGGGAGATGTCACACCGACCGATCGAGCGCTCGACGTCGCGATTCACGATGGTCCCACCGAGACCCTGTTCTTGGCCCTCGATTCCCCCGAAGGGACGCTCTTCACGCGGTATGGGCGGTTGGATGTCGACGCCCAAGGCCGTTTGGCGATCACCCTCCCCGGCGGCTGCTTTCCGTTGACCCCGGAAATCCGGCTGCCGGAACTCACGGGAGGGCGGCTCGTCATCGAAAGTCGCGGGCAGGTGCTGCTGTGGGACCGCACCTATGCCGATCAGGTCGAAGCCTGCGGCCGCATTCAGTTGGCCCGGTTCCGTGACCCCTCGCGGCTCAGCTATCACCCACTGGGCGGGCTGGCGTCGAACGAACAAAGCGGTCCCGCCACCATGGTCGAAGCCGCGCCGATTCATCCCGAGTCGCGCCCGCCGACCGACAACCCGCCCCGTTGGCAGCTTCAAACCGGAGCGCTCGAAGGTTCGAATGTCCGCGTGGATCGGGAAACCCAGCGACTGGCGTGGCTGAAGCAGCTCGAAGCCTTATTCCCGGACAACGACGAGCCTTCCGAGACCATCCCATCTTCCGGCGAGAACCCCTGATCCCGCCGGTGGTTTTGGCGATTCCGGCGGAAGTCGGAAAAATTTTCCGGCAGACTGTGGATCGGAGGCACCCCCGGACGTTGTCGACATATCGACCGCGCGGGAACCGGAGGGCTTGGTCGACGCGACCAGGATTCCTGCGCCATCGACAGGAGAGGGAACAGCATGGTCTCGACCGCTGTCCGTCATTCGTCCCGGAGACCGGGGGGCTTCACGCTCGTCGAACTCTTGGTGGTGATGGCGATCATCGCCACGCTGATTTCTCTGCTGTTGCCGGCGGTGCAGCAGGCCCGCGAGGTCGCCCGACGTTCGTCATGCCTCAACAACATGCATCAGCTCGCGCTGGCGCTCCACAACTTCGAGGGGGCCCACCGCCACTTCCCAGTCGGGGTCGCCATTCCGAGCAACGTCCAATGCCCCACGGGTGGCGAGCCGCCTGAATATCTCGCGGTCTTTCCCGAACCGTTTATTCCGCTCATCAACGGTCAGAACAATCAACCTTCGAGCATTGTGGTTAACACTTGGGTCTACACCCAACCCCGCCCTTGGATGACCCATATCTTGTATCAACTCGATCAAGGGAACGCGGCATGGCACGATGACGCCGGGAAGTTCTGGGCGAGTTGTCCGCCGTCGTCGCAGTCACCTCCCCCTCCTTCGCCGAACATCCCCCTGCAAGAAACCACCATTCCGACCTTCCTCTGTCCAAGTTTGTCCCTCCCCAACCAGCGGCCGCTGATCATCGTCGATTCGACCGATCCCCCCGTACAATTCCGGCCCGCCTTCAGCACCTATCGCGGCAACGCCGGGCTCGTGGTCTACGACTCCGCGCAAGGGCGACTGGTCGGACTCAACAACGGCATGTTGTACGTCAACAGCAAGACCCGCTTCCGCGACGCCACCGACGGCACCACCACCACGATCCTGATCGGCGAAAGCCTGCTGGGTGGCTGGGCCGATGGCGACAGTTGCTGCGTCGCGGCCGCCTCCGCCTCGGATCGCGCCCAAGGGAATGAGCCGGTCAACGGCGATCCTCTAACCGGCGGCCATTGGATCTCTTCGACCAACGGCAATCATCGCTTTTCGTTCGGCAGCCAACACGGCGACGTCTTCAACGTCGGCTTGGTCGACGGGAGCGCCCGGTCGATCTCGAAGTCGATCGATGAACGCCTGATGTTCGACCTGATGACCCGCAACGGCCGAGAAAACATCACGAATCAGGATTTCTAAGCGTCGACCGCATGGCGATTTCAACGTGTGGTCGAGCGTACCGTCCGGACCAGTTCCACATACTGTTTGGCGGTCGCCGTGATTTGCGCGAAGTCACCCCGCTCCAAGACGGCGGCCTCGACCAACTGACTCCCCAACCCGACCGCGCAGGCTCCGGCGGCGAAGAAGCTGGGTAGCGTTTGCAGATTCACCCCGCCCGTCGGAAGAAATCGCACCTGCGGCAACGGACCGCGCAAGGCCTTGAGATACGGCGCGCCCCCGATGTCGGCGGGAAAGAGTTTCACGATGTCCGCCCCCGCTTCCCACGCGGTCACCACCTCGGTCGGTGTGTAGGCCCCCGACAGCATCAATTTGTCGTAGCGATGCGCCAGCCGGATCACCTCGACGTTGACGTTCGGGGAGACCAGAAATTCAGCCCCCGCAAGGATCGCGATCCGGGCCGTCTCGGGATCGAGGATCGTCCCCGCTCCCAGCAGGATTTGCGTGCCGAGCTCCCGCCGGACGTCGCGCAGCACCTCGGCGGCATCGGGCACCGTGAAGGTCACTTCGAGGACGTCGATCCCCCCCTCCGCCAAGGCCCGCGCCGCCCCGACCAACCGCTCGGCTGATGGCGCGCGCAGAATCGCCACGATCCCGCCGGATAAGACACGTGCCAACTGAGCGGGACGATCCATGCGAAACTCTCTGTCATACGCGGGGTGTACGTGATGAGCGGTTCGGCGCTCGCCGCCGGTAGGGCCTCGATCCCTCTGACCAACGACGACTACCGCTTGGTCGCGGCGTATTTCTCGGCGTATTCCAGCACCCATTGGTCAATCTGATGCTTCAGGGTGTCGAGATCCAGCTCCCCCAGTTTCTGGAACTGGCTGCGCTGCAGTACTTCCTTGTTCTGAATCGTCCCCCGACCGACGACATCCAGAATGCGCGTCGGCGAGTAGCTCCGCACGATCAGTTCGAGATGGCTGTACTCGCGGGTCGTCAAACCCTCGCGGCGGCGGACCATGTCCCGTGCGATGCGGGCCCCAAAGCCGTCGGGATTGACCACCGTCTGAAAGTCGAACCCGGGAAACTGTTCGGTGACGGCCCGCAGACAGGCTTCGATGTGATCGGACAATTCGACCCGTGCGGTGGCGTGCAGCGTCCGCAACTGCTCTTCGGTGAGGGCCGATTGCGCCGCATCACGCGCCGCCGCGTCACTCTGCCGGCGACCGCGATCGACCGCTTTCTGCAACCGTGACGTGAAGTCCATCCGCGGCTCGGCTTTCCCAAGAGAACTCTCGTGGGGTGGATTCTGGCGTTTGCCCGCGGTCCCGTCGAGTTAGCGGACGCGCAAGGACTCGGAATTCCCCACCAAACTGAAGCCGAGGGGCCACGTCCCCTCGGGCCCTTAAAAACCACTTATCCGAACATTCCCCATCGCGCACGTTTCCACAGACTCCGAGTAACGGCGTTCCCTTGACGAAGCATCGGAATTCCGCTATTTTTGATGATTCAAAACTACGGGTTTGAAGTCTCACCCATGTCCTTGACGTGCTTGCGATCGCATCCTTTTCCCTCGCTGTTCTTCGTCGTAACCATCTCTCTGATCATGGGATGCGACGAAGGACGAAAGTCCGTCGTCGCCTCGCCCAAAACCGAGAACCCACCGACCACGACAGCCAAACCGTTCGAGATCGTTACCACCACCGGCATGGTGGCAGATCTGGTGCGCCAAGTCGTCGGGGACCGCGGGCATGTCGCCGCGCTGATGGGGACCGGGGCGGACCCGCACCTCTACAAGCCGAGCCGGCACGACGTCCGCCGACTTCTCGATGCCGACATGATCGTCTATTCGGGGCTGCAACTCGAACACCGACTGACACAAACGCTCGAGCAGGTCGGTCGGTCGGGGAAACCGGTCTGGGCGATCACGGAACAGCTTCCGGTCGGACAATTGCGCGCCCTCGGCAGTCCGGGGCAGTTTGATCCCCATGTCTGGATGGATGTCCGCTTATGGTCGAATTGCGTCGGGGCGACCGCCGAGCGCTTCGCGAAGCTCGATCCGGACCATGCGGAGGAGTACCGCGCCCGCGCCGCGGCCTATCAACTCCAGCTCGATGAGTTGGATCGCTACGTCACCGACGTCATCGCCGGCATCCCCGCCGATCGCCGCGTCCTGGTGACGGCTCACGATGCCTTCGGGTATTTCGCGGCTCGTTATGGCTTGGAAGTCCATGCGGTCCAGGGGGTCTCGACCGAGTCGGAAGCGGGAGTCAACGACGTCAATCGGCTCGTCGAGTTCCTGGTGACCCGCGGCATCCCGGCGATCTTCGTCGAGACCAGCGTCGCCGCCAAACCACTTCAGGCGGTACTGGAAGGGTGTGCGGCGCGCGGCGCGTCGGTGCGGCTGGGGGGCAGCCTCTACTCGGATGCGATGGGCCCCATCGACACCTACGAGGGGACCTACCTCGGTATGATCGACGCCAACGCGACCCGCATCGCCGCGGGGTTGGGTGGGACCCCACCATCGGGAGGATGGCGTGGTCAACTTTCCCCAGTCGAACCACCGTCGCCACCCACAGGCCCCCAATAAAGAGTCAGGATGTCGTCCAGCCCGTCCGAGGTTCCGCCGTTGGTGGTCCATGATTTGACGGTGGCGTACGAGCGCCAGCCCGTGTTATGGAACATCGATTACACGGCGCCGGCGGGAGGCTTGGTCGCGATCATCGGCCCCAACGGGGCGGGCAAAAGCACGTTCCTGAAAGCGATTTTGGGGCTGGTCCCCATCGCCTCGGGGGAAGTCTCCTTCTTCGGCCGCCCGTATCGAGAGTCACGGTTGCGGGTGGCATACGTCCCGCAGCGCACCAGCGTCGATTGGGATTTCCCAGTCACGGTGCAGGATGTCGTGACGATGGGCACCTACGGCCGACTGGGCTGGTTCCGGCCAATCACGCGCGCGGCCCGGCGGGAAGCGCTGGAAGCGTTGGAGCGGGTCGGGCTGGCGGAATTGGCGCGCCGGCAGATCAGCCAGCTCTCCGGCGGGCAGCAACAACGGGTCTTCCTCGCCAGAGCGCTGGTGCAGCAGGCCGACTTGTTTTTGATGGACGAACCCTTCGCGGGGGTCGACGCCGCGACCGAACGAACCATCGTGACGTTGCTGCAGGATTTGCGGCGGCAGGGGCGGACCGGCCTCGTCGTGCATCATGATCTGCAAACCGTCACCGAGTATTTCAGCCATGTCTTGTTGCTCAACATGCGGGTGATCGCGGCGGGGACGGTCGCCGACGCCTTCCATGAAGAGCATCTGCGCCGGACGTATCAAGGGCGGTTGTCGCTCCTTGATCAGGTGGGCCATCGCATGACCATGGCGGGTCGCGGCGGCTGAAGTCGCGGATCATGCCGGTCGACGACCCAGCCGCGCCGCACGCGATTCCCCATGCGCGCCCCGTGTCCGGTATGCTGCGTACCGCACGTAGGTCGTGCCGGATGTTCTTTTCGTGCCCCTGCCAGGCGCATCGCGATGTCGAGCGTGGAACTCTCCGCGGATCAGCCGCGTCCCGAGAAGATCGGCCCCTACCTGATCCTCGACGAACTGGGATCGGGTGGCATGGGGACGGTCTATTTGGGGCGACATGCCGAGACGCAGCGGGTCGCGGCGGTGAAGATGCTGCCGCCGGCGCTGGCGCGGGAAGGAGGGTTTCGGTTGCGGTTCGCCCGCGAAATCGAAGCCCTCGCCGCCGTCACCAATCCCCACATCGTCAAGCTGTACGACAACGGCGAGGACCATGGCACTGTCTACTACGCGATGGAGTACGTCGCCGGCGAGACCTTGACGCAACGGCTGCGACGCGAACGACGGCTGCTGTGGCGCGACGCCGTCGCGATCACCCTACAGCTTTGTTCGGCCCTGAAAGCCGCACACGACGCGGGGATCATCCATCGCGATCTGAAACCCTCGAACACGCTCCTCGCGGTCGATGGCACGGTGAAGCTGACCGACTTCGGCATCGCGCAGGTCTTCGCCGCCGAAAAACTGACGTCGACCGGCGGCATCGTCGGGACCGCCGAATACATGTCCCCCGAACAGGCGAAGGGTCAGCGCGCCACCAAACGGAGCGATCTCTATTCGCTGGGGGCGTTGTTCTACGTGATGCTCACCGGCCGGCCGCCGTTCACGGGGCAAACCTCGGTTGACATTCTGCAGAAGCATCAGTTCGGACAGTTCGATCTGCCGAGCCGCTATGTCCCCGAGATCCCTTCCGCAATCGACGACATCGTGAAGCAGTTGTTGGAGAAAGACCCCGACAAGCGGATCCCGGACGCGTTTGTCCTGTCGCGCCGTTTGCAGGAGGTGTTGCAGCGACAGGAGCAGAAACTCAGCGAGCAGATGACGACCGCCGACCCGAGCCGCGTGCCGCTGCCGGGCGAACTGCCGCACGAGCATGCCGACGCCACGCTCATGCGCGATCTCGTGCGGCATGAGATCGCGCGGCAGCACGCCCCGAGCGAACTGAGCCGCTGGACCGACAATCTGTGGGTGCTGCTCGGATTGTTCGTCTTGGTGGTCGGAGGGCTGTGGTGGATGCTGAACCGGACTCCCGACGCCGCCGCGCGCTTCGCCGAAGCGGCCGCGCTGCTGGAAGGGGAACCCGGTCCGGAATGGTCCCGGGCGAAAACCGAGCTGCTGGAGCCGCTGGTCGCGAACGATGCGGCGGCATGGGGCGATCGCGCCGCGCCGCTGTTGGAGCGGATCGCCGTCTACGAACTCGAACAACAGTTGCTGGCGACGCGCCGCGGCGGACGAAAACGGGAGCCCCCCACCGAGATCGAGCGGCAGCTCGCGATCATCCGCAAATTATGGGACGGGGGTGAACTCCCCGCCGCCGCGCATAAGCTCGCCGCCGTCCAGCGGTTATGGGCCGACGATCCGACGGCGCGGGAAGCGCTGCGTGTCGCGGAGAAATGGGCGCGGGAACTTGACGATCAGAGTCGCCAACTGACCGACCCTTCCCCTTGGATCGAACAACAACTGAACGCGGTCGAGGGGGCTGACGCCCCCCGCGCTCGACAAATCTTGAGCGCGTTGATCGAGCTCTACGCCGACGACCCGCGGGTGGCACCGCTGGTGGAACAAACCCGGCTGCGTCTGCGGATGATCGAAGCGGAACGTCCATAATCGTGGATGCCGACTCATCCGAACAATCGGCAGGCGGATCGCGGCCGCGATCCGCGCAAAGCCGGTGGGTTGGCGTGATCGCTGGATTCGGTTCCGACGGTGGCTGATCAAATGCCGTCTTGGCGCACGCCGTGCTAACAGTCCGTTGATTTACTCTCCTCCGCCAGCCGGCGATGTGTTAGCCTTTGTTCGCTGTGCGGATCGCGGGTGCGGGATGGAGCGGAGGGCGCGGGGATGCCTGGCCTGCTCCCCAATTTCTGCTCCACGTGGTATGAGAGTCTCGGAGCCCCGAAGGGGCGAGGAGAGACTCGATGTCGACGCGACGACGGAGGCGGCATAGTCCCGAGCAGATTGTCAGGAAGCTGCGGGATGCGGACGCAATGTTGAATGCTGGGAAAGACCTGGCGGCGGTGTTGCAGTCGTTGGAGGTCAGCGAGGCGACGTGGAATCGCTGGCGGAATCCGTACGGGGGGATGAAGTCGGAAGAGGCGAAGCGGCTCTCCGAGTTGGAAGACGAGAACCGGCGGCTGAAGCCATTGGTGGCCGACTTGTCCCTCGACAACCAGATGCTGAAACATGTGGCGTCAAAAAACTGGTGAGCCCTTCGGCGAAGCGTGCGGCCACCGTGGACCTGCAACAGCAGTTCGCGGTTTCCCAGCGAAGGGCGTGCGCGGTGCTGCAGCAGCCGCGGAGCACGCAGCGGTATCGGGGATGTCCTCGGAGTGATGAAGGGGCGTTGTGCCGTCGACTGCGGGAGCTGGTGCGTCGTCGGCCGCGGTTCGGGTATCGCCGATTGACGGCTGTGCTGCGTCGTGAGGGTTGGGTGGTGAACGTCAAGCGGGTCCATCGGCTGTGTCGGCGTGAAGGGCTGAAAGTGCGACGAATCCCGCGGAAACCCAGGGCAGTGGGCTGTTCGACGAACGCTTGCCATCTGCGACAGGCCGCTCACAAAGACCACGTCTGGTGTTGGGACTTCGCGTTCGATCGGACCGGGAGCGGTACGACGCTGAAGTGGCTGTCGATCTTGGACGAATACACGCGGGAGTGCCTGGCCTTGAAGGTCTCACGATCAATCACCAGCGAAGATGTCCTCGACACGCTGGCGGAACTGTTCGCGATGCGGGGCGCGCCGGGAGCGATCCGCTCGGACAACGGCCCGGAGTTCGTGGCTCGTGCGGTGCGGGACTGGCTGGGCCGGTTGCAGATCGAGACGCGGTACATCGCACCGGGGAGTCCGTGGGAGAACGGCTACGCGGAGAGTTTTCATTCGAAGCTCGTGGACGAGTTCCTGAGCCGCGAGACGTTCGAAAGCGAGAGATCGGCCCGCCAGCAGACGGCCACTTGGCGAGACGATTACAACCACCATCGGCCGCACAGTTCGCTGGGGTACGTGACCCCGGCGGAATTCGCGGCCCGCTGTGCGGCTTCCGTTCAGGAGGTTCCTTCGCCTACGGCTCAGGAACCTCCTCTACTCCAGCCGCACAGCGTTACCCAACCCGAACTCTCATAGCCCCTGGTACAGAGAATGGGGGCAGGCCAATAGGTCGTGCGGTAGGCGTTCGCGCCGCCGCGGGCTTCGCGCAGCAGTTGGCCCGTCGGGTCGTAGCCGTAGGTCGTCCGGTCGCCGCCGAGCTCGGTCACGCCGAGCCGCCGGCCCGCCGCGTCGTAGCGGTCGTCGAACCGCTCGACCAGGGTCGATCCGCCGTCGAACTGGGCCACGCGGGTGATCCGTCCGCCGGCGTCGCAAATGGTGGTGGTCGCCGTCCCGTTCGCCGACCACTGCCGGGTTTCGCGGCCCGCCGCGTCGTAGCCGTAGGTCGTCCGTTCGAGGTGGGGATTGACCAGGCTCGTCAGTCGGCCGACCGTGTCGCAGGTGTAGGTCGTCCGCCCGTTGTCAGGGTCGACCAGCACGCGCCGCCGCCCCAGCGGGTCGCGGAGCCAGTGCAGCGCCGAATAAACTCACGCCTCGTGGAAGCGCACACGCTGCAAAGACGGTCGAACTGGCTTCCTGGAGATCGCGCAGGGAGAATAAACGCGTTCTCTCTTGAATTCATAATTGACGACATAAGTGTCATCGAAAAGCCGATCAATGCTGGCGCATCGCAAACATCGGCCTGACGGCACCCGACTCATCAAGATACAAGTGAAGTGTCGCCTCAGGTCCTCCCCGTGCAAAACCCTTTTACGAACCATTCTCTGTTTTGCCGCCGCCAAAAGTTGTTGACGCACAGCGACTTGGCGATTCCCGTTTGATTCGGGGGGGGGGAGCGCGAATCAACGCTCTACGGAATGATCGAGGCGAGTCAGCGTGCCTCCATCGAGAGCGCGACGCCACAAAGAGAGCGCATCATTCGTTCGGCCACCGGGTGTCAGCCCGATACGACCGGCATGACCGGGGGCGTTCTGAGAGCGAACCGGAGCCGGGTGCGAAACCCGGCTTTACCACGCTCCACTCCGGGGTGCAAAAAGGAAGCCATCTCCTGTGCTGGCAACGCCTTCCAGATTGTACCGCGATGAAGAACCTCTTCCAACGTTTGCTGCTGTTGATTGCCGGCGCGACCCAGCTGGAACTGGCCCGGCACGTCCGTTACCTGAAGATCGAGAACGAAATCCTCCGCAGCAAGCTCCCCAAGCGGGTGCCGGTGACACCGAAGGAACAGAACCGGCTCGTGAAGTTCGGAGCGAAGCTGGGGAAGGCGCTGGGCGAGTTGGTAACGATTGTGCATCCGGACACGCTGCGGCGCTGGATTCGGGAGTCGAAGCAGAAGGCCAAGAAGAAGCCCGTGAAGAAGGGTCGCCCGCGGACACAGGAGCAGATCCGCGAACTGATTCTCAAGCTGGCCCGCGAGAACGACTGGGGCTACACCCGCATCCTGGGCGAACTCCGCAAACTCGGGATCAAGGCGGTATCGCGGAACACGGTGAAGAACATCCTGAAGGAGAACGGTCTCGATCCGGGGCCGAAACGCGGGGCGGGCACCTGGGACGAGTTCCTGAAGATTCACGCCGCCACGCTCTGGCAATGCGACTTCTACTCGGAAAAGGTGCTGACGTTCAAAGGGCTACGCGATCTGTATCTGCTGATCTTCCTGCACGTTGAGACGCGGCGGGTGTTCATCGCGCCCGCGACTTACCACCCGAACGAGGCGTGGGTCAAAGAGCAGGCCGAAGCGTTTCTGCAGCACGCGAAAGTGACCGGCCTGGGGACGGCGCTGGTGATGCACGACAGGGACACCAAGTTCACGGCGTCGTTCGATGACGTGCTGAAGGCCGGTGACGTGAAGGTCCAGAAGGCGGCCCACCGCTCGCCGAACACGGTCGCGTTCGTGGAGCGGTTCATCCAGACGCTGCAGCAGGAGTGCCTCGATTACTTCGTGGTCTTCGGCGAACAGCACATGAACCATCTGGTGTCAGAGATGGTCGCCCACTACCACGAGGAGCGGCCGCACCAAGCCAAGGAGAACGCCCCGCTCATTCAGGCCGCGTCGGAACCGCCGAAGAAGCAACCAAAGGGGCGGAAGGCGTCCGCGCCGCCGGCGGACGTCGTGTCGACCGCGGACATCAAGTGCCGGCGGCGGCTGGGCGGGCTGCTCAAGCACTACGAACGTCGGGCGGCGTGACGTGGTCACTCATGGGAACCGAATTGTTCCGGGGGGCACCACCGTCTTGGTCATGGAACCAGCGCGGCAATTTTCGGGGCGCCTCGCCGTGGTGATCGATCGCATCCTCCCCGGTCCTCATGCAGCCACATCACGGTCACGATGATGAACATGCCGGGCTGGTCCTCGATGAAGATTACGCGCGCGCGCCTCCCATCGATCAGCCCCTCGACTTTCCAGCGACCTCCGACCACTGGTTCGGCGGCCTGCCGGAAGAGTCCCTCTTCCATGACCTCAATCAACTGAAGGATGATGTTCCCCGGGAACCGTTCACGCAACCGCGATGCGGCATGCCGCGAAAATCGAACGGACATGGTTATCCTCTCGAGCTTGGATGGCGGCCGCCGCGCTGTTGTCGGCGCCCTCTACCTTCTGGCGAATCTCGTGGCAGAATTGCTCGCGCTGTCCCACTTCCCCCGACGGGGCGTTCTGGTACACTTTTGGGACAATGTTGCATCCCGCGCGAGCTCCGGCCGAGCGCTTTGTCGAGAACCTGAAGAAGGTCCGGAAGGTGCTTGGGTTGAGCCTGAAGGAGCTCGCCGCCGACTGCGGATTCAAGGCGGACGGCTACAAGTGGCTGCGCAGGGCGGCCACTCAGGGAGTGAGCCGCCGGCAACGGAACAATCAGGATCGAACGGATGTTCTGGCCGCGGCGATTGCGGATCGGTTCGTCCCGCGCGTGAAGCTGAAGGGGGCGCAACGCGAACTGACTCAGTTGCTTTGGTCGAACGACATGGTTGAGGTCCTCAGGAGTTGGGAGGGCCGAACCGAGACTGACGATCGAGAGGCCGCGGATCGGCTCATCAGTCTGCTCAGGACGGGAAAATACGAATATCTGCGCGCGATGGTGGTCGATCTCCATTCCCGGCAGTTCCCTTAGGAACCGACACCAGCGTGATGCATCAGCCTGCCGGCGCAAGGCGTTGACCCGGGTGGCGTGTGTTCGGCCTCGGGCGCGGTTCCCTCCGCGCCCTGAGCGGCCCGCCCCGGGATTACGACAGCATGATCAGCAGCGGGAAGTGGAGTCCCAAGGCGATGCCGCCGCTGAAGGCCAGCAGCAGCGGCGTGATGATCGTGAACGGGCCGCGCGCCACAGGGGCGGCGACATAGTCGGGGGCGTGGTCGAGGCGGACCCGCGACGAAGTGCCGGGCCACGGGGGGAGCTCGGTCGTTTCGAGGAATGGACCGCCGACGTCGGGGATCGTGATCCGTCGCTGTTGGTAGTGAGGGCTAGCCATGAGGTTTGTCCTGAAATTTGAGGGTTTCCTGTGCTCCAGACGCCATCGTCGGACGTCCCATGGGGAATCTCCGGTCGGCGGAAAATGGGCGCGGGGTTCACACTTGGCCCCGCGAATTCTCCCTCCCGCAGTGCCCACTTCGCCGCCGAAGGGCCGTTCCGGTCCGTGGCGTCGGTCGGTTGCCCCGTAGCGGTCGGGAGGCGTAGCTTGAGGGTTCACGTGGCGGGTTAGGGGGGAAGTGACGCGGGGGGGATGCGGCGATGGCGTTTGGGCTTATCGTTCGACCGAAGGACTGGACGCGGTGGCTGACGAAGGCCTTTCAGCCGCCGCGGGCTGACGAACCGCGCTTCCGCGAACGACTGCGGAAGCATTTGACGGGGACCCGGTGCCTGGTCCTCGATTACGCCGCCCATTCCCATCACGCGGGGCAGTCTCCGGATTTCGCGCCGCTGAACCAGCTCCCGTTACCCGACCTGGGGACCAGTAATCAGGCGCTGCGGGCGCGGATCGAGTTGCTGCGGGTTGCTTGTGATTCCTCGAAATCGGATGCCGAGCGCCGCGCTGCCGTCGTCGACGTGATCGACGTGACCACCCGTTTGTGGAACGTGACACTCGTGCCCGCCGTCAAGTCACTTGTCAAGGAGCGGGTCTCGGCCGAGTCGCATCATCTGACGGGCCAACGTCACGAGCCGAGTTTTCTCGCGGCGCTCCCGAATGCGCGATGGCAAGAAACCTTCCGATCGTTGGCCGCGAGTCATTCCTGGATGGACCCCGGCCTCCTACTCGCGGGAGAGACGCTCGCGGCGTTGTTCGGCGATGCCCGGCGTGTCGAGGCGGTTGCGACGACGTCGATTCTCACCGCGGCGAAGGTCGCCGGGCGCGATCTCGGCATCGTGGTGCCGCTGCGGCTCGAGCGGGTCGCCGGGGGATGTGGCGTCCTGGCGCCCGATCCCTGGTCGACGGCCTATCTGCGGATGGACCGCGAGTTTTCGGCCGCGCTGCAACAGGCGTGGTATGCGGCGATGTCCCAGTTCGCGACGACGTGCGACTTCGATTGGCGGTGGGCGCTCGATCTCCGCGCGGCGACGCGGAAGCTCGTCGAGCCGCCGGTCACCTACGATCTTGGCGGCCGCTCGGGGGAGGTCGCGGTGGCGTGCGCGCTCCATGCGGTCGACGGCAGCGATCCCGCGCAGCCGCCGGAGGGGGCCGCGCTCGATGTCCATGTCGCGACGACGGCGAAGTTCAAGCACCCGTTTGACCCCAACTTCGACCTCGCTCCGGTGACCGACGTCGACGTCAAGACGCTCGGCTATCCGTTCGCGCGGCGGCGGATTCAGACGGTGATCCTGGCGTGCGCGCACGATTCGGAGGATCTCCCACCCCGGAATCATCCCAGCAATGACGATACGGCGGACGACCTGGTCGCCACGGAGCCGAAGTTTCTGGAAGTGCGGACCTTTGCCGACGCATACACCGAGCTGTCGCGGGGGCCGCGGATCACCCGGGAGGTGAAAGCCTGGCTCCATCGGCGGGCGTCAGATGTGTATAAGAGACAGGCGTTGAACCGGCCGATGCGGCGACCGATGGGCGACGCTATGTCCCGTCGCCGCTGGCGGAGGTCCTCCCGTCGCAACCAGGAGACGAGGCGGCGACGCGCGAGGAGCGGTTGCGGCCCCTCGATGACGCGGAACGGCGGGCCTTTGCGGCAGGACGCTGGGAGGGACTCCGTAAGTCACGGCCCGACCCACATTCCTCCGCCGAGGATCCGCTCATCGCGCCGCGGGTGCGGCTCTTTGCCGACAGCGGGCTCGGCAAGACGATTCAATTGCTGGCGTGCGAGGAGCGGATCGCGGCGGCGGGAGATGGCCGGGTGCCGGTGCGGCTGGGGAAACTCATCGATCGGACGATCAATCTCTCCGACATCTCGTGGAACCGGTCCCGGCGGGAGGTGCTTCGAGCGATCTATGAAGCGGCCGTTGAACCCGGGGTACCGGATGACGATAGCGCGGCGGGCTGGGAATGGTTTCAGGGAGTCGTCGCGCGAGGGGCAGGGGTCTTTCTGCTCGATGCGCTCGATCAATCGGAGGACATCCTCACGGGGCTGGGGAACTTCTTTCAGTTGCCGGGGCTGACGCGGTCGCCGCTGCTGGTCGCGGGGCGGCCGGAGACGGCGAACAGCCGCGGCGCCGTGTGGCGGGGGACCGAAGCTTGGGCGACGCTGCGGGTCTTGCCGTTCGACCGTAGGGAGCAGACCATTTTTCTCGGGACGACGCTCGCCCCGGTCTTGGTCCCCAAGAGCGATGATAAACCGAATCCTTGGGACGACGATTACCAAGCGGAACTCCAGCGGCATCGGTGGAAGGAACTGTTGGGGGTGCCGCTGCTCCTCAAGTTTCTGGGCGATTTGGCCGCCACGCGCGATGCCGCCGGGCAGGCGAAGTTATTGACCTACCCGCATCGTTACGCCATCTATCAGGCGGCGGTGGAGGCCCTCTTGGAGAAAGGCCGCGCGAGCTTTTCCGATGGGACAAAGGGGAACGCGGCGGCGGCGATGGCCCACCGGGTCTTGCCGATTCTCGCGCTGGAGAGTGTTCGCCGGCATGCGTTCTCGGGAGTGGTGGCCGGTCCGGCGTACGACGCGGCGCGGCGGAAGCTGCAGGCCGACGAAGGACCCCTCGATCGGGACCTGCGGTATGACCTGGTGCAGCTCAACGCGGTGACCGCCGAGTCGCTGCTGGAAGGGACCACGAACCGGATGCCGGGGCTGGAGTTTCGGCATCGGTCGATGCTCGAGTACCACGCCGGGTGTCGGTTGGCGGACCTATTCAGCGAGGAGTCGACGCGCGCGGAGGCGAACTCGATTCTCGAGGACATCCACAATGTGCTGGAAGCGGACGGCGTGACCTTCCGGCGTGCTTTGCTCGATCCGGGCGGGGAGACCTGTCGGCATCTCCCCCGGGAATGGGAATGGACGCTGCGGTTCGCCTTGAGTCATGCGCCGGAAGGAGCCGGGCGGGACGCGTTGGCGTGGCGGCTGATCAACCTGGGGAATCCGTGGGTCGTCTATGAAGGGCTCGATCAGGATCACTTAACGATCGCCGATGATGTGGCGGCGGTTTGCCGCTGGCTGGTCCACCGGGACTCCGCGCGGCGCAATTATCGGGGGGCTTGGTCGGATGGCGCCCCCGCGCCGGTCGCGGCGTGGGTGGGTGCTTGTGGCCGCGATGCGTCGTCGGCTGATGCGTCCCCCACGGTCGACGAGGTGGCGCGCGGGTTGACGGAGGCGGATTGGTAGGATGTGACCCATTATGCGCCCGCCGTGATGACGGCGATTGCCATGCCGCTGACCTATTCCATCGCGCATGGTCTCGCGGTGGGCTTCATCACCTATG
>CAYRVS010000028.1:0-947 GCA_964427725.1 uncultured Planctomycetaceae bacterium | reverse complement strand
CGCGGGTTGACGGAGGGGTTGCTCGCCCGGCGGCACCGTGACGCGGCTTATCTGTCGCCCCTGGGCGACCTCCTCACTGCGACGGGGCGGGCCGCTGGGGTGCCGCCGGCGTTTGGCGAAGGATGTCGCCGGGCGTGGGAGGTGTATCTGGATGAAGCGGCAGGGCTGGGGTTGCCGGTGATTCAGGAGGTGCTGGCCCGGATGGGGTTCGTGGAAATCCCCGCCGGGGAGTTTGCTCCCCGTCCCGACCATGACGCGGCGACGCTTCGGCAGGATGGGATCACCGGTCCCGTCCAGATTCCCGAGGGGCTGTGGTTCGCGGTCTTTCCGACCACCAATGCCCAGCTTGAGGGGTGGTGCCCGACGCAGCGCCGCTGGCGTGAACAGTATTCTCACGAGGACGACCAACCCGCCGTGTGGGTGACGGCGTTTATGGCGGAGGCGTGGTGTGGGTGGCTGAATGGGAGCGTCACGGCAGGGGCGTTTTCCCTGCCGACCGAATGGGAATGGGAGTATGCCTGCCGGGCGGGCAGCTCCACCAAGTATTGGTGGGGGGATAAGATCGACGATCGGCTTTGCTGGTCCGCGGGGACGGCTGGAGTACGCGGAACCCGCGCGCTTCAAGCGACGCGGGATGCCGAGCAATCCGCGCGGCGTTCACATCCGTGGGGACTCCACGATATGCATGGGAATGTCTGGGAATGGACGGCCTCGCCTTACGATCAACCAGGACACGCCGTGGGGGTCGGTCGTGTTGTCCGCGGCGGCTCCTGGGACTTCCTCGCTGGCTTCGTGCGTTCCGCGCTCCGCTTCCACACGGATCCCGACGGCCGTAACCACGGCGTCGGTTTGCGATTGTCGTGGCGGGTTGTGGCTGTGCGTCCCGAGTCGTCTTCGTGATCTCTGTCTTCTCTGGCCTCTGAACTCTGATTCTGGGGGTCTGGGGG
>CAYRVS010000027.1:0-41527 GCA_964427725.1 uncultured Planctomycetaceae bacterium | reverse complement strand
GTCGTGGGCGTCTCTTCAACCCGGCGGCCAGCCGAGGGGGCGACCACCGAGGAGATGGACGTGCAGATGATCGACCGATTGGCCGCCGTCGCGACCGCAGTTGATCACCGTGCGATAGCCTTGGGTCAGGCCGAGTTGGCGGGCGACCATCGCCGCCGTCGTGAGGAGATGCCCCAAGAGGCCGGCCTCGGCGTGGTGACAATCGGCCAGCGAGGGGATCGGCCGTTTGGGGATGATGAGGACATGGATCGGCGCCTGGGGGGCGATGTCGCGGAAGGCGAGGCAGAGATCGTCCTCATGAACGATGTCGGCCGGGATTTCGCGATCGATGATCCGTTGAAAGATCGTCTTCGCCGCCGTCATGCGTCGATCCGTGGTCTGGAGAGCCTGGTCGCCGAAGTGGTTCGACGTTTCCAATCCGGACGTTACCAGACCCATCAGCGCCCCTCAATCGTGCCGGAAAAAAACGCGGCGGTGTATCTCGTTAGAAGGCGATCGGGTGGATTGGGTGGGAAGAAGTCCGTCCCAAGATTCCGTGGTGCCCGTTGAGATCCAACGAAATACCTGGGGGCTGGCGAAGACGCCTGACCCCAGCCACCCATTCGGCCATGAAGACCGGGGGATCTCACCGGTCGTCCGCGTCCCATTCCTCATCACGCAAGTGGGCGGCGGAGGCGGCGTGTTTGAGCTTCTGGACGATGAACGCCTTGTGGTTCGCCACCGTCTGTTCGGAGATCCCCAGTCGCAGCGCGATCTGTTTGTTGGGCCAACCGAGACCGAACAACAGTTCGGCACACTTCAATCGCTCAAACTCGGCCCGACTGACCCATGTTTGGACCAGTCCCGCGAGGGTGTCGCCGAGAACCCGGTCGGCGATCTGTCGGCGTTCCTGACTGCGGGCCAGGCTTGAGACCTTCCGCAGCGGACTGACCGGCTCGGGAGCCGATCCCGCTGGGGAATCGCGCGACGGGTTCGACATCAACCGGGGGCGAACCCCGCGTCGTCGCAGCGCATCGGTCAGGCGATGGCTGGCGATGGTGAAGAGAAAGGCTTCCAGCGAACCGCGATGGTCGTAATTGGGAAGCGCGGTCAGGAACCCGAGAAAGGTCTCCTGGACGACGTCTTCGGCGACGGTGTGATCGTGCAGCCGCGAGCGGGCGAACGCGAGCAGCCGGCCCTGATAACGGGCGATGAGCGATTCCCACGCGGCGGCATCGTGCCGCGCGATCGCCGCGAGGAGCGTCGCATCATCGGCGAGGGTCGTCATGGAAGCGGAGCGTGCCGGTGCGCGAAAGTGGACAGGATCAAGCCCAAGTAGAACGCCGCGCGTGCCGCTCCGGCAAGCGCGCTTCGACAAGGCGAGGCGGGAACCTTACCAAGGCCACAGGACCACGTAGTGGTTGAGGACCACGCCCCCGGTGACGAGCCCGGTCAACCAGAGTCCGAAGAATCCGACATCGGTGACACGACCAAAGCCGGGGACCACCGCGCGACGGCACGCGCCTGCGACCAGGACCGTCCCGAACAGGACCACGAGCCCCGCGACGGCACTCCCGGCGAGTATGGTTCGGCCCTCCGCGAGTCTGGCCCGATGAAGTTCCAACGAGGGCGCGCGTTGTTCGGGCGAGAGTTGAACCTGATACCACTGACGGTACATCGGGGCTTGAAAGCTGCCGAAGTCGCGGATCATCGTTTCGACATAGCGTTCGGTGATCGGCGCGCGGGGGTCGAGCTGCCCCGTGGCGCGATGCCGCAGTTCCCCGAACCGCTGCGGGAACCGTGCGAGGTCTCGTTCGAGGAGGTCGACGACTTGTCGATCCGCATCGGCCTGAGCTTCCGACAACGTCGCGTACTGAGCGCTCTTGATGACCGTGCGGACAACGTACGAATCGCGATAAGGGGGCGCGGTCAGCCAGACAGGACGTTCTTCCGCGCTCGCTTCGGCGACGAGGGGTCGATTCATGACCAATAATGCCGAGACCGGTCCGTTCGGCTGGGATAAGGTTTCACGTTCCGCTCTCTGCCGCAGCGCCGCTCGTTCATAAGCCACTTGGGTTTGCATCTCCGCTTCCAGCGCGTCGCGGCGGATCGACTCTTGGACACGCACGTGACTCACACCGTGAAAGACAACACCAGACGTTGCGAAGATCGTCGAGAAGCCCAGGACCAGCAGCCCGATCGGCAGCGCCACAACCCCCCAGAGCCACCCCATGCCGGCGGGCTTCGTCGTCACGTGTCGGCCCTCGTCATCGTCGAAGATCGGTTCGCTGGAGTTTGATCGCCTCGTCGTGGCGACGACGGCGACGACGACGAAGGAGATCAGTCCGAAGAGGAATATCGCCCCCAACGGGATCATGACCCAAGGGATTCCCATGGGAACCGTCTGTACCCCAGGGACCGGCGCAGAAGAATCGGCAGGCATCGCGACGAAGCCGGCGGAGCGATACCGTTGCAGGAGGAAGAGACCCCCACCCAGCAGAAAGACGAGACTACTTCCCAAGAAGGCGATCACGATCCCGGCGGGGCCGATCGCTCCCGATCCACGGGACTTGGCGGGAACGGTGCGCGCCCTCCCTTGGACGGTCTGCCACACGGCGAAGCCGATCACCAGCAGGATCAGCAGTTCGATCGGACCCAACATGTCGGCGGCCTTGTCGATCCCGCGGCGCGATTCATGGAGGTCACGCCGGGATGGTTGTCTGATTGGGCGGGTGAGTCGACACCGAACGAGTCATCAAGCGGCTTGGCGGGTCTCAATCCGCGGATTCCACGGCGCGAGGAGTTGCGCCCCCAACGAGAGGACGACACCCCACAGCACGGCGTACTCGAAAGGTTGTCCCAGCATCGCGGAGAGGAGCCATCCCCATCCGCCGGAGACCAACACCGGCCACCAGCGGAATCGCAGACCACGCGAAGCGTTGAGAAACTTGCTCCAGTCTTGCAGCCAGAACAGGAGGCCGAAGAAACCGATGTAGGCGATCAGATTGAGTTGTCCCGCCCCGTCCGCCACTTCATAGGAGCCGATCCACCGAAAGACCGGACGGGGGGGACCATCGACGTTCCCCGAGACCAGCAGGAACTCGCGCAGGCCGAACGCGATGGTCCCCGTGACGGCTCCCAACAGCAGCTTGGTCCAACCCGACATCACCCACCGAGTGTCGGGCTCCGCGGACGGACTCTGAGTCCATAGCGCGTAGCCGACCAAGGTCATGATGCCGGTCGCGCCGGTCAAGATCATCCACAGGTGATCGGCCGGACCGAGTCCGGCAGCCTGCGGGGCATGGATGAGTGCCAAGGACCATCCCGCCGCCGTCGTCAACGTGGCCAACCCAAGGGCGAGCAACGCCGCGGCCGCGAAGCGTTCGAGCCCCGAACGAACGGGTGTGACAGCCGCGCCGCTGACAGCCCCCGGCGACAACGGGCTCGCGGGGAGGCGTCGACTCAAGTAGCTGACGCAGACCGCCAAGCCGCCGAGGAGTCCCACGACGGCGGTGGTGCCGACCGCATCGGTCTGCGCGAGTCGCGCCCATGGCAGGAAGAAGACTGCCCCCAACACCAACCACGGCCAGACGCCCCAGCCGCCGGCATGCTCCCTGCGCCACGCTTCCCAACGGAGCTGTCGCGCCCGCCGCTTCTCGGCCTTGCGCCGTCGACTGGCTTGCCAGGCCTGACGCCGCGCGAGCCTGCGGGCCTCGCGCTCTTCACGTACCGCGCGGGCCTTGTCAAGTTCCTGATAGACCGCCTTGCGGGCCCCGCTCACGACATCGTACGCCCACCCATGCAACTCGGCGCCGATGCTCCCCGTTTGCCCCGGAACCTGCGCCCCTTCACGCGGCCGGAATTTCCGTTCCAATTTACTGGCCCACGCTTCGGCTTGCTCGCACCAAGCCTCGTGCGGCGGTCGTCGCTTCTCGGCGCGAGCGGGGCCGCGCTGGGTCGAATCACGCGTCGCCCCGTCGGAATCGAAGAGGGGCGCGGCGGTGGGTTGGGATGAGTTTCCCGTCGGCAAAGGGGGCGGCACGAAGGCCGATTCGGGGAGTGGTTCCGCCGCGAAAGCCCGCTCGATTTCATCCCGCAGTTGGCGAATGGTTCTCGTCCGGCGCTGTGGATCCTTCTCGAGGGTCCGCAGCAAGAGGGGGCGCAGATGGGCCGGGATCGCCGAGACATCGGCGGGCTGCGACAGATGTTTCATCAGGATTTCGGCGGTGGTTTCGCCATCGAACGGCAACCGCCCGGTGAGCATCTCGAAAAAGATCACGCCGAGGCTGTAGATGTCGACTTCGGGGCCGTACTGTCCGCGGGCGATTTCGGGGGCCATGTAGTAGACCGTCCCGACCGCCTCGGTGTGTTGCCGCCGCGAGCCCCCCATCTGCTTCGAGAGGCCGACGTCGCCGATTTTGACGACGCCGTTCTCGCGGTAGATGTTGGCGGGCTTCAGGTCGCGATGGACGATCCCCCGGCCATGGAGATACTCGGCCCCCGCGAGAATTCCCAGCATCCAGTCGCGGACCTCATCGATCGGCAGACCCAGCGGGAAGGCCCGCAAGACGTCTTCCAGACTGGCCCCGCTGACGTACTCCATGATCACCCAGGTGTCCCCTGCGCCGTCGGCTTTGACGTCGAAGATGGTCACCAGATTGGGGTGCTTGAGATTCAAGCATTGACGCACGCCTCGGAGTTCCGTTTCGAGGTCATGCGTCAACAGTTTAAGGGCGACTTCCTTGCCGGCGTCGCTGACCCCGTAGTAGACCTCGCCGAACCCTCCGCGATGGATCCCGCGGCGGATCGTGTATCCGTCGATCGGCTTCGCATCGGGAGCGTAGGTGAACCGCATGGAGGCCCTGGCGCTGGGAGGGGTCGCAGTCGGTGCCATGGTCAAGACCCCTCGCTGGACAGTGTAACGATTCGTGAGGGGGGTGGATCATTCCCAGAAGCCCAGGGATGGCCATCCCTGGGCTTGAGCAGCGGCTACTTCACCTCCACCACCGCGGCGGCGTCGAGCGGTTGCGGCGCGAAGTAGGCGTCGATTTCCGCCTCGATATTCGTCGGAATCGGCGCGTCGTCCTTGGCATGGACCGGAATCAGCCCGGTGAACCGGCCTTCGGCGTCGAGCACGCGCTGCTTGACGTCGAGCTGCTTGTTGAGATCATTAATGAGCTGCCGGGCATGGCTGAGGTTCGAGTCATCGATCGCCAGCGTGCTGACCGTCTCGGCGGCGCGAATCGTCTCCATCCTGGCCTGCAACTGCTCGAGCTTGACCTCGAGCTCCTTCTTGGCCTGCATCATGCCGGTCAATTTGTCCTGATTCGCGGTCAGATTCTGCTCGCGGGCGACCAGGATCTTGCGGTCGGCGGCGAGGATTTCCTCAGCGGCCTTGAAGCGTTCGAAGCGGCTGGCGAGATCCCGCTTCACGTCATGTTGCGTATAGGTGTGGCTGGCGTACTGGAACGTCGAACGACCGCTGCCGAGATCATTCCGAAGGGCCAGCATTTCAGCTTTCTGCTGCTGGATTTCGTCGTCGCGGCGGGCGATTTCCTGCGACAGGTGCTCGACTTCGACCTGCTGCTCGGCGATGACGTGCATGCATTGACGGATGTCCGGAATCAACCGGTCGACCAGATTCCGCGCCCGTTCGATCTCGAACTCGACGGGAACTTCCGCCTTGACCGCCTGTCGGACCGAATGGGCGCCGGTGCGGACGTAACTCCAGAGATCCTTGCCGAGGACGAACCCGCCGACGCCGAGGGCCACGAGCGAACCGAGGACGACTTTCTTCACGACCATGATTTTGCCTCCCGAACCCGAACTGGTGACGCCGTTCCGGCGGTGTGCCGATCCGGTTTTTCAGTACATCGCACGAGCGGCGGAAATCTTGAGACAGTGAGCTCGGATTTTTCGGGATTTTCCTATCATGTTGTCGGCCAAGAGGTTGTCGATGCGCGGGGAAGCCCAGGGAAAGCTTTCCCCGGGCTTCTGGTATGTTGGAGTGAACCATCAGACGGAGATTTCACGCGGATGCATGTGACGATCGTGACCGCCGGCGGGGCGGGGATGTTTTGCGGCTCGTGTCTGCACGACAACGCCTGGGCGCGAGGGCTCCGCGCGGCGGGGGTCGATGTCACGCTGCTGCCGCTCTACACGCCGATTCGGGTCGATGACGAAGACCTGACCTCGACACGCGTCTTTTATGGCGGGCTCAACGTCTATCTCGATCAGCATCTCCCGGGGTGGCGGTATCTGCCGCGCTGGCTGACCCGGCCGCTCGACGCGCCGCGGCTGATCGACTGGGCCACGAAATTCAGCGTCAGCAACAACGCCGCCGAGTTGGGGGCGATGACCCACGCGATGCTGCTGGGCCCCGCCGGGCCCCAAGCCAAAGAGGGGGCGGAGCTCGTCAAGTTCCTGGCGGACGACCTGAAACCCGATCTGATCGTTTTCAGCAACGTGATGCTCGCGGCGGAGATCACGCGGCTGAAGAGCGCCTACCCTGGCCCGGTTCTTTGCTCGCTGCAAGGGGACGACATTTTCCTCGAGGGACTCACCGAGCCTTGGCGATCCAAAGTCTTCGGGCAGCTGCGGCGAATCGTCGCCCAACTCGACGGCTTCCTGCTGCACAGCCGGTTCTACGGTGAGTTCATGGAGGGTTACCTCGGCGTCCCCGCCCACAAACGGCACACGTTGCCGCTGGCGGTCGATGTCACCGGCCACGATGGCGTCCCCCGACCACGCGGGACCCCGGCGACGATTGGTTATTTCGCCCGGTTGGCCCCCGAAAAGGGGCTCCGCGAGTTCCTCGAAGCGGCGGTCTGGCTGAACGCGCGACGGCAGGATTTCCGCGTCGTGGTGGGGGGATATGCCCCGCCCCAGCATCGGGCCTACGTCGCACAGGCGGTCCGACAGGCGGCATCGTTGGGTGCGCGGCTGGTCATGGCGGGAAGCCCGGAGACCCTTGCCGACAAGGTCGCGTGGCTCAAGACGTTTGACCTCCTCTCGGTCCCGGCCCCGTATCGTGAACCGAAAGGATTGTACGTGCTGGAGGCGTGGGCCAACGGCGTTCCCGTCGTTCAACCCGCTCATGGTCATTTCCCGGAGTTGATCGAAGAGTCCGGCGGGGGGCTCTGCGTCCCCCCCGGAGATGCCGCCGCGCTGGCGACCGCCTGGAACGAGTTACTGGACGACGAACCGCGACGACACCAACTCGCCAAACAAGGTTGGTCGACGGTCCGGTCACGGCACGCGCTCCCCGCCTTGGCGGCACGGACGATTCCTCTGTTCGAGCGGTTGATCGCCGAACATCAGGCGGGGTTCCCAAAGGGTTGAGCGGCAGCTTCCGCCGCTTGTGGGGGCTCGCGCGACATCCTCTTGACCCCTGCCGACCCGGGGCGCTACAACGCATTCCGCCGGGGGGCATGTCGAGCGGAAGGAAGCGTGCTATGGCCTGGCGTATCGTGGTCGCGATCGGCTGTCTGACCTTGGCGGCGTGCCAACTCACCCCCGCGCCGCAGATGCTTCCCTGCCCGCTCCCCTCGACCGAACAGGTGCAGGCGATCCTGGAGATCGCGCCGTTGGGGACACCGCGGGCCGAGGTCGAACGGCGACTGCAAGAGCATGGGTTCGCGGGGACATTCGGCGCGAACCAATCAATCTACTACTGTGACATTTGGGACCAAGGGCGGGGGGTCCGCTGGCACATCAACGTGATTCTCCTCTTCGACGACGAAGGGAAGCTGTACGCCACCCGGCCCGATCCGTTGGGACAGGTCGATCCGACACCCCGCGACAAGGCCGCCGTCGCGAACCAGCCGGACTCCTCCGCGCCGGTAAACCCCTTCGAGTGAGGTTGCCCGCCACGAGCGTCTCGTCGATGATCCCACCCATGCATGTGGCGCACATCATCACGCGGCTGATCATCGGCGGCGCGCAGGAGAACACCCTGCACAACGTCGAGGATCAGGTGCGCGAGCATGGCGACCGCGTCACCTTGATCACCGGCCCGGGGCTGGGACCGGAAGGTTCCCTCGAAGAGCGCGCGCGACACAGCGGCGCGGACCTGCGGGTGCTCCCCGCGTTCCGCCGCAATCTGCATCCATGGCGCGACTATGCGAGCTATCGGGAGATCGTCCGGCTGCTACGGGAAACCCAACCCGATCTCGTCCATACGCACGCCTCGAAAGCGGGGATTCTGGGACGCTGGGCCGCGCGGCGGCTGGGGATTCCCGCGGTCCACACGATCCACGGCGCCTCGTTCCACGATGGGCAGTCGCCGTGGGCGTACCGGCTCTATCAGGGACTGGAACGCTGGACCGCGAAGTCGACGGCGAAGTTCATCAGCGTCGCCGACGCCATGACCGACCAATACGTCGCGGCGCGGATCGCGCCGCGCGAGCGGTTCGTCACGATCTCCTCCGGCTTCGATGTCGAACCCTTTCTTCACCCGCCGCGGCCCCCGGATACCGTGCGCCGTGAATTGGGGCTCGCCCCGGACGACATCGTCATCGGCAAGGTCGCCCGGTTGTTTCATCTCAAGGGGCACGAGTATCTCATCGAAGCGGCTCCCAAGGTGCTCGCCGCGGCGCCGCGGGTTCGGTTTCTGCTGGTGGGAGACGGCATCCTGCGGGCCGACTACGAACGCCGCTTGACCGAGTTGGGGATTCGTGACCGCTTCGTCTTCGCCGGATTGGTGCCGCCGACGCGGATCCCGGAATTGATTCACGCGATGGACATCGTGGTCCATACCAGCGTGTGGGAAGGGCTCGCCAGGGTCTTGCCGCAAGGCCTGATCGCCGGGAAACCGGTGGTGAGCTACGCGATCGACGGCGCGGGCGAAGTCGTGATTCCCGAGGAGACGGGATTGCTCGTTCCGCCGCGATCGATCGAAGAGTTGGCCGACGCGCTCTTGCGGCTGGTGGCCGACGAGGCGCTCCGCGCACGCTTTGGGGCGATGGGCCGCGTACGCTTCACCGAGCAGTTCCGTCACCAAACGATGAGTCGGCGGATTCGCGCGGTCTATGCGGAGGTGTTGGGGCGATGAGCGCGGACGGTCAGCAAGAGGGGATGTCGACAAGACTCGTGGATCGCGCGGCGGCGTTCATTCGCGAACGACTCGCGGGGGATTCCTCGGGTCACGATTGGTGGCACATCGACCGGGTGCGTCGCACGGCCGTCGCTTTGGCCCGCGAAGAGGGAGCGGACTCCGTGATTTGCGAGTTGGCCGCGCTCTTGCACGACATCGCCGATTGGAAGTTTCACGCCGGTGATGAGACGGCGGGCCCGCGCGCGGCGGAGACGTGGCTTAAGTCCCACGATGCATCACCCGCGCTGATCGAGCATGTGACGTCGATCATCGCGGGGATCTCGTTCAAGGGGGCGGGGGTCGCCACGGAGATGCCGACCTTGGAAGGTCGCTGCGTGCAGGACGCCGACCGGCTCGATGCCCTTGGGGCGATCGGCATCGCCCGGGCCTTCGCCTTCGGCGGAGCGTTCGGCCGCGCGATGTTCGATCCCGAGCATCCCCCGCAATGGCACGCCGACTTCACCGCCTACAAGACGAAGTCGGGCCCGACGATCAACCACTTCTACGAAAAACTGCTGCTGCTCAAAGACCGGATGCAGACCGCGACGGGGCGGCGATGGGCCGCCGACCGGCATGGGGTGATGGTCGAGTTTCTCGATCGGTTCTACCAGGAATGGTACGCCGGTATGTCTACCGAAGCATTGCCTCCCGGGTTTCGCGAACTCACGGCGCGGGCGGATCGAGGTTGATCGGCTCCTCGATCAACCGATACGCCTCGGTCACCGTGACCTGTCCGGGTTGCAGGCTCCCCGCCTCGACCATTTGGTCGTGCAGGGCTTGCCAGCGATCGGGGGTCATGGTGCCGAACATCAGTTCCGTGAACCCTTCCGGCAGACATAGCGGCCGCAAGTCCCGCACGCCGAAGTCGAGGACATCGAGCGGCATTTCCGGGTTGCGTTGATGGATCAGCGCGTTGGTTTCGGCGGGAGATTCGAGATATTTCCGCCAGCCCCGGGCCGACGCGCGAATCATCTTGTCGACCAGTTCCGGCTCCTTGCGGAGTAGGTCGCCCCCGACGATCAGCAGACTGGTGTAGGTGTTGAACCCCAGGTCCGAGACCATCAGGTTGCGGACGTCGGCCCCTTGCTGTTCGGCGACGAACGGTTCGCTGAAGCTGTAAGCCTGCTGGGCGAATTTGCGGTTGAGCAGAAACTGGCTGACGTTCCCGGGGTAGGGGGCCACCCGCAGTTTGCTCAAATCGAGCCGTTTGCTCAGGAATTGCGCGAAGGGTTGACCCGGATTCATCGCCAACGTGAAGTCGGTCTGGGCGGCGAGTTGCTCGAAGGTCTCGATCCCCGAATCGGCATGGACCATGATGCAGCGGGGACTGTCCTGGATCGGCGCGAGCACCGCGACGACGTCGGCCTGCTGCGATCGCGCGAGCAGCAATTTGTCGGCGTTGTCGACACAGAATTCGACCTGTCCGGCCGCCACCGAAGGGAGCACGGGAGACTTTCCCCCCGGCAGAATCTCGATCTGAATCCCTTCGTCGAGATAGTAGTTGTAGCGCTCGGCGGCGTAGAACCCGCCATGCTCGGCCTCGGGAAACCAATTGAGGGCGAGCCGGACTTTTCTCAATGGGGTTGGCTGCGTCCCGGCGTCGGATGGGGAGGAGGTTCCCGTACCGGTCGTCGCGTGGGGAGAGGCGGGGGCGCACCCCAGCCAGCCGATGAGCCAAAGGGTCGCGAACCATCGCAACACGCGCATGAGAGACTCCGCGAAAAAAGTGTTCGCAGAGTATCCCCCGGGGTCGTGGGGGAAGACAAGCCGCGCGTCAGTCGCGAGCGGGCGCGGTCAATTCCCGGCGGCGCAGTTCGCGCGCCGGATTCCCCGCGACGATCATCCATGGTGCGACATCGCGCGTCACCACGGCACACGCCCCGACGACGGCCCCTTCGCCGATCGTCCGCCCGGGACTGATGAAGGCCCGCGCGCAGACCCATGCCTGATCGCCGATCACGATGGGGGCGGTGAGCAGGCGCATGTGCGGATCGCCGACATCATGTGTCGCCGCGCACAGCAAGACCTCCTGCGAGACGGTCGCATGATCGCCGATCGTGATGCGGTCGACCGCGTAGCAATCGACCGCGTAACCAAGCGACGCTTCCGTGCCGACCGTCAGATTCCAGGGCGCCCAAATCCGGACCGACGGCGCGATGCGGGCGTTTCGCCCAATCGTCGCCCCGAAAAGTCGCAGCAGCAGATTCCGCCAACCGAAAAAGGGTCGGGGGGTGGGCCGGAACGCCATCAGCCAGACCACGCCCCAGACGACACGTCCCAGTTTGTTCCGCCACGAATGGGGACTCGGGCAGACGTCTTTGCCGACGCGGATCGTCGGATGGGACTCGGTCATGCGGGCGTCTCCGCAAGCTCACGATAGACCCGGGCCACGCGGTCATGCAGACCCGACAACTGATAGCGTTCCACCCACGCGCGGCCCCGATCCGCCAAGTCCGTCGCCAACGCGTCATCGTTCAGCACTCGGCAGACCAACTCGGCGAGCCCCACCTCGTCCTCGTGATGACCCACCAAAGCGGCCGGTCCGACAATCTCTCCCAGCGACCCCGCGGTTGTACAGACGACCGGGCAGCCCCAGGCCATCGCCTCGAGCGGCGGCCACCCGAAGCCTTCATAGATGCTCGGAAACAACAGCAGTTGCGCGGTCCGGTACGCCTCGCGAACCACATCGTCCGTCGGATTCACGACGACATCGACATGCGGCGCCAATCCAAGCTCGACGATGAACCGTTGCATTTCGTCCGTCAGGGGCGGCCCGGCGAGTCGCAGCCGCACGTTCGCAGTGGCCCGGACGTGCGCGAACACCCGCAAGACACCCAGCCGATTCTTGTAGAAGCCGTTGTTGCCGATGTGGAAGACGAACGGCGTCTCCCGCCGACGCCGCGCGGCGATGGTCGGCAGCTCGTGAACTCCCGCCGGCGCAAGGTTCGGCTCCAGCGCGAGATGCACCACGTCGAGCCGACTACGATCCAGTTGGCCATAGGTGACGAGGTCGTCCGCCGTGCGGGCGCTGTCGGTCATGACGCGCCGGCAGCGTCGCAATCCCGCGAGACCGCGCTGGATCAACCAACGGGCGCCGCGTCCGGGTGGGCTGATCGGAAACTTTCCCAGCGACTGCAGCAACGGGATGACGTCGTGCGCCGTCGCCACGGTGCGGGTCGCCGGCAACCCGAATGCGACATATCCATGACTGCCGTCGAGTAGATGATAAAGATCCGCGGGATGCCGGCGGGTCAAGCCCCACATCCGGCCGGCGATCGTGCCGTGATGCGCCAGGTTCCGCCATCGGGGAGCGCGAGCCCGTAACTGCTCGGCGGTCGGCGCGAGCGGGACGCGCACGAGACGGAAACCGGGGTCACCCTGAAAGGCCTCGATCAAGAGCGCGGCGAACCGCGGCATGCTGCCGGCGGCGTCGGTCGGAGCCGTTTCCAGAAGTGCGACGGTGATCGGGCGGGAGTTGGGCGATGACATGCGTAACCGAGTCGTGGCGTCTCCGACGAGCGGCGGCTAACCCACGGCCCCACCCTGAGCGGCCTCGACCATCCGACGGACCACCTCCGGGAGACGCGTGGTGGCCTGCCAGCCCAGTTGGCGGGCCGCTTTCCCGGGATCGACCCGCGAGATCCGTAAATCGGAAGGTCGCCTGAGGCCGTCGTCGAAGCGGACGTAACGATGCCAATCCAGCCCCACCGCCGCGAAGGCGAGACTGACGAATTCCTGCAGCGTGCTGGTCTGGCCGGTCGCGATCACGTAATCGTCCGGGCGGGGCTGCTGCAGCATCGCATGCATCGAGGCGACGTATTCGGGCGCCCAACCCCAGTCCCGCGCGATCGACAGGTTGCCGAGATCGAGCCGCTGCTGTTGGCCCGCCGCGATGCGGACCGCCCCCGACACGATTTTCTGCGTGACGAACCGTTCCGGCCGCAACGGCGATTCATGGTTCGACAAGATCCCCGAACAGGCGAAGAGCTGATAGGCGTCGCGGTAGTTGGCGACCTCCCAGAAGGCGGCCGCCTTCGCCACGCCATAGGGGCTGCGCGGCGAGAACCGCGATTCCTCATTGGCGGGGTGTTCGCCCGTCTCGCCGAAGCATTCGGTCGAACAGGCGTTATAGAACCGCGTAGGCCGATCGAGAAACCGGATCGCCTCGAGCAGGTTCAGCGTCCCCCCGGCGATGCTGTCGAGGGTCTCCACCGGTTGCGTGAACGAGAGGCCGACCGAGGTTTGTCCGGCGAGGTTATAGACCTCGTCGGGCTGCACCTTCACCAGCGACTGCAGCACGCTGCGGAAGTCGGTCAACGTGATCGACAGAAGTTCGACCCGCTCGCGGAGGCCCAGCCGTTGCAGCGTCGAGAACGGGTGAACCTGCGCGTCGCGCGAGCTGCCGTAAACGACGTAGCCCTTCGCCAGCAGCAGCCGCGCGAGATACGCCCCGTCCTGGCCCGAGATGCCGATGACGAGGGCCCGTTTCGACTGGGATTCATCACTCACGGCAGACGTCGACACGTGGGAGGGAGACTCATTTCGGGGAATACAAGGAGCGACCGCGCCGACATCACACTCGATCCGCGGGAGACTCGCCAGCCAGACCTCCGGAGATCTCGACCGCTGATCCGACATCCGCGAGGGATTCCGCCGATCCTGCCGCCACGAGGCGTTCTCGCCATACCGCGATCATCAGCCCCACTGTCACCAGCCATGCCGCGGCGGCGGTTCCATGGACCCATGTCGCGCAAAAGGCATGTCGCGGCGATAAGGCCAGCCCCGCTCCGACATGGGCTCCGTAACCAAGCTTCGTCAGGCTCCAGCCCGTCACGCCACACGCAAGCCCTCCGCCGACGATGAACATCCCGGCGATCCCGGCGTCGCGCAGCGATCGCCCAATGGTGGCGTACGGGCGGCACGTGATGGTCGCCGCCGCGCCATACAGCGCGCCGAGAAACAGGCCCAACCGTGTCCCGGCCCGCGCGGCATACGATTCCGGAAAAACATAGTCGTAGCTCAGTTCCCACAACCCGGCGTCCACGGCCATCCCCACCGCGCGGCCCAGCGATCCGCCCAGGAACAAACCAAGGGCGAACCGGCTCAGTTTGGCGTGGATCGTAGGAATCACCAGGCGCGGTCGGGAATTAATTCGCCGTCAGCCACTTGGGGAGTTCACGCAAAGCGGGGTGCGTCCCATGGTCGAGCCATACGGGCCCGGGCCATGCCCGCGAGGGAGGACCCGCGAAGACGTCGGCCGGTACGCGGGGCGCGCCGCTCCATTCGGCTTCAAGCGTGGTGCCCCGATCGCGTCGCCGGATGAGATTCTCTTCGAGAATCAGCCCCTCGGGCCACGGGGGATCGGCGGTACGATCAATCAGGAACGTGTTCCTTCGCAAGGTGACGTTCTCCATCGGCGTGTCGCTGTACCAGCATGCGTAATCCCCGACGAACAGATTGTCTTCGAGCAACACGTTTCGAATCACCTCGCCCCCCTCGATCGCGATGAGCTTGAGCTGCGATCCGTTGATCCCCCCCCGCGGATGGAGACAGCGGTTCGACGCGATTCGTACCGGTCCGCGACGAACCGGGCTGACGCTGAAATTCTGGTGATGATCGTAAATCAGGTTGTTCGTCACGGCGACCTGGGCCGCGTCACCATCCAGCTCGACGGCGTCGTCCGTCCCCAGAACGAACCAATTGCCGTCGATCACCGCCCGGGAATCGGCGGCCCGTCGATCGGGCGAGACCCGCAGAGCATCCCCCCCATGGCTGACCAGACAATCGCGGACTTCGGTGGCCCCGGCGTGATCCACCAACAAAGTCGAAGAGGCGTACCCCGCGTAGACTTCGTCCCACGTGAGCCAGCCGGCGCGCCAGGCCCGCTGGGGGAAATTGTGATACAGGCACCGCCGCAGTTTCAGGGAGCCGGGGCGGTCGTTCGACTCGATCGACCGCACGCCGAACGTCGCGCCGTGAAACGCACAATCACGAAGTTCGACATCGCCGGCGTTCCATACGTTGACGGCGGCCCCCAAACCCCACTCGATCCGGAGATTTTCCAGGCAAACATGGTCGGCCTCGATCCAGACCGTCGCCGACTTGAGCTCGCCCCACTCGCGCGGTTCCGGCGCGGGCCGATGGGTCGTCAGCCGGTCGATGGGTGACGACCCATCGGGCAACCAGACGGCGAGCCGTCCGTCGGTATAGCTGAACGCGCCGTGCGCGCCCGGACGACGAATGAGCCCCCGGAGGGCGGCGATCCCTCCCCAAGGGACGCGGTAGAGATCGCGACCGTCGGCCTGCAAGCGGTAAACCGGTGTCCGCGTCGCCGTGACATGGATCCCCTCGCCGAGCGATTCCCAGGTCCAGTCGGCGGGGACTTGTTCACGAAGCGCGCCGGTGATGACGATTTTTCCCGGCTCGGCCGCGGTGATGACGATCGGCTTGGTGGGCGTGCCACCTCGCCACACATGGGGGCGTTCGTGATAGATCCCCGCGGCGATGACGATCCGCTCCCCCGGCGCGACGATGTCGAGAGCGCGCTGAATCGTCCGTAACGGGCGTTGTGGTGCGTCCCCCCGGTTCCCATCATGCCCATGGGTGGCCACATAGATGGTTCCGTCACGCAGCCAGGCGGGCGCCGGTTGCCACCACCACAATCCGCAGCCCACGACCAGGAACAGTATCGCCGCGTCCGCAGACCCGTGGCGGACCCATGCCTTCGTCGTCAGCGTGAGTTGTGGAATCGACGAGGAGCCGTCAGGACCGCCGCCAGCTCGGCGCGAAGCCTGATGGGGGAGCGGGTTCGAGGATGGGGCGGGGCGACATCGCGACAAGTCGGGGAGCGCCAAGAATACAACCCGCGATGAATGTCACCATCAAGGCGGCGATCGGATCGCCGCTGAAATGCTGGTGGGCGACGATGAACGACGCCACATCTCCCAGCACGACCGCCGCCAGCATCAGTTGCAGGTCGCGCGCCGGAGTGTCGCGGGGCGTGATTTGAATCGCGGAGCGAAAGACGCCGAGCAGCAGATACGCCGTCACCAACACGAACAAGAATCCGGGCAGACCGAGCTCCAGCAGCAACCGGCTGATGCCGTCCTCCTGCCAACCGCGGGCTCCCGAGCCGGACGTGGTCGCGACGTAGTAGCGGCCTTGCGTACCGGTTCCGAGTCCCGCCCCCATCACGCCCGCTTGCCGGACGGTCTCGAACGCCCCGCCGATGACGTTGGTCTGCAGTCGTTCGGGGGCCTCGCTGATCACGGTCGAGGCATACGTGGTGTACTCGAGCCACTCGGGTCGGCTGGCGACAAGGGCCGCGCCCCCGACCACCGCGAGCGCCGAGACGATCATCACCGCGATCGTCAACTTCCGCGAAGAACCCTGGAAGTAATTCAGAATCGCGTACGAGATGATGAACACCAGCGGGATGGCCATCATCTTTCGCCGACCGCACAGCAGGACCCCCATGCCTCCCCAGCCGATCAGCAGCAACCAGACAATCCGCATCAACCCCCGCGAGCGGAGCGCGAGAATCGCGCCGAACATCATCACGTGCGCCGCATGCAGCCCCATGACGTCCGGACTCCGATAGAATCCCGAGATCAGGTCCACGATGTAGCCCTCGCGATACCGGATCCAATCGACGCGAATCCCTCCCAACGCGGGCACATCGGCGTCAAGAAATTCGAGCGGAGCGCCAATCAAGGCCACGGCGTTGATCAGTCCGTAACCCATCAGGAACCGTAACAGCATCGGTTCACCGCGGACGAACAGATACCCCAGCCCGATCCCCAGAAACGGCCCGAGATACGAGGCGGCTCCGATCAGCGCCAATCGATAGCCGCTCGGATAATAGACGCAGCTCAACAGAAATCCGGGGACCAAGGCCATCGCCAGGCAAGTAAGGGCCGTCGAAAGTTTGGGGTATCGCGGAATCGCCGCCAGCAGTTCCGTCTGCTCGGAACTGAACGCCCGCAGCATGATCATCCCCCAGGGGGCGGCCCCCAGGACCGTCGCCCAGACCGGTTGCTCGGGCAACAGCTTGCGGACGGGATCGCGCACGACGTCGATCACCAGGCATAAATACAGCGCCAGCCGCCAGTTCCCCAAGGCGGCGGCACAAGCCAAAGCGATGATGCCGAGGTATGCGTATTCCATGCGGCGATCGGCGAGTTCCAACGACGGGTGACGAGCAAGTCGGCCGGAACCTCAAGTTGTCGACGATGTCGACGTCCCCCGCAAGAGCGTTTGCACGGCGTGGGAGATTCCCCGGGCGGCGACCAGCGGACTGTACCGCTGAACGCGATTTTTCGCGGTGATGCCCCAACGCCTCAAGCGGTCGCGATCCCCCGCGGCTTCGGCCAGTTGTCGTGAGAGTTGCGCCCAGTCGCCGAACGAAAACACGAGCCCGGTTTCATGCGGCGTGACCAAGTCGGCCGCGCAGCCGACGAGATCACTGACGATCGCCGGTCGGCCCGCCGCCATCGCCTCGTTCACGACCAGCCCCCAGGTTTCCCCCGCGTCGGACGGCAGCACCAGACAGTCAGCCGCCGCGTATGCGTCCAGAATCTCCCCTTGATTCAGAAAACCCGCGAAGGTGATGGGGAATGAAGCGTCGGCGGCGAGGGTCGCGCAAGCCGCGCGAAGCGGCCCATCTCCGACGATCAACAGGTGGACCGGGGTTCGGGCGTCACAGGCTCGATAGGCGGCGATCAGCTCACGCGGATGCTTTTTGTCGATCAGTTTGCCGCTCGACAGAAAGCAGACCGCCTCCTCGGCGATGTTCCAACGGCGGCGCGCGGCCATGCGTCGCTGCGGATCGTCGGCGGCGGCGAAACGTTCGTTCTCGACGCAATACGGGGCCGAGAACAGCCGTCGCTCCGGCACCCCGCGCCGGCGATAAAACTCGGCGTTCGCCCGGCCGATCGCCAGGCATCCCGCGTACTGTCGGACAAGTTGCCGTTGCAACCACCGCTTCCACCATGGGCGCGGACGCAGATCGTTCGCTTCGCCGCGCACCAGACAGGGAATCCGTTGCCGGCGGCACGCGCGCAGGCCTTGCAGGCAGCTCTTCACGACCCAGCCGTTGATGATGAACGCATCAAACCGCTCAGCAGCCAGGATCGCGGCGATTTCGGGGGTGTCGCAGCCCCGATAGTCCATCACGCCCGGATGCGGCGAGACATTCTTCAAGACTCGATGCCGGTAGCCCCCGAACAGGGGAAGGTCCCAGGTGAAGGGGACGTTGAACTCGGCCCCTTGCATCCGCGCATCGGGGATCTGGCAGAAAAAGACGGTGAAATCGAGCGCAGGGTCGGCCGCCAGGTGCCGGAAGACCGGGATCTGGTACTGAATCGGATGACTGGTCAGAAAGCCGACGCGGTAGGTCATGGGGTCGGGTGCCGCAGGAGTTTCGGGCCTTGCCGACGGAGCTGAATCGCCCAGCCGAGCGCCCGCAGCTCCCCAAACAGTTTCACCGGGATGTACCAGGGGTGCTTCAAATGAAATTTGGTGCAGACCTCGCGCACCAGCCGACGGCCGCAATACCACAGCGACTCGCCGTCCAGTCCGTGAAGTAAGGCGAAGTAGTAGTCTCCCACCCCATGCTTCGGGCTGGCCGAGGCGAGATGGTTCCCTTGCGCGCGGGTGCCGCCCCGTTCGGCGCGCAAATGGCGGATGCTCGCCTGCGGTTCAAAATGAATCGTGCCACCCGCGCGCAACACCCGGCGACCGAATTCCGTATCAAACCGATAGGCCGCTCCATGAAAGTTTTCATCGAAGCCCCCTAAGCGACGGGCGAGTTCCACCGGGACCGACATATGCCCGGACATCACATTGTGCAGCGTCGTTTTCCGCGTGGTATGGAACGGGAACTCCAGATCGGCCTTCAAGCGACCGCGACGGGGCGGGATCGGCACATCACCCGGCGTCTGCCACGGTTGAATGATCTGACCGACGATCACGGCGACATCCGGCGCGCTTTGCGCCGCGGCATGAGCCGCGACGAACCCCTCCGCCGGGATGATGTCGTCGTCGAGAAACAGAATCAGCGGCTTCGTCGCCAACTGGAGCGCGCGATTCATCGCCGCCGGTTGCGACGCGGTGGTCAGCCGCTCCCAATGAATCTTCCCCGCCGCATGCCAATCCGCAAGTTGTCGCGCTGCGGCGGGCTCATGGGTCGGCGTCTGATCGAGGATCAGAATCTCACCGGCCGGCCGTGACTGGTCGAGACAGTGACGGATCGTATCGACCAATACGCCATCGCGGCCGTAAGTCGGAATGGCGATCGACACGTCGGTGGAAACGTAGGGCATGAATCGGAGACTTTCGAGCAGTCACGAAGAGTCGGAACGCCGCGGTCACGATCCTCATGCGGAGGATTCGGCCTGCTTCCGGGCCAGCCAACGACGGTAATGTCCCACCAATTCGTTCGCGCAGTCATCCCAGCGATGTCGGATCGCGGCTTGACGGGCTTGATCCGAAAGCCGTCGGCAAGCGTCAAGATCGTCGAGCCACCGCAACGCGGCGGCCGCCATGTCTTGCGGCTGACCAATCGCCACCAGTCGACCCGTGCGGCCATCCTCGATGAAATCCCGCATGCCCCCGGTCCGGGTGGCGAGCACGCACAACCCGCGCGACATCGCCTCGAGCGGCGCCTTGCCGAAGCCCTCGAAGAACGACGGAAACAGGAACATCCCGTGCTGATCGAAGATGCGGATCAGATCGTCCTGGGGCATCCAGTCGCATAATGTGACGCGGCTTTGGATCGACTCGGGAAGCAACGCCCGCACTTCGGCATGGTGGCTCGCGCCGCAGACCCACGTCATGGTGACGTCGGGGCGCTGTTCGAGCACCGCCGTCACCGTTCGCGCCAGCATCATCGGCGCCTTGAAGAAGGCGTACTGTCCCACATACAGGAGTTTTCGTTGACGTTCCGCGGTGTAGGGCGCCTTTGGCGTCGTCACGAAGACTTCGGGGATTCCTTGAGTGACCACCGCGATGCGGTCCGGGTCGACGCCGTACCGGGACGTCAGATACTCCGCGTCATCCCGGCTCGACACGTGAAACGCATCCGCGGTCCGGCTGATCAGTTCCCACTGCCGATCAAGACCACGACGGAGCCAGGACGAAACCCAACCCCGCACGCCACGCGGCGGTGAGACGCCGAGTTCCCGGCGCCAGGGTGCGAGCGCCTCTTCCGAGCGGACTTCATGGCCGTGACTGCGATTCACGAAGACGCCGGGGAGTTTCCGCCTCCGGTGCGTCGCCGCCGCGAGATACGCGTGCGGTTGATTGAACTCGAGGACGTCGAACGGTTGACGACGTCGACGCAAATGCGCTCCGCCATACGCGATCGGCAACTCCAGCAGATAGTGCAGATTCCCATGCCGAATCCGCCGACCCAGTTCCGGCTGCCAGACTTCTTCGACGACATGTCCCAGGCGTTCGAGCGCGCGGTTCATCTGATAGACCGTCCCGGATGCCCCGGCGTTCGGGTCGGGAGGGACATCGGCGGCGACGAGAATCCGCAGCGGTGGCTGGTCGGCGTGTGCCATGAATCGATCGATCAAGCCGCGCTCGGCGTTGGCCTCGGGCTGGGCTAACCGACGGGGGCCAGGAAGAGCAGGTTCTCCCAGTCACCTGGTTCGGCAAGCGGGATTTCTTGTCCACGTGAATCGATGCGGCGGGGCTGATAGGCCAATTCCTCCACCAACCACGACCATACCGGGGTGATCGGGACGTGGAGATTGCGCATCCGCTCCCGATTGAATTCCACGAGCAAATTCGGACGGCAGATGGTCACCATCTCGCGGGCCCCTTGCAGAATCTTGACGTCCCAACCTTCGGTGTCGATCTTCAGAAACCCCACCGCTTCGCGGCCGTTTCGCTCCCACACGCTGTCCAACGTGGTGACCGGCACCTGCACGCCGCCGTCGGCGACCACCTTCGCATTTCCCGGTCGGACGCCGTCAACCAGCGTCAGCCGCACTTCACCGGGGGCATCACCCAACGCCACCGGCTCGATCCGCACGTCACGCTCCGTCAACTCGTTCAGCGGCAACTGCGATCGCAAACGTTCCAGATTCGGCGGCATCGGCTCAAAGGCGCGCAAATAGCCGCCTCGGGACTTGGCGATCCGCCCGAAGGTGGTGGCATACAGCCCGATCGAGGCGCCCACGTCATAGAAGACACCGCGTGAGTAATGCCGCGTGACGGCGGCGATGAATTCCCATTCCCAACGCTCGTAGTAGTACGCGAATTTCTGCTCCCAGCCGCGCAGATCGAGATGCAGCCGACAACCATGATTGATCGTGGCCGTCGCGAGGTACGACCGCGGATCGACCGTCGAAGTCAACCAACCGTCAAGCCCCAGAATGATCCGCCCCAGACCGCGAACCATCGGCAGCCGTCGGGTGATTCCGGCCACGCCCACGCGACAATGTGTGCGCCAACTCACGTCAAGGAGACTCCCGCGGGAGTTAGGATCGCCGGGGCCTGCTGTATGGGCCGTCCCGGCGTGGTGTTCAACCACCGCGATTCGCAATATCGGAAGAACAGCCAACCCATCACGCCTTGCAGCAGCAACGACGCCGCCGCCACCGCCAGCCAGGCGGGGCCATTCAAGTCCACCACTCGACCGGCAAGGTTCATCACGCGGCTGCCGATCGGAACGTGCGTCAGGTAAAGCGAGTAGGAGATCGTCCCCACCCCCGCCAGGAGGCGTCCCATGAAGGAATTCAGTCCGGGCACGTTCCAGGTCGATCCCACGACGAGGAACAGCCCGCAGAACACGCAAAACAGTTGCTTGAACGGCGTACGAAATTCGCCTTGGGCTTCCACCATCGTCTCGGCTTGGCTGAGCCCCACGCCGATCGCCCCGATGGTCAAGAGACTGATCACGATCGGCCAGCGACGATCAAACCGCCGCGGATGGAGCCACATGTAGGCGGCAATTCCGACCGCGAATTCCGGCCAATAAGCGAGCGGCGTCCCTGAAATCCCGATCCGCGGGGTGATCACCCAGCCGAGATAGACGGCCGAAACCGCCGTCAACCACCACGCCATCAACCGAGGGAACCACAAGCAGATCGACATCACCGCATAGAACTGCACTTCGATCGATAACGACCAATAGACCATCGTCGCATCGGGAGCCCCGAACGGGCCTTGCAACAAGATGATGTTGAGCAGCCAGTCCCATAAGTCGAGTGGAAAAATGCTGATCCACGTCTTCTTCATCAAAACGACCGTCCCCAGCCCCAGGAGCACGGCGAAGAGCAGGCTGCCCCAATAGGGGGGAAAGATGCGGTAAAGCCGCCGACCGACAAATGTCCGCCACGGCTGTGGTTTTCGTTCCGCGGAAATCACAGCCCCCAGGATGCAATACCCACTGATCACAAAGAAGAGCTGGACCCCCAGATAGCCATGCCGGATCACCTGCCACACGGTGGCGTCATACCACGGAGTCCCCCCGCCAACCCCATGATCACCAGTGTGCAGCAACATCACCGCCAACACCGCGACACCCCGCAGGACATCGAGGAGCTGTGATCGATCGGTGGTAGAGGATGGTGCAGAAGTCATGGATGGAAGGGTGAGCGAATGGCGAATCGGGAACAGCGAATCGGAAATCGCGAAGCGACAACTACGGAGTGGTATTTGCTACTCGCTTCTCGCTATTCGCTTTGATCATCCCGCGAGCGATCCGATACCATGCCCGCCAATAGAGCGGGTGATGGCCGATCGCCTGCCAGTAGTAGTCGCGGGCGCGCGGGTCGCTGAGTTGCCCCAGCGTGGTGCCAATCAAATACGCCATCGTCGCGCGGCGATACCGCGACCCTTGTAGATGACGGCGTTGCCGCGCGACTTCAGTCAGTTTGCGGGCCGCGGTCAGATACTCCGCTTCTGATCGGCCCTCTCGTCGTGCCGCGCGACAGGCCTGGCCCAGCTCGCCGAAATCGTGCTGCAGCCCCCCCATCCGTCCCGAAACGCTGTCGGGATCGCGGCGGGCGTTGTAGAGCCGTTCGGTGGTGTAGGCGATCGGCATGCGCTCGGCCATCCGCATCCACAGGTCGGAATCCTGGCCGAAGTAGAACTCCGCGCGATATCCGCCGATCGCTTCATACAGCCCGCGGCGAAACATCACGCTGCCGTGGGCGGGAGGGCCTTGGCGTTCATCAAGGAGACGTCGTGTCGCTTCTGCAGTCGGGGCGTCGCGAACCACCAATTCCAGCAGCTCATCCCGCGGGCCGACATACTGCGTGGCACAGGCCACAAAACCCAGCGCGGCATCCTCATCCAACTGAGCCACTTGCACGGCCAGCCGGGTCGGTTCCGACCAGTCATCGGCATCGTGGCGGGCGATCAATTCACCCCTGGCCAATTGGCAGCCATGGATGAGGGCCCGGGTGAGGCCTTGATTGTCTTGATGGACCACGCGCAGCCGGGAGTCAGTCGCCGCGGCGGCGTCCAAGACCTGCGCGGTGTGATCGGCGGAACCATCGTTGACGAGGATCAGCTCCCAATCGGCGAACGTCTGCGCTTGCAGCGCCGCGATGGCGCGAGGGACCCGGTGCGCCTCGTTGTAGACGCTCATGACGATCGAAACGCGTGGTGTGTCAGACGTCATTGCGGCGTGGTCGAGGGACTTTGCAGGCTCTTGGCGAATGATTGCTTCAAGGTGAATGTCGAGGGGCGTTTCAGACGTTGCCCGAGGAGCGACAACTGACCCGCGGCACGCCAGCCGAGAGTGCTCGACAACCAGCGAAACGTGGTGAACCCTTTGCGGACCGCGGCATTCCTCCCCGCGGATCGATCGGCCAGTTCCAAACACGCTTTGGCTTCCGGGATGAGACCCGCGGCGGCACAGTTGCGCGCCGTCGCGAAAACCCACCGTGTGAAGTGCATGCGATCAGGAATGTCATCCGCGACGCCGGCCTTCTCCGCCGATGTGAACATCATCTGCAAGAATCGCAGCCGTTCTCGCAGACGCAGCGGTTCCATCCAGTTCGCCTTGGAGGTCTGCCGGAGTTCGCCGTGATGCCGTTCATCGCAGACCCAATCGGCGACATACGCGAGTTTCGTCCCCAAGGCCCCCACCCGGCCGTCGTATTCCCAGTCTTGCGACCATTTGAGGTCGCTCCACGGGCCGACGGCATCGGTGACGCTCCGTCGTAACAACGGGCAATCGGTATTCCACCAGCGATCAGCGAGAATCCGCGGAAACAAGGTGTCACGCGCTTCGCCGGAGCCTTTGAAGGGGCTCTCCAGCGGGGCGCGATCGACCGGATGGACACAAATCCAACCGTAAGCCGCGCCGCATTCGGGTTGCCGCCGCAGCGCGGCGACCTGCAATTCAAACTTGCGCGGCCGCAGCAAATCGTCGCTGTCCAGATACTGAAGGAATTCGCCGCGCGCGGCCCGGCGGCCCATCTCGCGCGTGGGGCCCGGTCCGGAATTCGGTTTGCGCAGGAAGACCACCCGCCCCGCACTCGCCGCCATCAACTCCTCGCCGACGCGCGGCGTGTCGTCGGTCGAGCCGTCGTCGACGACAATCACCTCGACCTGGGGATAGGTTTGTCCCAGCGCGCTCTCCACCGCTTCGCGCAGCATGCGCGGCCGGTTGTAGACCGGAATGATGGTCGACACGAGGCCGGGAATCATGGACGGGCTGTTCATCATCGTGGTCGTGCGATCCGTTCCACCGGTCGGCGCGGGCTACGCATCGTCGCGGGCCATGACGTCGACCGCGATGCGTGCGATCCGGCCATCAACCTTTAACCATTGCCGGCCACAGGCGTTTCGCTCCGGACAACACCGTAATCACGCGTTCGCGGTGTTCCGTGCCCAACCAGTCGGTAAAGCTTCGGAACGTGGGCATGTCAAGATTCTGATGATGCCCCCCGCCGACGCCATGAAACTGAAGAATCACCCAAGTGCCGGCGGCCAGTCCCCGTGCAACGTGAGCCTGAAGTTCGGTCAGCGACCAACCCTCCACCGAGACGCTGGGCAACATCGTGCGTGAGAAATCGCTGGTCGCCGGAACGGGGTCGTTGATCCGCAGGCCCCCGCCGCGTCCCGCCGCGAACAACTCCGCGACAACCGGTTCATACGACTCGCGCGTCGCCCCGAGATCAAGCGCGTAACGATCGACCCACCCGGCGAGCCGCGTCCGATCCAGCCGCAAATGCCGCAAGCCGCGTCGCACCCCCCCCTGATGTCCGACATACGAGTTCGAACACGGATACGCGAACGTTCGTTCGGTTCGGCCGTCCACGGCGTGCAAGTGCCGATTGGCCACTTCGAGTTCGAGCCGCATCCGATCGAGCGAATAATGATCGATCGCATTCCCCGGCCGAACCCACGATTTCCGCGCGTCGGCCGGATGGAAGATCGTGTGATTCCCCAGCTCATGCCCCATCGCGGCGGCGGCGCGCCATTCAGCCTGACGATCGATCCAGCCCGAAGCCGACAGCGGGACGTAAAAGGTGGCGGACAATCCCGCGGCGTCGAGCGCCGGAAGCGCGTGATCCAGATGCTCGTCGAGCGCGTCATCGAACGTCAGCGAGACCCAGCCCGAATCGCTCAAGATGTCGACGCCCGTTTCCGACAGACGTGCAGGACCTCCCCTTTGAGTTCCATCCGGTGTCGCTGTTCCTCCGGAAGTTCGGCGGCGCGAATGTGCTCGACGTCGAAGCCGGCGTCACACAACCGTTGCACATAATCGGCATCGGTGTAACACCGATGGATCCCCACGTCCTTGAAGACCCGCAACCGTTCCTCGAGCGAATTCGTTTCCACCGTGTGCTCACCCGGCCAGTAGGCGGGGACTTGCAGCAACGCCACCCCTTGCGGATGGAGCACGCGGTGGACCTCTCGCATCGCGCCGCGATCATCCTGCAACGAATTGAGGACATGACAACAATAGACGAAGGGGACCGTTCCATCCTGGAAAGGGAGCTCCAGCAAGTTCAGATAGGTTTCTCCGACGCCGGTGATCCCGCCCCCGCGATAGGTGAGCCCGCGCGCCGCGGCGATCCCGCGCAGTTTCTTGGCGACGTCGACCTCCGGGGCCACATGCAGCAAGACGCCCGGCCGCGCGAACCACTCGGGATGCCGATCGAACGCCAGCGTCGCGAGTCGATGCGGCGGTTTCGATCCACAGACCGGACACAGGAAATCCACCTCCGCGCCCCATGGCAGGAACATCGACAAGTTCGCGCCACACGTCGGACAGAAGTGGTTCGTCCCCCGATACCGCAGCCGTTTCGCCGCGCGTCGGAGCGCTTGCCGCGTCGTCGCCGGCAGGACGGTCTTCAGGAACGCTTTCAGCATGAGGAATCGGCCGTCTGCCGGCTGGTCGCGACACGGTCGGCCCGCTGCGACTTGTAACTCCGGGACGGGTCGGGCCCGTGCGGATCGCCGAAGTTGCGCCGGGTCAATTCCGCGATCCGCTCCGCGATCGGCAAACCCATCCGCCACGGCATGACCGCGGTGATGTTGGGGTTGTCCTCCGCCTTCCGATCGACCTGCGGCGGATGCCAGAGATGAACGAACGGGAGGTAGCCGTAGCGACAGTGCCGCACACCGCCGCAACGCTGGTAGAACTCGTCATCCTCGCCTCCCCAATCGACAAAACCCTCGTCGAACCCCCCCAGTTGGAGGAAGGTCTCGCGGCGAATCGCGATCGTCCCCCCCTTCCAGTTCTGGTAGACCCGCTGCGGCGTTTCGCGGCCCGTGAAGCGCTGGTTCGTCTCCAGCTTCGCCGTATCGTCAGCGTTGAGGTAATAGAGGAAACGCTGCAAGGAGGCGGCGTCGTAACCACGGGTCGTCAACGTCTGATGGACTTCATGGGCGTACCGCGTGGGGGCGCAGATGTCGCCGTCGTGGAAGATGAGGATCTCGCTGGTCGCCGTGCGGGCCCCGATGTTATAGGCCCAGCTTTTGTACCACCCCGGGGCGACCCGCCGCTTGTCGAGATGCCGATAAACCACACCCGGCGGCAATCGGGATTCGATCGGAGCGGGCGATTGATCGATCACCACGCATTCGATGTCGACGCACTCCTGGGCGTAGATCGAGGCGATGGTTTGCCGCAATTGTGTCAGTCGATCGGTCCCCGCGTGCGCGAAAATGAAGCTGACGAGCGGCCCTTGCCCCGGCCGCGGCTGGGCGGCGAAGCTGATCGGCCAATCGGCGAGCGACCGCGCCATCAACCGCCGGCCCAAAAACGGAAGATCGACACACGCCCGCAGATCGCTCCCCCACTCCCATTCGCAGCGAACCCCCGGCCCCTCGCGATTCGGCGTCATCCGCTCGATGCGGTTGCACAGCGAACTCCAGCCCCGGGCCGGATCGGACCCCGCCGTGACCGGTTCCCTGAGGGCTCGGTGGAACCGCGGCCAGTCTTTGCATACGGCCCCCAGAACGGATCGAAGTGATGTCGCCACGTTCGTCATGGATGTCGCGATGTCTTCATGCTCGCTCTGGTCGATCCCCGTCGCCGGCGGCACCCCTGAGTCGGCGTTTCCAACGCGAGAGTTGTCGACGCAGCGGCCACCAGGCGAGGTGTTTCAGCACGGCCGACCATTGTCGGCAACTCGGGTCGTACTGTCCCGCCTTCCATAGGTTCCACGCGGTATGCCAATCGCTGCCGGTCGCGTTGTAGCGGACCCGCATCAAGTGCTTACCGGCGTGGGCGGCCCGTCGAATTTCCGGGTTCGCGGCGGCGAGATCAGGCGATTGCTCGATCATCTTGGCATAGTCGCGGGTGATCTTCGCCGCCTGCGTATCGCGCTGTTCGCCGTGCATGCGACGCTGTGAGAGATATTCGTCGAGCTTACGCACCTTGGTCCGAAAGGCCATTCGCAGCCACAAATCGGTGTCCGGCGAGTAGGGAATGCGGTCATCCCAGCCCCCGAGGGCCTCAAGAAGTTCCCGCCGAAAGAACGCGGAGGGTTGTGGAATCCAGGTCCGCATCCGCAGCAGGTTCAGCAGACTGTACGGCCCGATCCGATGCCGCGCGAGTTCTTCCCCGAACGCATTAACCTTCACCGTATCGCCGTACAGCAATCCCAGTTGTGGATCATCGCCAAACGCAGCCACGACGGTCGCCAACGCCCCCGGCAGATAACAGTCATCGGAACTCTGGATCGCCACCAGATCGCCGCGCACCCGGGCGAAGCCCTTATTCACCGCCTCGACGACCCCGCTGTCACGTTCCGAAGTCCATTCGAGTTCGGGATGGGCGGCGTAGCTCTCCAACACCGCGACCGTTTCGTCTTTCGACGCGCCGTCCATCACGATGATCTGTAACGGACGGTAAGTCTGAGACAGGATCGAATCGATCGTCGCCCGGATGTACTTTCCCTGGTTGTAGCTGGGAATCACAATCGACAGCAACGGCCGATCGGGTAACGGTCCCAAGACGATCGGTGTCATCGGGGCGGGTATAGGCGGGCGTGGATTCATCAACGGTTCATCCGGCTCCCACCGCGATTTGTCCCGGGAACGATTGTCGCGCGTCGGCAAGCATCCGCCGCTCGCGGAACATCCAGCGTCCCGCCCATTGATCCAGGACGTACAACAACCACAACTGCAGATGTCGTCCCGCGGGCGGACCGGACGCTTTCCAACGTTCCCAGCCCCCTCGGTCCATCACTCCGCGGGCGAGCAGTGTTCCGCCATCCAGCCGACGAATCAGGTCCGCCGCCGGAGCCACATAATGCAACGGGAACGAGAACCCTTGCTTCGGTTTATCCCAGACGGCCGGCGGCAAATGCCGCCTGGTCAATTCGCGCAGCACGTACTTCGTGGTTCCGTTTCTGTGACGCAATTCATCCGGCAGCGAAAATGCGAACTCGACCAACCGGTGATCGAGCAGCGGCACACGAACCTCCAACCCATGCGCCATCGATGCGCGATCGACCCGCGCCAAGTTGTTGTCCACCAGATAAGTCGCCGCATCGATCAACTGCCATCGCCGGAACGGTTCGGTCTCGGGCCTGTCATGTTCCCTGAAGAGTCGGCCCGGTTCCGCCGCCGCGATTTCCCGTGTCCAATCCGGGAACAGCCACCGCAGTTCCGCGCGCGAAAATGTCGGCGTGTGCAGCAACTGGTAGTACTCGAACTCATTGACGCAGCCGCGGGGCCACTCCCGCCCCTGACCCACCGCCCGGCGACATCGTTCCAATCCCCACGAGAATGATCGACGCAGCGTCCGCTGCACCAGCCCGTACCATTTATAGCCGGCGAACAGCTCGTCTCCCCCATCGCCGGACAAGGCCACCGTCACCGCCTCACGAGTGACACGCGACAATTCCCACGTCGGGACGATCGCGGGATCCCCCATCGGCTCATCCCAGATCGGGAAAAACCGATCGGCGATTTCCGGGTCGGTGACGCGACAATTTCGCGGATCGAGCGGGCATATGGTATGCCGCGTGGAGAGATGCCGCGCCACGCTCCGGGAATCCTCGACCTCGGATCCCTCCCAACCCACGAAGTCGACGCAGAAACTTTGAATCTGCGGGGACCGCTCGGCGGCATACGACGAAATCAGCGAGGAGTCGACCCCGCCACTCAAAAAGACACCGACGGGCACATCGCTGACCAACTCCTCCTCGACCGCGTCCTTCAGCAATTCATCGACCCGGTTGATCGCTTCCGCCGCGTTCCAACGGTGATCCACCTCCGGCAGTTGCCAATACTCCCGCCGCCGCAGTGTGCTCCGTTCCAGATCAAAGATCGCCGACTGCGCCGGGGGGAACCGCCGGATTTCCGACCAGATCGTTTCGACTCCCGTGGTGTAGGTGTACTGCAGAAACTGAACCATCCCCGCGACCGAAGTCGTCTGAGGGAACCCGGGAATCGCCAACAAGGCCCGCGGTTCCGACGCGAACGCGAACTCGCCGCCGCGCACCGAATAATACAGGGGCTTGATGCCGAGCCGATCGCGGGCGATGCATAACTGACGTCGCGCGGCATCCCACACCCCGATGGCGAAAATCCCACGCAGCCTCGTGAAGAGCTCCGCCCCCCATTCTTCGTATCCGTGAACGATGACTTCGGTGTCCGACTGCGACCGGAAATGGTGTCCGCGCGCCGCCAGCTCCCGACGGAGCTCCGCGAAATTGTAGATCTCGCCGTTGAAGACGACCTGTACTCGGCCGTCTTCGTTCGCCATCGGCTGGCCGGCCAGGCTGCTCAAATCGATGATCGACAACCGACAATGGGCCAAATAGACCTCGGCTTCGGGATCAGCCCATTCGCCGAACGCATCGGGGCCGCGGTGGTTCAGGGTTTCCGCCGCCGCGCGCAATCCACTTTGCGTTCGGCGTCCCACGACGCCGAAGATTCCACACATGGCCCGCGAATTCCCCGTTCAGAGGGTTGAATCCCGAATCAACTCTCGGTGTCTGGCGCGCATCACGCACGCTTGGAATCCGGCACCGAAGCTTAGTGCCGACATTCATCGACACTAAACCAGAACAAAGATCGGGGCGCTTGAATACTCCACTCCCTAAAATCTCCGTAAGCCGCCCTCCCCCGTTGATACTATCCCCCGCAACCAACGGCCGACCTCCCTCGCTCCGAATGTCTCCAACCCCTGATCGGTCAGCGGTCATCCACCATCATCACCGTTGGGCCTCTAACCGCATCGATGATCGTGGATCCGGTGTCTCGGAATGCGTACCTTCCATGCGATCACCCACCGAAATTCCTGACCGCGGCGATCCAAATCCTCATCAAGTCCGCCGTCTCATACAGGAAGTCGCGGCCGCCATCGTCCCAGACAAAACCCTTGAACCTCTCGGCGGCCGCCGACATTTGCTCGGCCAACGAGGCGTAGCTCTCCAGCGACGTCGTGCCCGACAGTTTCGCGTCCCGCAACCATGGCACAAACTCTTCGATCAGGACCATCCCGGCGAGCTCGTGATAAAGATCCTTGAACAGATTGTGCGGCGTCCGACGGTGGTCCAAGATCGGCGTCCCCACGCGAATCCCTTGTCCCAGGTGCTTCACCACCTTCTGCGTGAGATACCCGCTGAGGATGTCGCCGAACCGATCGATCGTCAGCCCTTGGAGCCGGAACCCCATCCGCACGTAGTAATACGTCAGGGCCGCCTCCCGGGTCAGGGCGGTGTTCTGCGTGTTGATCGGCGACCAGACCTCGGGGCCCAAGACCAGATTCCGGCCCGTGAACTCGCGGATCTTGGGCCGGCGACTCAAACGATAGACCGCGTCGACATCCGGCTCATCCAGCCATAACCCCGCGTTCATGGCGAGCGTGATCGGTCGCGGCGCGGTCGACACTTCGCGGGTTGCGCGCTGGGCCGCGTAGGGAAACCCGCGCGGGAAAATCGCGGGCCCCTCCGGTCCGGTCAGTTGCGTGCAGATGTTGAACCAGCCATCGCTGGTCTGAAGGACGGGGTCGGTCGCCGAGGAGCCGACGACATGATGTCCGCCAACAAAGTCGTCACCCGGCAGACAGAAGTTGTCATCATCGATCGAGATGAGGACTTCGCAGCCCTGTTCCAGGGCCATCAGAAAACCGACGTTGCGGCGATTGTCGGTGTTGTAAGGAATAAAGCCGTCTGGACACCCCAGTTTCCGCAGAAACGCGTCTTGTTCATTCAGCTCGGGGCACAGCACGCGAAACCCCCGCGCGCGCGCGGTTTCCGCCGCCGCCGCGACGGACGCGGGCGTCTTCCGATCGGGGATGACGATCAGCGTCGTCTCGCCCAAGCGGTCGTGCTGTCGCAGGCTCGCTTCGTATCCCGTCAGGAACGCGGGCTCAAAAATCGTCGTGGCCACAATTGCCGTCGGTCGAGTCATACCGTCACACGGTTCCCATGCACGCGTTGATGTTTAGCCGCGACCCGCCGGGGCGCGCGTTCCCCAGAAGTCATGGATCCAGGCCGCGAGGAATCGACTGAATCGCGCCGCCGCCGCCGCGTTCAGATGGTACGGGTCCGCGAAGTCGGCCACGGTGAATTCCGGGCGCGTCTCCGCGCCGAGATAGAAACAACCCGTGACGGAACACATCGCCTCCAACCGCCGGCGTGTTTCCCGTCGCCAAGCGGGATCACCCACCGCGATCGCCGCCGGATGCGTCGCCCCCTCCACAACCACCACTTCGATCCGCCGCTCGCGCAGCGCCCGAAGAAATTGTTCGAACGAGCGAAAATTCGTCTCAACCATGGGTTTGGGGCCCAGGTTCCGCCGCAGGTTCTCCCGTGCCACATCCAGATCGGCCGATTCCGCGAGCGCCCCGGCGGGTGTGCGCGCGGCCGGGGGACGACTCCGATCCCACCAATATCCGAAGACCGTTTGCCGCACATGATCCCGATGGCGCCACACCGGGTTGATCGCCGCGAACGCCAAGTCGGCGGCGGCCCCCCGCTGCGCCCACAGGTCGGCATACGTGCCGCCCCAGTTGGATCCGGCCGCCACCGTTCGCCGGCGCGCCGTCGCATCGATGAACGGGTGATCGGTCGCGGTGACCAGCCGCTCCAGTCCCTTCAAGCTCGCGGCCCACCGCAACCGGTTCACCGGCCAATGCTCTTCGCGATAGAAGTCGAACTCACTGAGCCAACAGACCACCAGGTCGGGACGGCTCTCAAGGATTCGGTCCAGCAACCAGGGGTATTGCATGGGACCAAAGCCGGCGAGGCATTGCTTTTGGAACCGGACCCGAGCGGCGGTCTCCGAGAGACACGCCAAGTCGGTCGCGGCATAGATTTGGCTCGAACCGACAATCGTCACTCGTCGCGGTGCGGCGGGGTCCCCCGCATGCTCGAAGTCCCGGGCGCTCCACATCAAGGTGTTACGGGCGAACGAGGGGTTCGGCGTGCGGACCTTCGCCCACTCGACAAAGAACCAATTCCCACGTGGATGAGCCAACGCCAGCGACGCCAGTCCGACCCACGCCACCGCGAAACACGCCGCGATCGGCAGCCTCGTGGGCAACGGCCTCGGGCTGAGATGGACCGACAGGCTCCAGCGCCAAATCCAGGGCGCAAGGCTCACCGCCAAGCCACAAACCATCGCGGGCTTCCAGGTGAGCGCCCGCCAGAAGGCATCTCCGCGATTGAGCGGCTGGAGGTACAACAACCCCAGCAAGCCCCAGGCGGCGCAACCCCAAACGATGACCCCCGCCACCACGGACCAGCGACACCACGCCCGGACGAACCACGTTTCCAGCGCGCGGACCCGCTCCGACGACGATCGCGCGACCGTTTCATCCGCCGACGCCGTCAACATCACCGTCGGATGAGTCCTCGTCGACCGGGCCTCAAAACTGGAAATAGATGAACTCCCGTCCGCCAAAATTCCCCAGCCCCAAGATCGCGAGCACCAGTCCCGCATAGGCCAGCGACCGCGGCAACCAGGACAACCGCGGAATCAACTCCTGCTCCCCGGTCACTTCCTCCAGGAGCTGACAACAGACCACCGGTACGATCAACAGGCTCACTTGCCACAGATCCGCGGCAAAACCGGTGGAGACGCTCCAAGTCCCCGCCGCGGCCAGCATTTCACCCACCTGCGTCAAACTCACGGCGCGAAACAGCAGCCAACCGAAGCAGGTCAGATGAAACATGACGATGACCCGGATCAGCCACCATGCGTCATGCCGCCGTTCGGCCCCGACCGAGACGTGTGTCGCGTACGGTCTCATCGTCCATAGCCGAAAGACCACCAACAGCAGGCCGTGGTACGCCCCCCAGACGACATAGGTCCAATTCGCCCCGTGCCATAACCCTCCGAGCAACATCGTCAACATCAGGTTGCGGCAGGTGAAGAGCATCCCGCCGCGATTGCCCCCCAGCGGGACATACAGGTAATCACGCAGCCACGTCGACAGACTGATATGCCATCGCCGCCAAAAATCGCTGGGGTCGACCGCGAAATAGGGGAGCCGGAAGTTGAGCATCAGCTCGTATCCCAGCCATTTGCCGATTCCACGCGCCATATCGGTGTAACCTGCGAAATCGCCGTAAATCTGAAAGGCGAACGCGTAAACCCCCAACATGACTTCCGGTCCGGTCGGCGCGGTCGAGGCAAAGACCTGATCGACGATCGGCGCCAAATTGTCCGCCAGTACGGCCTTTTTGAAGAGCCCTTTTAAGATCAACCAGCTTCCTTCGCTCGCGGCATCCCACGAGAACCGCGTCGGACGCAGCACCTGCGTCGCCAAATGACATCCCCGTTCGATCGGCCCGGCCACCAATTGCGGGAACAATGTGACATAGAGCGCGTAGTCGAAGAGACTCTTCAAGGCGGGCATCTGTCGGCGATACACGTCGAGGCTGTAGCTCATCGACTGGAACGTATAGAAGCTGATCCCGACGGGGAGAATGACGTCGACGCTCCAATCGGGGAGCTCGAGGCCCCCCCAGGCGGCGAAGCGACGCGCCGACTCGGCGAAGAATCCCGCATACTTGAAATACGCCAGAATTCCCAGATTCGTCACGCAACTCAGCGTGATCAACAGCTTCCGCCAACCCGGCGATCCGGTCGCCTCGAGGCCCCGCGCCACGCCGTAATCGAGCGCGATCGTGACCCACAACAAGCCCAGCAGTCGCCAGTCCCAGCAGGCGTAGAAGACGCAACTTGCCCCCAGCAACCACAGCTTGCGCGGTCGATCGGGAAGGGTCCAATAGACCCCCAGCACGATCAGAAAGAACCACAGGAAATCGAACGAATTGAACAGCATGCTTCATCGCCGCGCCGGGAAGCGCTTCCCAGGACGGCCGAATTCAACCCCGCGGTTTCACCAACACGCCGATGCCGAACCCGTGCTGATTCCAGTCATTCACGAATTCGCGATGTTCAAAGCGCGACTTCAACTCCGCCCACAGCTTGTAGACGCCCCCCCCATAGACATTGCTGGTGGGCGACTTGGTCCCCGTCCGGGCGACTTCATCGGGCACGATGTCGTGGAAGCCGATCAGCCCGCCCGGGCGGACCATGTCGTAATACGCCTCGAAGTCGGCCTTCACGCCGGCGTACTCGTGATCGCCGTCGATGAACAAAAAGTCGAATTGGCGCCCATGCAGCGTTTGCCGCGTCCGCTCGATGATCGGCGACGAATACGAACTCCCTTCCAGCAGATCAATCCGTTGGCCGGGTCGGGCCAGGAACCGCATCTTGCCGGTATTCTGCAACTCCAAGTCGAGCCCGATGATGTGCCGCGCTTCGGCAAACAGCCGGGTGAACAAAAACGTGTTGCCCCCATGCTTGAGGCCGATCTCTCCCACAATGATCGGTCGACTGTCGCGGACATGGTTCAAGAATGGGACGATTTCATTCTCGATCTGCAGGATGCCGAATTCCCGTGCCGCGATGCAGTACAACGCCGCGGTGTCGGTCTGCTCGGCGATCTCGCGGCGGAGCCGGTGCCAAGCCGCCGGGCGCGGCCAGAACGGCGCGTCGGCCATCCCCCGCAGCCAGCGCGTTCGCCAGCGGCGTAATTGCTGGACGGCGGGCCGCGCCTGATTCCGCACACTCAGCGGCAGAAGTTCCTTCAGCGCCATCGGTCAGCCCTTTCGTCGTTCGTGGAGGACCCGTTCGGCGGCATCGAATAAGGCCAGCGCCGGTCGGACGGCGCATAACCACTCGATGAGCTCGCGCTGCCGCCGCAATTCCCGCGCGTACAGCGCTTCGTCGGCGACCAGCCGGCGCATCTGCTTGATCCCCGCGGCCAGATCGTCCGCCGCCGTGGATTCGGTGAAGAGAAACCCGTGTTGTTGCAGCGCGCGGGGCGAACCGATCGCCAGGCATCCCGCCGCAATCGCCTCGACCATCGCGGTCCCATGCACCGGCCGTTGCCCGGGCGTCACCAGGAAGAACCGACTCTGCAGCAACCGCTCGCGCAAATCGGGATCCATCGTCCGCCGCGGCGGGACCGACTTCCCCGCTTCACACCGCAGTTCGGGCGGCAAGATCGGTCCGGCGACCGGGCCGAATTCCGCCAGCCGCGTCAAGTCCTCGGGGCTCATCCGCACCAGCGTGTGATGATCGACAAACACACCCGACCGAGGCGCGGACTCGTCCAGATCAAACAACCGATGAAAACAGCCATATCGTTGTAAGTGATACGGAAACTCGACCACATGCCGGGACAACGGGCCCGGATCCCAGCGAAATCCATGATTTAGAAACAGATCCTGCCCGACCGCGGGGGCTTCAAGTCCACGGCGGAAGGAAGGGGCTTTCACCTCTCGCACGTAGTAGGCCCAGACTGTCCGAGGAAATTGTCGCGTGATCGCCGCGGGGACGCAGACATCGACGCTCACCACGATGTCGTATCGCGACCAGTCGACCGAATCCGGAGGCACCGCGAACCGGCGTTGGCCGTAATCCCGGCCCGGAATCCGGTCCCGATAGCTCGCGAAGAACTCCAGGGTATCCCACTTCAAATCAACCGCCCGCTCCTGCCACATCCGACACTCGGGCGCGTCGACCGTCTCGATGATGTGAAACGTCGCCCCCCACTCGGAGAGTAGTAACACCGGACCAGTCCGCAGCTGCGTCGATTCGACCAACTCGCGTGGGCTAGTCGACGACGACGCGCAATACAAATCCTCGCAAACATCCTGCTTGACCAGCGCGATCCGCGGCTTGGTGGCTTGAAGCGCGCGACACCGCTCCCGACCTGCGGCCAAACATTCGCCGAGACGCGCGGGATCGATCGCGGCGGACGCGGGTCGGGATGGGTTTCGCGGCCCCCAGAGCCATTTCGTCGCGCGTGTCCAACCGAAATGCATCAGCGGCCCACCGCCATCCGCGCCACATGGCCATACCACCGTTTGTAGCAGGCCACTTGGGGATACAGTCCCGCCGAACGCAGCGCCAGCGACCAAGCCCATTCGCGTTCGCCGCGCAGGCGGGCTTCGGCGATGCCGTCCAGGATGTAACCCGCGATCCGTCGCGAAATCGCCGCGCGCCGTGGGTCGTTCGGGCAAGTCTTCCCCAGCCACCGCTCGAATCGCGTCATCACGCGGATCATATTGAGCCGCAACTTTGGGCTGGCCTGATAGGCGCTGCTCCGATGTCGCCAGTACGCACTCACCGGCCGACTCAAATCTCCCGAGACGATCCGACTGGTGACCGCCACGCGGAACCATAAATGACAGTCCTCGGCGATCTTCAGGCTCGGATCGAACAGCCCCGCGCGATCCAGACATTCCCGCCGCAACACAATCGCGCTGGTGGCCCAGGTCATCCCCCGCAACAGTTCGAAGATCAACTCGTCCGAGACAATCGGGCGTTCAAACCCCATCCATGGTTGTTCGCTCCACCAACCGGCTTTCGCGGCTTCATCGGCGTAGACGACCTCGCACAATTGGTGAACGCCGTCGACATCCGGTCGCGAGGTCAGAATCTGCCGCGCCGACTCGAACCGATGCGGGTAGACGAAGTCATCGGCATCGAGAAACGCCACCCATTCGCCGCTGCTCGCGCGGAGCCCCACGTTCCGCGTCTCGGACACGCCGCGATTCCCGCCCCCCGGATGCGTCAACACCCGAACCACTCGCGGAAATTCCGCCGCCAGCTCCCGCGCGACCTCCAACGTCCGATCGCGCGAGCCATCGTCAACGATCAGCACCTCCAGTTCCCGCTCGGAAGTCGCCAGCAGCGACTCGACGGCCCGCCGCAGATACGGCTCCGCGTTGTACGCCGGCATGATGACCGAGAATTTCGGCATCATGACTGCTCCGGCCACAACGCGCCAGGCGGGACAAACACCGCGTCGAACTGCGACTCTTCGGCGATGGTCTCCACGTCCTCGCAAGCCGCCCATGCGGCCATCGGCGCGGCCGCATCGACGCGCCGCGCCGTGTAGCCTTGACGCAACATCCATGCCATGAGCGCGGTGGCGCAGTCGCCGAACTTTCGCAGGTAAGGATCCGTGATCTCGCAGACGATCCACGGGTGATGCCGTTCGATCAATCGTTCGAGACCACGTAACGCCGCCAGCTCGAAACCCTCCAGATCGAGCTTGATCAGCCGGGGGACCAACTGCAATGGTGACAGCCATTCATCCATCGGCGTCACCCAGACCGACTCCGTCGGCCGCGCCGCCGTCTCCGACTCTTGCAGCGCGCTCCCCCCGATGTTCCCCTCCGTCGCCAGCGACAGCTTGGCCCGATCCCACGACGCTCCCGCCGCCGCCGAGACCACCAGGACGTTGCGGCAGTGGTTCAGCCACAAATGATGCGTCAACTTTCTCAACGCCCGAGTCGAAGGTTCGACCGCGACGACCGTCCCCCGTTCGCCGACCAGCGTCGACCCCAGCAGCGCGAAGTAGCCGATGTTCGCGCCGAGATCGAGATACGTGTCCCCCGGTCGCAACAACGCTTCCAACACCCGTTGAATGCCCAAGTCCCAATGTCCATGCAGCCACACTGACCGCTCGATGTGATCGACCAGGCCGCAGTCCATTCGCACGCCATGCGGCAAGGTGACTCGACGCGTGACCGAGCGGTCCTCGAAGTAAGCCGGATGATCTTGAATCCAACGGCCCCAGCGTTCCGCCGCGTCCTCGGTGAGGGATCCCGAGCGAATCCAACCGGAAATCCCTCGTCCCACCAGCTGACGGATGCCCAGTTTCAGCCTGGTGATCATTCAGGCCTCCGACATGCTTGTTCCGTGCCCGCTCGAATCACCTGCCGATAGAGGTCGACATACTCCCGACAGATCACATCCCGATGAAACCGGACTTGCGCGTCCCGGGCCCCTTGCTCACCCAACCGTTGCCGCATCGCGGGTTGCTCCCGCAACTCCCGTAAGGCCCTCGCCGCCCCCTGCCAGTCCCCGGTGGCGACCAATCGACCGGTCACGTGGTCACGCACCACCTCGGCCAGCCCGCCCGTTGCGAAACTCACGACCGGTACGCCACACATCTGAGACTCGGCCGCCACTCGACCGAACGTTTCATACTCCGACGTCACCAGCGTCACGTCCGCCGCCTGATAGCAACGGCACATCGCTTCGGCTGTCGCCTGATACGGCAACGTGACGGTCGGCAACTTCAGTTCCCTCGCGACCTGTTCCGAGGAATGGCCGATGAGCAGGGCCGTCACATCGGCGTCGACGAGGGCATTGAGCGCCGAGATCGCCTGTCGCGCCACTCCTTGGCGGACCCCCTCCACGCTCTGCCCGGCCAGCAAGACCAAAAACCGATCCTGCGGCAAGCCCAGCGCGGCTCGGGCGGCAGAGCGCGATCCGGGGACGAAAATCGTCTCGTCGATGCTGTTGTAGACCACCGACACCGGCTTTCCCGCGAACAGCGGACTGGCGTCGACCTGCGTTTTAAGCCACCGCGAAACCGTCGTCACGTGCAACGGGCTCCGCGCGAGGGCGGTTCGCTTCCGTCGCCAATTCATCGCGGTCATGTCGCGCGGGATCGCGGGGGCTCGCTTCAAATCGGGACACGCGCCGCAACCGGTCCGCCAACGCTCACAGCCGATCGGGCACGCGCAATGCCCCGTCAGCATGAACCCGTCGCGCAGGGTCATGATCGTCGGATAACGCCGCGACAAGCGTACCAAGCCCCGCAAGTCGGCATACCCGTAGGTCCCGCCCCACAGCGTGTGGAGATGCAGCACATCCGCCGCGCCGATCTGTTGGTGCAGGCCGCGAAACCACGGCGCGTACAATTGCTGCAAGCCGAAGTCGTTTTCGAGCCACCGCGTGAGCCGCAACAGCCCCGGGATCGTTCGCTTCCGTTCGATCTCGTAGACTTCGGGCTCGTTCGTGAGCTTCGAGCCCACGAACAGCCGACTGCGATGCCCCAACCGTCGCAGCGTCTGATGCAACGTCAGCACCGACCGTTCGGCTCCTCCCCCCTGATCGGCCGCATGCACCAGCGCGATGTCGAGCGGTCGCGTGCCGCTGATCTGAGATGACAACGGCGATTCCGGGTGTCGCTTGGCGGCCGGCATGACGTTGGTCATGGATTCGACTCCGCCAGGGCCGATTCACGACGAGGCGCCGCGGTCCGCGGGCCGTCTTGTCGCAACCACTCATCAAGCACCAACAGCGTCCATGCGCGCCATGCCGCCGGTCGATCGACCACCGCGGCTTCCACGAGCGCCGTCAGGACCGCGGGCTCGAAATACGTCGCCAAGGGACCATGAGCCTCGGTCAGTCGTCCGCGCAATTCCCCTCCGAACGACCCGCCGAACCAATCCTGCACCGGCACCTCGAACCCGCGCTTCGGCCGATGCAGAAACTCCCGCGAGAAAAACCGCTCCGCGTTCCGTTTCAGGAGGTACTTCCCCACAAACGATCCCGGCAACCCTTGGCCCGCGGGATGGGGCCGGAGCTTCAGTTCCGGCGGCACCTGCCGCGCCGTTTCGACGAAGACATGATCGAGCAGCGGCACGCGCGATTCGAGCCCATGCATCATCGTCGCGATGTCGACCTTCGGCAGGTTGTCGTAGGCGATGTAATTGCAGACGTCGTGATGTTGCAGCCGCCCGAGCAGCCCCTCACCTCGCCGCCGAGTGAACGCTCGGTCGAACTGTGCTCGCGTCTGATCCACCACGGCGGCATGTTCCGCGCGCCATAATCGGCGACGCAGCTCCACGGGCAACGTCGCCGTCCGGGCATATTTCAAATCGGCGGCGGTCGGTCGCTTGGGCCACCAGCCCGCATCGCGAAGCCGGTCTCCGGTCCAGCGTTTCAGCCGTCGCAGCGGATCGACCTCCGGTTCGAGCTCGCCGACGATCGCCGGGTAGGCGTGATAACCGGCGAACAGTTCGTCTCCCCCATCACCCGAGAGGACCATCTTCACCTGCCGCCGCGCCAATCGCGAGACGTACAGCGTCGCCACGGCGGAGCTGTCGGCGAAGGGCTCGCCGTAATGCCGCACCAGCGCCGGCAACAACTCGAGCGCGTCCGGCTCCACCGTCTCCAGGTAATGCTCCGCCCCCGTCAGCCGCGCGGCCTCTTCCGCCCAATGGCGTTCGTCATACGCGGCGGATTGATGGGCGATGGTGAAGGCCCGCACCGGCTGCGCAAGTCGCCGCGCCATGTAGGCCACCACGGTGCTCGAATCGATTCCGCCCGAGAGGAAGGCCCCAAACGGGACATCGGCGACCAGATGGGCCGTCACCGTCTCATCCAGCGCCGCGTCAAGCCGCTCGATCCATCCGGCTTCATTCAGCCGCCGATCGGGCACGAAGGCGAAATCCCAATAGCGTTTCGGTTCGCCATGAGTTCCATCGGCCTGGATCACCAGCGTCGTCGCGGGGGGGAGTTTGTGAACTTCGCGGTAAATCGTGTGCGGCGCGGGGATGTACTGATAGTGCAGATACAGGTCGATCGCCGCGACGTCGATCGTTCCCTGAAAGTCAGGATGCCCCTTGAGCCCCTGCAGCTCCGACGCCGCCGCGAAGACCCCCGGTCCCTCCCAATACACGAGCGGTTTGATCC
>CAYRVS010000026.1:0-42648 GCA_964427725.1 uncultured Planctomycetaceae bacterium | reverse complement strand
ACCTGGAACAGTTCCGCGACCAGCTCCCCGATCAAATCCCGCTGGGCCCGATAGCGATCGGCTTCGGTCCCGCGCAGCTCGTTTCGGGCGACTTCCCCCTCCAACTCCGCGAGCCGCTCGCGAAGCTGAAGAATCTGCAATAAGGCCGCGTCGAGTTGCGCCGACATCAGATCCCGCGTGACGGTGAGCTGCCGCGTCTCCCGGCGGCTTGTCGATTGCACGTCGAGATACTGCGCGAAAATCACGATCAACAACAGATCGAGCAGCGGCGTCAATTGAAACGTCAATTTGCGCGCCGGCATCATGACGGGTCGGCCCCCGCCATGGTCAGACTCAATTCCCGCTTGGCCCGCGCGACGGTTTCCCGGACCAGCGTCCGGCTCTCTCCCAATCGACGAAACCGCGGCTCGAGCCAACTGTTGATGAACATCAGCCACATCGCCGCGATCAACCCCGCGAAGGTCGACCAGATCGCGTCGCCGAAGAACCGCACGATCGTCCCGACGGCGTTGTCCTGATCCTGCGGCGTGAGTTGCAAGGCCGCGCCGATCGCCAGGATCGTCCCCAGCACCCCCGCAAGGGGATACGCCTCGATCATCGTCCGGCAGACGTTGTACCACGTCTCGAAGGCGTGCGATTGCAGATAGCGGCGTTCCTCGTCCGGGATCTTGATCCGCGCGTGAAGCGCCCGCCGTTCGGCGTCGCGCCGCGGGTCATCGAGGACGTCCTTCACGTCGGCGAGGCAGGCGTCGAGTTGATCGGAGAGGTTCGTGCCGCGCTCGAACAGGCTGCGGTGTTTGAGATCGCGCGTAAACACATCGAAGTCGCCGGCCAACCGCCGCAAGTCGCCGCGGGCCCACGCCGAGAGCCAAAGAAAGAGCAGAAAGTGCAATACGGCGGCCCCGGCGATGACCGGCGTCGACCATTGTGAGACTTGCTGCAGCAAACCGTCGGGAATCACCAACATGCGACATCCCTGGTGACGCGACGGGAACTCCATCGGTCTTGCGGCAGTCTAACTCCGATGTTCCCAGCGGACCAAGACCACACGACCTCTGGTAGACGAGCGGGATCCCCCCCCGGCCACCTGCGAAATTTCGTGCCGACGGGAGTCAGACCACATGGTCGAGCGCTCTTTGGTCATGGGTCATGATGCGGAGATCGAATCGCTCTATCTCGAATCGCTCTATTCCGTACCGGCGGAATCTGCTAGATCGCGTCCCAAGCGGGAACGATCCGACCCGGCGAAAGGTGTCTTGAAACTCTGGAGATAACCATGCGTGGGATGGTGCTGATCACGGCCGCCGGGCTGGCGGGATGGGTCGGATGGACGGCGACTTGGGCGGGTTCCGATCCGGCTGATGCCTTGGCGCCCGCGAACGACACGATCTCCCGGTTGGAACGGCGGATCGCCGAGTTGGAGGCGCGGCTGGAACGGCTGGAATCGCAATCGACCGGAGTCTTTCCTGCGCTGGGAGCGGTTCCGTTACTGCCTCCGACTCAGCCGACGACGACGCAGAGGCCCAATCTGCCGAGTCCTTACGTCGTCCCGGGGTACCCGCAGTATCTCTTCGGGCCGTCTCCGCAGCCTGCCCCTTTACGGAACCCGATCGAGACCCAAGAGTTGAACGGGGTCAAATTCGGGGTCTACCTGCTGGGGCAGGAGAACCCCGCGACGATTCGGGAATAGGCGCGTCCGACCCGCGAGACCGATGCAACCCATTTCGCCCAGGGGAGTTGTCTTCTCTGGGCGAGTTCGTTTTTCAGGCCCCTGAAGCTTTCGGACAGCCTCAAACCAACACGCATCCCATTTTTTCCAGACAACCCATATTTACCATTCGACGCATCATCGCTACAATCGTCATAATCAGCACAACCGGTATCACCACTACAATCGGACCGCCGGTTCGTGGGTTGTGCGGACCCCTGATCGGATGGAGCGACGTAACATGAATCTGATCCAGCAGTTCTGGCATGACGACCGCGGGGCCGTGTTGACGGCGGAGACGGTCATGGTGGGAAGTGTCGCGGTCCTGGGGAGTGTCGTCGGTCTGAATGCCGCGGCCTCCGCCGTCAACGACGAGATGGTCGAGATCGCCTCGGCGATCCGTAGTTTCGATCAGAGCTACGTCGTCAGCGGTCAGGCGAGCTGCCGGGCGTGGTCGGCCGGGTCGTACTACATCCAGCCGAAGGTCGAAGTGGCGCTGCAGGAGTTGTGCGGGGAAGGGGCGGCGGACATGGTCGCGATCCGGAACGAGATCGACGAACATCGGGCGAAGCTCTACCCCGGCGCGGATGACGACGAACCCGCCCCGAAGAACGAACTGCCTGCGAAAAAGAAGCCGAAGAAGGACAAGAAGTCCGAAGAGAACGAGTGAGTGTGTTCATGGAGGATGCCCAGGGAAGCCCTTCCCTGGGCATCGGGCCAACATCACAAATCGATGCGCATCGCCCGTTCCCATTTGTGGAAGCCAAGCTTTTCGTAGAACGGGATCACCTTCTCGGCGCAGTCGAGGATGACTTTGTAACACTTCTCATTCCGGCAGACGTCGAGCAGATGCCGAACGAGCTTCGCGCCGACGCCGTGCTGCTGATACGCCTGATGGACGGCGACGTCTTCGATGTGGCCGACCACGCCGCCGGAGTTGATGAACTTCGGCTCGATGAGGAGTGACGCGGTCCCGACGATTTTCCCTTCGTAGAGCGCGACATAGGTCATGATCTTCTGCCGCATTCGTTTGCGGAAGACGTCGACCGCCTCTTCTTCGGTCAAGGCGCACGGCTTCAGCGAGGCGAGGGTCGCCAGAAACCCGCGCTGCAGGTCGGTGGCGTACATCACGCGGATGGTGACTTCGTCGGAAGGGGGCGTCGGTTCGTTCACTGGGGACCTCCGCGGCGGACCACGCGATGAAAGTGGAGCTCGACTTCCCGGTCGACCACGCGGCGGACCCCTTCGACGAGGCAGGCCGGTTCGTTGTCGGTCTCACCCAACTGCTTGATCTGTTCGAGCGGGGTGCCGGGAAAGACGGTGAAGGTCTGCTGGTGAATGATTTGGTTTCCCGCGTCGAGTTCGGGGACGATGAAGTGGACCGTCGCCCCGTAGGTCAGCATGCGGTGCTGATAGGCGTCTTCGTAGGGGCGAAAACCGGGGAACGGGGGGAGCAGCCCGTGATGCAGGTTGATGATCCGCCCCGCGAACTGCCAGCAACTGCCGGCGGGCAGGACCCGCATGTAGCGGGCGAGGACGATGTAGTCGACCCCGTATTCGTCGAAGAGTTCGACCATCCGGGCGTTGTCGGGATTGCCGTGGGCATCGCCGACGTTGTGCCAGGGGACGCCGAACTGCTCGGCGACGCCGCGGCAACTGTTGCGGTTGCCGATCATCACGGCGGGGATGGCGTTCAGCCGTTTGTCGCGCATCGCGCGGAGCAGCGCGAGGGGCGTTTCGGGACGGTAGGTGCAGCAGATCGCGAGCTTCGGCGGCGCGGTCGACTCATCGCGCGACCAGGTGCGGATCGCGAGCCCTTTCAAGCGGCCGATCTCGGTCATGTCCTGGCGTAACCGCGTCAGCGGCAGCGCGTCGGGCCAGTGGATCCGCAGCAACATCGCGAAGAGCTGCTCGGAATCGTGGTCGTACATCTGAATTTCATAGATGTTCGCCCCCGCGCCGGTGACATGGTGAACGATCGGATCGGCGAGTCCCTGATTATCGGGACCGACGGCGGTGATGACGACTTGCATGGACCATGCCAGCTTGCGGACGAGCGAACCGTGACGCCGACGCATGATACACGGGCCTGACGGTCGACCCCAACCAGGGATTGATCGGTCTTCGCGGATATGAAAGAAACAAACGGCGCGGCCCTTACAGTCGATACGGAACATGCGGGTTCGAGGCGTTCCGGCGCTGATGAACCGGGGCCTACCGGCCGTCGCCAACGATTTCGGCCATGCCCGTGGACGCCTCGGGTTGCTCCACGATGACTCTTGACCTTCGCGGCTCATGACGCGAGCGGGAGTCGCCACGCGCCACCGACCATCGTGTTCATGACCTGGTTGCCGCGTTCGAGGAGCGTAAAGTTGGGATCGGTTTGGTCGGCGTCGGCGAGGCGGATCAGCACCATGTCGGCTCGTTTGCCGGGAGTCAGGCTGCCGCATCGCGCGGACTGACCGAGGGCCCGCGCGCCCGCCTGCGTTCCGAGTTTCAGCAACTGATGGTGCGGGATATCGTCGTGCAGGTCGGCGAGGAACTGCAGCTCGCGCCATAAGCTGAGGTCGGGGTTCGACGAACGACCATCGGTGCCGAGCGCGACCGAGCCCCCCATGTCCAGCAGATCCCGCCAGGGATGCGGGGGGTGATCGAACGCGGCATGGGTGCGCGGGCAGTAGACCAGCGTGAGCTGCGGCGATCGCGCGAGGTGGGCGAGCTCGTCGGTCGTCAGATCGTTTCCGTGAATCACCAGCCCGCGTGACAGCTCGGTAAGCGGGTTGATCCAGTCCCCGTATGATCGGCCGCCGAAGACCTCCGGTCGCCAGATGCCGAGCTCGGTCAGAAAGTCGCGGAACGGCCCGGTCCCCTGTGCGAGAAGTTCGCGTTCTTCCCGCGTCTCCGCGAGATGGATCGCGAGCGGCCAATCACGCTCCGTCGCGACCCGGACGGCGAACGCGAACAGGTCGGGATGCGTGCTGTACGGGGCATGCGGGCTGAGACCGTAGCCCCAACCGGCGGGCATCAAACGCGTGGCGTCGGCCGCGAGCAGATCGCGCTGGGCGGCGACCCGCGCGTCGGAGAGCCCCAGGACTTCCTGAAACAGGATGCCCCGCGGAATCACCGTCTCGGATTGATAGTCGTCCCAGGCCCAACCATAGGTGGCGATCTCGCCGAGGAGCGTGGTCCCGGCGGCGACCGATTCCGCGAGGCCTTGGCGAATCGCCGGGCCGACGTGATGGTCCGCCCCTTGCCGCCGCGCGATGACGCCGCGCAGCCAGCGTGGGAATGGGCGCGCCGCGGGAATCGGAGACGTAAGTTCGCTGAACTCGAGATGGGTATGGCAGTTGACGAGGCCGGGGATGAGCGCGACGTCCCCCAGTTCGACGCAGGGCTTGGGCCAATGCTGCTGAATGGCGACGATCCGACCGTCGGCGATCACGACCACGCCGTGCTCGATCGGACGAGCATCGACGGGAACAATCCAGCGGGCGCGGTAGGCGGCGAGGTCGGTCGTCATGCGAGTGAGCGGTCCGGCATCAGAGATGAATCAGGCTCGGCGATCGACATTCTACGAATCATGCAAGGGGTGGCGTACCGTCGGTCGGACGGAAGTTCTGGAAGAAATACTCGAATTGCGGTCAGGTTGGTCGCCAATCACATGGGGGACTGACGTCCCCCCGCTCCTGGCGGTCGCCGATTGTTCGGAAAATCCGCGGGAGGTGCGGAATCTTTGCCGCCACCCGGGCTCGACGGGGCATGACCTTTTGTAAGCTGAAGATGTCGTGGCCGGGAACGTGGGCGGAAGCGTGGCATGAGTCGGCGAATACTGAGCGGACGCTGGTTGCCTTGGGGGCGGGTCGCCGCTGGTCCCGCGGGCGTTGTGACCGCGACCGATCGGGACTTGTTGTCGCGGTTCGTCGCCGGGGATGAAGGGGCCTTCGCGGAGGTGGTGGCCCGGCATGCCGGGTTGGTGATGGGGGTTTGTCGCCGGGTGTTACGAGAGGCGGCGGATGCCGAGGATGCGTTTCAGGCGACCTTTCTGGTGCTGGCCCGCAAAGCCGGTTCGATGACCTGGCAGGATTCGGTCGCGGGGTGGCTGCATGAGACCGCGCGCAAGTCGGCGCTCAAGTTGCGCGGCTCGAATGCGCGGCGCATGGTCATGGAACACCAATCCGCCATGACGCTGGAAGATCCCAGCGTCACCGCGACCAACGATCCGGCGAAACAGGTGACGGTGCGGGAATTGTCGGAGCTGCTTGACGACGAGCTGTGTCGTCTGCCGGCGCGGTTTCGCGATGTGCTTCTTCTATCCTGCCTGGAAGGGCTGGAGCGGGACGAGGTGGTGGCCCGGTTGGGGATCACCACCGCCGCCGTGAAGGATCGGCTCGAACGTGGTCGGGAACAACTACGACAGCGGTTGGTGCGTCGCGGGGTGACGTTGTCGGCGGTGTCGCTGGCGGCGTGGTTGCTGCCGAACACGGCGGTCGCCGCGGGCTCGGCGGGGTTGGTGACGGGGACGGCGCAAGCCGCCGGCGCGTTCGCCGCCGGGAAGTTGGCCGCGGGGACGTTGTCGCCGGCGGTCACACTCGCGCAGGGAGTCTTGCACATGATGGGGTTGAAGAAGTTGCAACTCGCGATGGGCTATGTCGCCGCGATCGTGATGGCGGGGACGGTCGCGTATGGGATGCTGCAGGACGCCCCGCGACGGTTTGAACAAGGCTTGAGCGGGGAAGTGGTCGAAGTCGGGTCGGGGGCGTCGCGGACGGTGACGCTCGCCGTCGAACCGCATGGGGCGTGGCTCAATCTCGACATCGCCGAGTCGGCGAAACTGTGGACGGCGTTCGAGCCCGGACAGGTCGCGGATCTCGCGGTGGGGCAGTACATCGCCGTGCGATTGGGCGCCGATCACCGGACCATCGACGAGATCCATGTCCAGGGGCCGCAACGGGAGGTGGTGGTCCGCTCGACTCCGGCGGGTGGGAAGCTGCTCGTGCAAGTTGATGGCGATGACGATTCATCGCCGGCCCCCACCGAAGTGGAACTGGCGCCCGATGCCATCCTGCGGATCGGCGGACTCCCCGCGACGGTCGAGGACTTGGAGCCGGGGATGACCTTGCCGCTGGAATTCGGTCGCGACGGCCAACGGGTCCATGCCATCGAAACCGGCGGGGATGAGCGGCTGCGTCTCGCGGGGATCTTGCAACGGATCGACGCGGAAAAACAGGAGCTTGTGATTCTCCGCGAGGATGGCGAGGAAGAGGAGCGGGTGACCAAGACCTACGCCGTCACGCCACGGACGATATTTGTCATGGACCAGCGGACGCTGACCCTTGAAGGACTGCGGGCTCCCGCCGATGTGGAAGTGCGGCTGGCTCCCGATGGCCGCACGATCCGGGCCATGCGCGTGATCGAGTTGATCACCGAAGAAGAAGATCCGTAGCGCCGGTTCCCACTCGTCCGCGCCGTCGCGCGTGGACTCCAACCCCCCGGTTCCTCGGGGGTGTCTTCCGTCGACTATTCCGTTCGGGCCCGGTGACCGATCCGCCGTCGGTCGTCTGGCGCGCCGTCATGCCGCGCGCACTCCGTGCTATCGACCGCATCGTCCTCACTCAGGAAGTTCGATCCATGCGACGTCTGGGAATGTTCGCGGTGTGTCTGGCGCTCGGCCTGTGGCTGGGCGGCCCCCACACCATCGTGTCGGCGGCGACCGGGGCCTGTTGTTCGGCCCATGTGCAAAACCAGGGGGGCCTCACCGCCAAGGTCTCCGGGAATTGGAGCAACCCGGCCACTTGGGGCGGGACCATGCCGAAAGCGGGGGCGCGGGTCTGCATCCCCACGGGGATTAACGTCACGCTGGATGTCGATCCTCCCGCGTTGACGGGCCTGGTGATCGATGGGACGTTCCGCTTCGCGGCCCGCGATACCCGGCTGACCGCGGGGTGGATCATGGTCCATGGGTTGTGGGAAGTCGGCACCCCGGCAACGCCGTTTCAACATCGGGTCTTCATCACGCTGACCGGGACGAAGACCAACGAGAATCTGCAATGCAGCGGGATGGACATGGGGACCAAGTTCATCACGGCGATGAACGGCGGACGGATCGTCATGCACGCGCCGGTCGAAACGGCGTGGACGCGGCTCGCCGCCAACGCCGGCGCGGGGGCGACCACCCTCACCGTCGATACCGCCAACGGCTGGAAAGCGGGCGACGCCGTCGTGATCGCCAACCGAACCGCCGTGCGGGGCCAGACCGAACGAAGGACGCTGACGGCGGTGAACGGCAAAACGTTGACGCTCGACAAAGCGCTGAGCTTTCCGCACAACGGGGTCGCCGCGACGATCGCGGGACGGCGGCTCGACATGCGGAGCGAAGTCGGCCGGCTGTCCCGTCGGATCGTCATTCAAGGGGACACCGCTTCCACGAACATCAAGTTCGGCGGACACGTGATGATCATGCAAGGGGGCGCGGCCCAGCTCGACGGGGTCGAGTTCGTCCGCATGGGGCAGTTCAACAAGCTGGGCCGGTACCCGTTCCATTGGCATCTGCTGGGGGACGCCTCCGGGCAGTACATTCGGAATTGCGCTGTCCACACGTCGTTCCAGCGGGGCATCGTGGTCCATGGCACGCGGAAGACGCTGGTTGAAGGGAACGTCGTCTACGACACGCCCGGGCATAACTTCAGCGTCGAGGACGCCGGCGCGACCGACAACCTGCTGCTCGGCAACCTCGCCATCGAGAACCGCGTCATCCGGCTGACCGAACCGACCTTGGCCGGGCAGGGGGACAATCAGGCGGCGAACTATTGGATCCGCGCGGCGAAGAACACGTTCCAGGGGAACGTCGCCGCCGCGAGCATGGCGCACGGCTTCTGGTACGACAACGTGGCCGACGGCCCGACCGTCTTCCGGCAGAACGTCGCGCATTCGAGCTATTCGCAAAGCCTCGACACCGACTTCGTCCGCGACTCGGGGTTGTTCGTGGTGAACGTCGGCGCGGTGCCGCTGGAGTTCCACGACTCGCTGTTCTATCAGAACGTGGTCGGCGTCTGGCCGTCGGAAAACGGGCTGATGACCTGCCGGAACTTCAACTTCGTCGATCACTGGGTCGGCCCGGCGATGGTGATGGACACCCAGTTCGGGACCGTGACCTTCGCGAACAGCGTGAATGTGGGTCGGTCGCGGAACCCCGGTCCGGGGGAAGGGAGTCCGCAAAACACCTCGCTGCCGCCGGCGTTTCTGATTCAATACAGCGGGCAACTCAAGCTCGACAAGCCGACCTTCGTGAACCACGGCGCGAACGCGCTCATCAGCGCCAACGACATCTTCGTCGAGTGGCAGGCCGAGTACTTCATCAACGGCGCGGTTCTGGTGAACACTCCCCCCGCCGCGCGGGTGTTGCACGAGCAGACGATCTCGGTCCTGGCGGACGCCAGTTGGGGGCTTGAACCGGGCGTCTACGTGAGCGGGCTGCGGCCGCAGCTCAGCGAGCCCAACGCCACGCCGTTGATCCTCAATGAATGGCCCTACCTGCGCACCTCGACGTTGCGGGGTTACGCGCTGCTCCGGACGTGGATCCCCGATCCGCAGTTCTTCACGCTGCCCTGGCATCAACCCGCGTTCGGCATCTTCCGCAGCGATGGTCTGGTCTACTCCGAGCCCGACGCCGACGGCTTCCGCGTGATCTGCGGGGGGCCGTATCAATACGCGTCTCAGCAGGCTCCGCCCAACAACGAGTTCTACGTCTCGCTCGACAACATGGGGACGACGATGCCCGCGGGCGTCGCGCAAACCGCGGTCGTGTCGTACCCGCTTGATCAGGGCCCGAAGTCGGTCGGCCGGATCGCCGAGCTGCACGACGACACGATCGACGGCGCGCCGAAACTCAAGGGGGTGACGACCCGGGAGGCCTTTGACGCCGCGCCGGCGACCACCTACTACTACGACGCCGCCGCCAAACGGTTGTGGCTGCAGGTCGACGCGCAGTGGCTGATCATCAAGCGATGAACGGATCGGACAGACCGACCGCCGCCGAAGAGCGGCTCGTCAGCGCGCGGCGGCGGCCATCGTCGCCGCGCGGGCGAGCTCGCGCTCGATCGCCGAATGTAGCGCGGGCAAATCTTCGACCAGGAACCCCGCCTGGGAGTAGACGATGCGACCATCCGCCGCGATGAGGAACGTGCGGGGGATCGACTCTTCGGCGAATCGCGCGAAGACCGCGCGGTCGGGATCGGCGGCGATCGGGAAGGTCCAGCCGTGACGGGCGCGGTGCGCGCGGACCGACGCGGTCGTCTCTTCGCGGCCGAGAATCAACATCGCAAAACGGTCGTCATGCTGGTGCTTGGTCCAAAGTTGTTCGAGATGTGGCAGTTCGACGGCGCAGGGACCGCACCACGTGGCGAAGAAGTTGAGGAGCACCACCTTCCCCGGTTGGGGAACGGCGAAGGAGACACCATCCGCCGTCGTCACCGTGAACGCCGGGACCGGGTCGCCGACCTTGACGAACGAGGTTTCGGCCTGTTGTGCCGCCCGGCGGGCGTTGGCCTCCGCCAGTTGCTGACGCCCTTGGGAGGGGAGAAAGACCAACCACAGGAAGGCTTGCTGCGCGCCGATCAGGAGCGGCATCGCCGCGAAGGCGAGGAGACTCCGCACGACATGCTTGCGGCGGCTGGGATGCTTCCAGCGGACGAAGCTCGCGATCACGGACGCAAGGCAGATCACGAACGCAATAATCACGCCCACCAAAAGGGTGATCGTGATCGCGTTGTAGGTGACGGGGCTCATCGGCGGCGCTCGGGATCAGGACGGGACCTTTAGCGGAACGATCCAGTCTAGACATAGGCATTCCGCCTACAAGTGTCATTTCCAGCGTTCACCGGGCGAATTTCCGTACCACGAGATCATGTGCCGCATCTCCCCGGAATCAGGGGCTGCGCATGATCCGCGGGCCGTGATCCCGGCGGGTGCTCGTTTGGCGTACTGGTCTCTCACCGGGCGGCTTGGCTGTTCGACGGTCGATCTGCGGTTCCGGCGGCGGGCCGGGATTGTTATCGTTCGGCCGTTTGGGGGCTTGCGCCGCGGCGCGGGCCCCGCCGACCCCTGAATTCACGGATCACGGACGAACCACGATGCCGCTGCGCGTCTACAACACCCTCACCCGTCAGAAGGAAGACTTTCAGACCGTCACCCCCGAGCGCGTGACGATGTATCTCTGCGGCCCGACCGTCTACAAGGCGTCGCACATCGGCCACATGGTCGGGCCCGTGATCTTCGACACCGTCAAGCGGTACCTCAGCTACTGCGGCTACCACGTCACCTTCGTCGTCAACATCACCGACGTCGACGACAAGATCATCAATGAAGCGAACCGCCGGCAGCTCACCATGGCCGCCGTCGCCCGCGAGATCGAGCAGGACTACTTCGACAACCTGAAGGTGATGGGGGTCGACGGGATCGATCACTTCCCCCGCGCGACCGAGCACATCCAAGGGATGCTCGACATCATCGCCACGCTCGTCCAGAAAGGGTACGCCTACCCGCTGAACGGGGACGTTTATTTCGATTGCACCAAGGACGACGACTACGGCAAGCTGAGCCGCCGCAGTCTCGAGGACATGCTCGCCGGGACCCGCGTCGAGGCGAACGACATGAAGCGCAGTCCCGCCGATTTCGCCTTGTGGAAAGGCTCGAAACCGGGCGAACCCGCGTGGGACAGTCCGTGGGGACCGGGTCGGCCCGGCTGGCATATCGAATGCTCGGCGATGGCCCGCAAACTCCTCGGCGAATCGATCGACATCCACGGCGGCGGGCTCGACCTGATGTTCCCCCATCACGAGAACGAGCTCGCCCAGTCGGAATCGTGCTCGGGCAAACCCTTCGCCCGCTACTGGATGCACAACGGCCTGATGCAGGCGAGCGGTCAGGCCGGCAAAGTCGGCGGGGCGCACGACAAGCATGGCGACAAGCCCGCCGATCTCCTCGCCGAGAAGCAACAGCAGGAGGCGGCGAAGATTAGCAAGTCGACCGGCGCGGGGCCGTTCAAAGAGCTGCTGAAGACCCACGCCCCGGAGACGATCCGTTTCTTCCTCCTGGCGACGCATTACCGCAGCCCGATCGACTTCGGCGACGACCGCCTGCAAGAGACCGCCAAAAGTCTGGAAGGGTTCACGCGGCTCTTCGAGACCTATCAACGGATCGCCGGAAAGTCGTTCTACACACTCGAGGCCGCGCGGACCCGTGCGGCGGGGGATGTCGCGGCCGCGTCGTCGCCGCTGCTTACCGAGCTTGCGGCCCATCGCCGGCGATTCCTCGAGGCGATGGACGACGATTTCAACACCGGCGGCGCGGTCGGCGTCTTGTTCGATGTCCGCAAGACCCTCAACGGCTTCATCAGCGAGCAGAAGCTGGAGGCCGGCACGCCCGATCCCGCGGTGCTCGCGACCCTGACCGCCGGGATGCGGGTGCTGCGCGAACTGACCCAACTGTTGGGGGTCTTCCGCACCGAACCGCGCGCCGCTGTGGCGGACGACGGACTCGCCGGCGACCTGATGGAGTTGATCATTCAGATTCGGGCCGACGCGCGAAAAAACAAGAACTTCGCCGTCGCCGACCTGATCCGCAATCGGCTGACGGAACTGAAGATCACGCTGGAGGACCGCCCGGAAAAAACCCTGTGGCGCCGCGGCTGAGCCCAGTAGACGCGGCGACCGGGGTTCCCAAAGAGCGGCGCGGCGTCAGCCCGCCGTGGCTGAAATCGTTGAAGGTTGAAGGTGGAGGGTCGAAGGTCAGACTTGAGATGGGAACGTCGGCCCTGACAGACCGTTGATAGTTATGGCATGGGCTCCTGCACGGGGAGCACGCCGTCAGAAACACGGGCTGGGAGCCCGTGCCATGGACCTGTCCCATCTCAGCCGGCTCGCGATCAATCACTAAGGAAAGACACCGACGATGCCATTCACCTCACGCTTGAACCCTGAGCGGATGGCGGTCGCTCACGACTTGGCGCGAGCATGGGTCGCCGATGGTCGGGTGTCGGCCCTCGCCTGCGAAACGGGGACGTCGCTGGAACCGGGAGGCGGGTTCGCGGTGGGCCATCGCGATGTCGCCGGGACCATACCGCTGCCCGAGACGCCGATCTTTCTTGTCGCGTCGATCACCAAGCCGATCGTCGCTTTGGGGGCGTTGCTCCTTATCGAACGGGGATGGCTGACGCTGGGCGATCGGGTGATCGATTGGTTGCCGGAATTCGGTCGGCACGGGAAGTCCGGCATCGAAGTGCGGCATCTGCTCACCCATACGTCGGGGCTCCCCGACATGCTGCCGAATAACGTCGAATTGCGAACGGCGCATGCGCCGCTGTCGCGGTTCCTCGCCGAGACGTGTGATCAACCCCTCGCGTTTCCGCCCGGCCGGGGCGTGCAGTACCAAAGCACGGGATTTCTGGTTCTCGCGGAAATCATCGAGCGCGTGTCGGGCCGGCCTTGCGCCCGGTTTCTCCAGGAGGAAATCTTCACGCCGCTGGGGATGCGCGACACGGTCCTCGGCGCGCCGCAGGCGTGGTACGAGCATGCCGACTCGCCGCTCGAGCGACTCGTGGAGGTGCGGTTGCCGACGGAACAGCCGACCGACGGCGCGTGGCATTGGAACAGCCGCTATTGGCGGCAGTTGGGGGCCCCGTGGGGCGGGCTGCTGACGACGACCCATGACCTGGGACGCTTGGCGCGCTGTCTGCTGTGCGGCGGCCGAGGGCCGGAGGACTCAATCCTTTGCTCGCCGGCGACAATCGCGGCGGCGACCAGGAATCAGCTCGACGGGCTCCGCGAACTCCCGGAGCTTGAACGTCGCACCCGACCGTGGGGCCTGGGCTGGCGGCTCCACTGGCCGGCCCACTCGGCGAACTTCGGCGACCTATTGACGCCGCGCGCCTACGGCCATTGGGGGGCGACGGGGACGCTGCTGTGGATCGACCCCGGACAAGATCGTTACGCCGTCATCCTGTCGAACCAACCGCAGGAACCGACCGGGCATTTCCTGTCCCGCATGAGCAACGTTCTGGCCGCAGCGTGGTGTTAGGAGGCTTCCCGACCGATTTTCAAGCGAATCGGGGCGTGCCCGCCAAACTCGGCGGGATTGTACACCACTTAGGTAGAGTCCCGACTTTCCGGAAAAATTTCCCAAACATCCAAACCTGCCTGCTTGACTCGGGTGGACGGATGGGTAGGATCGAACTTACAGGTGGTCCGGGATGTCACGACCAAGCACCACGCGGAGTTTGCTCGTGCGGGACAATCACCTTCGTTCATGAGTTCAAAGAATAGCCGAAAAGGCACGATCATGATTCGTATTGCGGGCCGTGTGGCGGCGCTCTGCGCGCTGCTTGTCGTTCCGGGTGTGTCGCGGGCAGACTTCATTGTGGGGATCGGTGCCGGTGCCTCGACGGCTGGTATCGGAGGAGCCCCTACGCCCCCAGGCGTCAACGGGAAGCTCACGGCGCGGGATTTCACCTCCCCCGCCCCGATCGCCCCGCCATCGGCGTTCCCGCCCGGGACGCAGGTCAATAACAACGACTATGTTGGCGCAGGCCCGGCCAACCCTAATCAAGTCGCGATTTCGCTTGATCTGTTCGCGATGAACGCCCCGATCAATGTCGACATCACCATCCAACCCGCGACCTCGGTTCCCCCACCCGGCGACGTCATTGGGGCAGCCGAGTATTTCTTTACAGTGAACGTGCGGAATCGTTTGAATGACAACAACGTCCATCCGGCGGTGGATGGCCGCGAAATCGGCGGCATCCGGATCGATTTGATTCCCGGAGTTACGGGAGCGACATTCGACGCACCGCAAAATCCTGCCTTCGGCACCGTCGGCGGGGCAGATCCCTTCCCCCTCAAATTCGGCGGTTTTGTCACTCCCACCGCGATTCAATACGGTGGTCTGAGTGGCGGGGGCGGCGGCCTCGGTTATGGCAACACGGTGACGCTGCGGTTTTCGGTTGACGTGCCTGGTTCGAGCAACGTCTCGCCGCCCCGAGTCTTCACCCTCCGATTTACCGCCAATCCGGAACCCTCGTCACTCGCTTTGTTGGGCGTGCTCGGTGGGACCGGTGCCTTCTTCGCCCGTCGGCGTCGTTTGGCCGCCGCGAAAACAGAGACTGTCACCACGACGGCGTAAACGGCGATCGTCTATATCTCATGTAGACCTAACAGCCCACGAGCATCACTCGCGGGCTGTTTTCATGATGCCGACATCATGGACGCTCTCAGTCAGCATCGACGGCTGGAAGCAATCGTTCCATCGGGGAACAAGTCCAAAGAGCGGCTGGCTGATCAACCGTAAACCGCGACGGTCCCCTTGGTGGAGCGATTCAGCCGATTGTGACAATGGAGGGCATGCAGGATGAACTCCGCGACCGCCGCGCGTAACCCCTCGGCGGTCGCCCCCTGTGACAACTCCGGGGCCAATTGCTTCGCCAGGTTGTCGATCTGTTCGCGGAAGCCGTGAATCCCTCCGACACGTTTGAGCACTTCCGTGGTCGCCAGCCGATCGTCGAGCTCGATCGTCGCGCCACCCTCGAAGTGTTCCAGAACGTTGCGGTACGCCTTTAAGTTCCCGACCTGATCGAAGACGTTCTTCACCGCTTCATCAATGAGTCGCGCGACCAAGCGGTCTTCATGACCGGGCTCTTCCGACATCGTCAGCTCCATCTTGCCGCGGGAACTCGCGATCATCGCCGCGAGATCGCCGCAGCGGGCGACGGCGAATGGTTCGCCCAGCAGGATTGCGCGGCGTTCGGCGCACGAGACGAGATTCTCGTAGTTCGCGACCGACATCCGCACGCTGACCCCGGAGGCGGGATTGACGTGGGGGCTCGACCGCGCGAGCCGCGACGTCTCCTCGACGATCTCTTTCAGAAATCGCGGGACGTGGACCCGCGGTTCGGCGTCACGATCGGTCCAGGCGTGTTCCTCGAGGATCGCGACCCCCAGTTCGCGCGTGAGGGGGTAATGGGTCCGGATGACCGAACCGATCCGGTCCTTGAGCGGCGTGACGATGCGGCCGCGGTTGGTGTAGTCCTCGGGGTTGGCGCTGAAGACCATACAGACATCGAGGGGCAGGCGCACCGTGAAGCCGCGAATCTGCACGTCCCGCTCTTCGAGGATGTTGAACAGCCCGACCTGAATTTTGGGGGAGAGGTCGGGGAGCTCGTTCATGCAGAAGATCCCCCGATGACTGCGGGGAATCAGCCCGAAATGGAGCACGTCTTCGTTGGCGAGATGCCGCCCTTCGGCGTGCTTCACAAGATCGACTTCGCCAATGAGGTCGGCGATGGTGACATCGGGGGTGGCGAGTTTTTCGTGATACCGGTCGTCTCGGCCGATCCAGGCGATCGGCGTGTCGTCCCCCAGCCGGGCGATCAGCTCGCGCGACGCTTTGGAGAGCGGCGCGTAGGGATCATCATGAATTTCCGACCCGGCGACAATCGGCAGCGCGTCGTCGAGGAGCCGGGTCAGGAGCCGCAGCATCCGGGTCTTCCCTTGGCCGCGCAGGCCGAGGAAGAGGAGATCGTGCCGCGAGAGAATCGCCTGCTGCAACTGGGGAATGACGGTTTCATCGTAGCCGAGGATCCCGGGGAAGAGGGGTTCGTTCGCGCGGAGTTTCCGGATGAGGTTTCGGCGGAGTTCGGTTTTGACGTCGACGGATCGATAGCCGGAGGCCCGCAGTTCGCCGATGGTCCGAGGCCGGTCGGTCATGCCGTATCTTTCGGTAAGGTCGCCGCGGCACTTTCGCATCGCCACGGCGGGAAGGCAGCGGATTATAGAGTGGTCGGTCGCGGGGGCAACCAGGGATCGGCGTGGCCCAGCCTGTGGAGCCCCGAGCGCATCGCGGATGGTGATGAGCGGGGTCGCCGTTTCCGAACGAACCCTCATCCGATCGTTTTCCCAGGAGTAGCGCGCCCGTCGCGGCCGTGGTCGAGTTCGTTTCCCCCTGCGGCATCGGCCGCTCGCAATCCCGGTCATCCCCCGATGATGACGGCCCTCGGCATGGCATCCCTCTCGCGCCAAGCGATCATCTGCGCGAGTCATCCGCCGCACCGAGCCGGCTTGGACACGACCGCAGGCGCTGGGGCCAACTGAAAACGTGCGCCCCGGTTGTCGCGGGAAAACAGCGACCGCCGCGGGCGATAAAGTCTGCGGAATCGGCAGTCTGCCGGACGATGATCACCAAGTACAACCTTGGGGGAATCGGTCTTCATGACGGCCCGAGCGGGGAGGGAGTCCAACATGCGACTTACGTCACGGAACGTCTTGTTCGTCGGCGGGATCGTGTCGATCGCGACCGGGTTGATCTTCGCCGCCGGAGAGCCGGCCCCCGTCGCCAAGCCGAAGCATGACGAACAACTCGCGGGGATGATGCTCGCCAAGCTCGCCAGTTCGCAGAAGATCGTCTCCGGCCTAGTCTCCGAAGACTTCGAGGAGATCCGCAAAGGGGCCGAAGAACTGAATCGAATCTGTCAGGCGACCGAATGGGCCGCCCACAGCGATCAGATTTACGCCCATCATCGGCAGGAACTACGGCGGCAGGCGGTGAAGCTGGCGAAGCTGGCGGAAGACCGAAACCTGGATGGCGCGGCCTTCACTTACATGCATTCGTTGACGACCTGCATCAGTTGCCATCAGCACTGTCGCGACGTCTTGCGGATCTCCGACGATCTGTCGCCGATGGACAAGATCGTTCCGATTCCGGTCACGGAGGACGAACCGCAACGGCTGGGGAACCGCCCGATCAGGCGGTAAGGTTGGGCGCGAGCATCGCAACGAGCGGCGCGGCGTCAGCCCGCTGTGATCGTCAACTGTCGAACTCGCGCGAAGAACTCAGACGTTGCCCAGCGGGCAAAAAATCTCTCCCCGGCCGAGTTCGTTGAAGTCGCCCCAGTAGCGACGCAACGGCTGTCCGATGAGCCTTGTGAACCGTGGCAGCCCCAACGCGACCAACCGGCGGATGATCAACCGCGCCGCGACGAACTCGCCGTGGGACGATTCCCGGAACGACGGCAACAAGGGGATCGCCGTCGACAGCGCGAGGAGCGTGCCGCGTTTCATGCCCGCCATGGGCATCCGGCCGATCTCCCCCGCGACGGCGATCGTCCCCGCAAGCATGCCGAAGCCGACACCGGCCCCCACCGCGCCACCGACGGCGAGCAAACCGCGGCGCATCGCCTGTCCCGCTTCCTCGCCGCAATCGCCATGAATGATGATTTCGCCGCCGGTCATTCCGCGCAAGCCGCCGCGGTACGCTCCGCCGACACAGCGCCCGGCGGAGCCGTGGATCCGCAATTGTCCGCCGCGCAGCTCGGCCCCGGCCCAATCACCGACCGAGCCGGTGACCTCGATCAACCCGCCGCGCATGGCGGCACCGACATGCAACCCGGCAGCCCCTTCGATGCGGGTGATGCCCGTCGTTTGCTCGGCCCCGAGCCCTTTGACGGCGCGCAAGTCACCCGACCAGACCATGGTCTCGTCAGACGCGGCGGAACCATCCGCCGTGAAGACTTCGGCGAGGGGAACGGTGTGTCGTCCCCAGAGGACGGGGAGTCGTTCGATCTCGGCGGACGACAAGAGCCGGACCGCGTCGGGCCGCACGCCGAACACTTCGACGGGAATCGTGGTCGGTTGTCGCAGGCTTAAGCGAAGCGGCATGCGTGGCTCGCGGCGTAGTCATGAGAAGAGTTCACTATCGGAGATCAAGACGCTTGAGGCAACCATGGTCCGTCGTCCGTTGATCCAGCCCTTGGAATGACATCTTGAATCGGCCGGACAACACCTTTCGCAACTGACCACTGTCAACTGACCACCGACTCCCCCTTCAAGCTGTGACGGTCCCGGAAGGTTCCGCGAGGCTGCGACTTGCGCCGTCGGGCGGTTTGCCAAGGGAAAAAATCGGAGGGCCATCGGACGGATTGGTCCGGCCTGATGCGTTCCCGGGCGCAGAATTGTGTGCGGTCGTCAGCCAGTCCTCAAAAGCCCCTCGGAGACTTCGCCATGCCTTGTGGAAGTCCGCTCGCCCGAGGCCGTGAGCCCTGCGGTCGAGCCCCTGATCGAATCCGCGATGGGTGTTCCCCCGGTCGCTTGTGGTCCTGGGTCGTTGGCGCCGAGAATCCCCCGCAGGCTTGTTGGGGCCCGGCCTGCGGCGAGCGTCCCCATGATGTGCTGCACGCGGTTCCCCCGCCGTAGCGACGCCCATCATCCTGGCCGGAGGTTCCGGCGTGCTGCGGTGGCGGAGCGACCAGGAGGCGCGGTCGTTCCGTCCGCCGCGATCAAGATGCCGGTTCGTTCGCGGGGCATGTACGATGTATGCCCCGCGAACGAGTGGCTTGTTCCGAGTGGTGGTCGACGGGTGGCGGGCTGACCCACGCGACACCGTCCGCCGACCCGCACCATCGTCTCGGAGACGACTCACCCACCACGCGACATCTTGCCGTTCGTGCGACCCAGCCCCGTGGATCGGTGTCTCCCCTCGACGCCGAGCCGCGGGGTTGTGGCGTTTCGGGAGTCCGTGGTCCGTGAGGTCAACCCCGGGTGGTGAGTTTGGTTTCATGCGGCGCGGATGTCTCCGCAGAGCTTACGGAGCTCACTGGCGAATCGGAGAGCGCTGTGCTAAGACAACATTCCACGTCCGCATCGCGGTGTTCCCTTTTCGACCCTGATCGACGCGATCCCTTCGCAGGCGAGCCCGATGGAACAGCTCCTCACCAGCTTGGTGGAAGTATTGACGGCCTTGTGGGGCCTGTTGATCGCCCTGATCGATGTCGTCTTGCCTTGGACGCCGCTCATCGCGTGGCTCGCCTACTGGCTGTACGCCGCGAACTGGACCAAAGTGTGGCCGGTGATCGCCCGCGGCGGGTGGATCGGCGTCGTCTTGATCGGGCTGATGATGGCCCTCATCTGGGGCGTCATCGCCCCCCCCACCGGCGGCACCCACTTCATCCTGGGGCTGACCGTCCAAAACTTCACCGGGAAGCTGGTCTACGTGACCTCGCTGCTGGTGATGGCGATGCTGTGCGGTTTCGCCCAACTCGCCGGGGCTTGCGCCCCGTGGGCCAATTTCGAGGAACCCGCGCCGGCCGCTGAGGATCACGGCCACGGTCATACCGCCCACGCGGCGCATTGAGCGGGCGTGAGACGCTGATGGGTCGTGCGGGGGGGGCGCGGTGTCACCAGAGTGTGACGCATCCATATCGAGTGGCGTGCTCGTCCTTGGTCACCAAGGTGAACGACTCAGAGAGCGATTGGGCGATCAACATCCGATCAAACGGATCGCGATGGTGAAACGGCAATCGAGCGACATGCATCACGTGCTGGGGACGGATCTCGAGCCAAGTGAAGTCTTGCCCGGCAATGCTGCGCCGGAAGAACTCGTTCAGCGGAACATTCAAGACGTACTTGCCGAGACTGAGTTTGATGCCCAGTTCCCAAGCGCTGGCCAGGCTTACGTCAATCGGGTCTGTCGATGTTTCGATGGCCTGTCGCGCGGTGTGTGAGAGCTGCGAATCCCCGCGCACAAACCATAACCACGCGTGCGTATCGACAACAGCGTCATGACATGGACTCGGCGAAGTCGGCCAAGTGAGTGTCGTCATCCTGGATCACGGTCAACAGGTCGCGACACGCCCCGTAACGCCGGCCTGCCGGTTGGGGTGGTGAGGGGGGTGAGAGGCGGGCCACCACCTGCCCATGGTCGATGATCTCGATCGATTCGTCGGGCCGCAGCCGGGCGATCACTTCGCGGAGCCGGGTTTGAAATTCGTCGATCGTCAAACTGCTCATGTCGGCGTCCTACGTCCGGCGCGGATTCACTGATCGACCGCGTCGAGGGCCTGTTCCTTCGTGTCATACAGCGCCCACAACGTGTCGAGGGCGGTGATCTTCAGAAGCTCGCGGGCCATTTTGCTCGCGCCGCTGAGGACCAGCTCGCCCCCGCGGCTTTTCACCGCCGTATGGCATCGCAACAGCAGCGCCAGAAAGACCGACCCGAAGTAGCTGACCTTGCTGAGGTCGACGACGACCATCGGCGATTCCTGGTTGCGCAGCGGGGCCATCACGATGTCGGCCGCCTGCTCGATCAGGTCCCAGTTCATCGCCTCGACGTTGCTCGCCGGGGTGATCACCACCGTGTTGCCGTGCCACTCCAGTTGAAAGTCGTTGTTGGGCTTGGGAGCCCCTTTGGCTTTGCTCATCGAATCCCTTCCGGCGTGTCCGGTCCGCGGCTGTGGTTGTGCATCGAGAGGCTGCTCGCGGGGCGGCGGGTGTCCCACCACCGCACCCAGCAGGTGATCTTATCCTCGATGGTGGGGGGGGCCACAAGCCCGACCAGACAGGTCGGGCGCTCGTCGACGGGCACCAATTGTTCAAGGGCCACCAAGGCTTCACGACGAAGTCCGTCATGCGTCTCGGTCCACCCGAAGCGGATCAAGGGTTCGACGAACCGCGGCTGCCGACTGCGACCGATCGCCTGCAGGGCGCGTCGTTGGACGCTGGTGGTCGCGTCTTCCGTGGCCCGCCACAGTTCCGCCGTGGCGGCTTCGTCCCGGAGTTGAACCAAGGCCTCGAGCGCGGCCCAACGGACTTCGCCGTCGCGACTGGTCAGCAGTTTCCGCAGCCCCGGCCCCGTGGCTTGGCCATCGGCTCCCGGCCAACCGTCGATCGCCGCGGGATGACCCGTCGCCGCCAGCGCCGCGATCGCCGCCAGTTGCACCTGCGGTTGGGGATCTTCAAGCAAGGGGAGGAGCGCGGGGATCCAATCGGCCGACGGATGACGTTGAAAATAGTCCGCCCCCATGCGACGCAGATCAGGCCACGGCTGCGGCAATGCGAGCCCGGCGAGCGACAACGCCGCCGGATGCCCGTCATCACGAATCGCCCCCAGACACGCCTGCCAGACGAGGGGATCCTGCTCGTGGGCCAAGGCCGTCGCCATGCCGCGCACGAGCTCGGGAGACAGTGTCTGCCGGGTTCCCGCATCTTGCAGTCGGCGCGCGCCATCCCGACGACGGGTCAGCTCGGGATGGTTCAACTCCCGCAGCGCGGCGTAACTCTCGGAGAGCTGCGGCAGCAACTCGCGCTGCAGGACGTCGACACCCGGACCGGCTTGACCTCGTACAGCCGCTTCGATCACCGCAACATCGCGCGGAGTCGCCAAACGGCGAATGAGTTCGATGTGAGAACGCGCCCCTTCGGAGTTTGGTTCCAGCGCCAAATACGCCGCGATCAGACCGCGCAGTTCCGCGGCGGCGGTCGCATCCTCCGTCGCCGGCGTCAATGTCGTCGGGAGAGTCACCAGCGAGTAGCCCTGGCTGGTCGCCCAAGTCCGGACGGCGTCGCGGCGCGCGGCGTCGGTCCCATCGAGCGGCAGAATCGGGGCCGCCGGATGATGACGCGTCAGCCCCAGTTGCGCCAGCTTGCGGGTGCCGTAGCTCCCCCCTTCAATCGCCGCGAGGAGCAGCGGAATCGCCTGGTCGGTGGGCCGGCGTTCCGCCGCCGCTACCGCGGCTTGTTGGACGCTTGGTTCCGGATCGAGCAAGAGTCGGCCGAGGGCTCGTTGCGACGACTCATCGGTTAGGCCTCCCAGTCGTCGTGCGACGGCGGATCGAACTTGCGCCGCGGGATGTTGCACCAACGGTTCGAGTTCCTCCGGGCCCCACGCGGTCAGGCCTTCCGCCGCGAGCGCTTGCTGGCGTTCGGTCCCCTGACGCAACAGCCGTTTCAATTCATCGCGCGCGGTCGGACGATGAAGATGCCCCAGGCTGAGGATCGCCGACTCCTGCACGCTCGGCTCGATGTCCCGCAGTTGAGCCGCGAGCAACGCTTCCGCTTCGGGATGACCCGCGAGTGCCGCCCAACGCCCGACCAGCCGGCGCTCGACGGGTTCTTCGCTGAGCCGCGCCGCGACCAGTCCCGGCGGCCAATCGAATTCACGATAGGCCGTGGAGGGTCGCGTGACGGAGGCGGCGTGCCGACTCGCCGCGATGACGCAGGCTTCGAGCGCGGCGAGGCGGACGACGGGGACGATCTCGCCGAAGTGTTCCGGTGCCAAGGCATCGGCCAAGCCGGGGAGCCGATCGGGGGCGATGACGGTCGCGAGGCTTCGCCACAAGGTTCCCTGCAGTTCGGAGGCGATCCCCGTCCGCATGAGCAAGGCTCCCGCCGGCGCCAAGGCGGCTTCGTCGGTCTTGTGATGCGCGATCAACCCGGCGACCCAGACTTCCGCCGCCGCCGCCCGCCGACGTAACGGGAGCTCAACGGCCCCCTCACCCGGCGGCTCTCCCGTCGCCAGCTTCGCGAGCCGTTCCAACGATTCCGGTGGGGGGGGTTCAGCCAAACGAACGCGCAAGATCGCGGCGTGATCGCCGATCCGGTCCGCCTCACTCGCCAACTCCCCAAGCAGCGCGTCTACGGTCGCCCGCTCGGCGGCGGTGGCGCGACGCGCATCCCCCCGCCAAACCCAGCCCCAGGCCTCCGCCCCTTCCGGCAACGGCTCCTTGCGACGAGGGTCTTGGTTGGAGGGAGCCGACTGCGCGACAAAGACCCACCGCCACGGCCGCGAGGGGATCGGCCCCTCTTCGCTCAAGACCGACCACCCCACATCGACCTGCCACTCGTCCTGATCCAGCCACGCCCGAAACTGGGCTCGCAACGAAGGGTCGATCGCGGGGGATGGGGGGGCTGGTGTGCTCGTAGCGACTGCCGGCGCGCCAGGGATCGCCTCGGACGGCGAATCGGGAAGCACTTCGGCGGGTGGAACGGAAGTCTGATCGGAGGGGGCCGTCGGCTCGGCTTCGGTGAGCTTGGACTCGGTCGATGCCCGACTGAAGTCAAGACTCTGACAACCAGCCATCAACAGACCGACCCAACTGATGGCGACACTCAGCGCGCATCGCGACCACGACCGGCGAATCCGCCGGGAACGAGGCTCGCTGGCGGGCAGCTCTCGCGACACGATCTTCCGAAATCCGCAGGACTTGCGCGGCGGGAAAGATAGTTGCCCGGGCCAAATTTTCGCTAGATCGGATCGAAGGGCCGAGACGGATGGCATGAACCCCCAAAGCCCTCAACCATCCCTGTTTCACGCCCCGACGCGATGGCGCGATCTGGTTCGCGAAGAAATAAACCGCTTGACGCGAAGCGACGGAGAGCCCGCCGTCAAACCTCACGCGTCACGTTTTTTGTTACATTGCCCCCATGAACCGGATGACCCTTTCGCGATTGCGTTGGCTGAGTGTCTGGCATTACCGCGCGACGAATGTCGCGGTGGTGCTGGGGGTGATGGTCGGGACCGCCGTCATGGGGGGGGCCCTGATCGTCGGGGATTCCGTCCGGGCGAGCCTCCGACAGATGACCCTCGATCGACTCGGGCAGGTCGACGCCGTCGTCACGGGGCCGCGTTTTTTCCGCGAGGCGCTCGTCGATGAGTTACGGACGGCGGTCGGAAGCGAGGCGGAACTCGCGCCGGGGTTGGTCCTCGTCGGCAGTGTCGAGCAGGTGACGCCGGAACGGACCCGGCGGGCCGGGCGGGTGAATGTCTATGGCGTCGATCCGCGATCATGGGCGTTGATCGATGAGGGGAGCGGAGCACCCCCACAAGCCGGCGGGGTGCATCTCAACGCGCGCTTGGCCGAAGCGCTGGGCGTCGAGGTCGGCGGGTCGCTGACGTTATGGCTCGAACTGCCGAGCGCCGTACCGCGCGACACGCTCCTCGGCAAGAAGGACAACGACGCGACCGAGGTCTCGGTGACGGTGGCATCGATCCTGGAGGACCGCCCCGGAGCGGCGCAATTCGGGCTATTGCCGACGCAGCAACTGCCGCTCAATCTGTTCATTGAGCTGGCGACCTTGCAGAACGCGCTCGATCTGGCGGCGATCGCCCCGTCACGGCGTGATCCGGTCGGTCAGCCGGGCCGGATCAACACGATCTTCGCCCGCGACCCCACTGGCGCAGCGGCACCCACGTTCGCCGCCCGGCTTGATGAGCATCTGCGAACGGAATGGCAACTTGCCGATTGGCATCTGCGGACCGTGCATGACACCGCTCTGAATGTCGTCTCGGTCGAAAGCGAGCAGATGCTGCTCGAAGATCGCTTCGCGAAGCGGATTCTCGAAGTCGGCCGGCGCGAACAACTCCCGACCTCGCCGGTGATGGTCTATCTCGCGAACTGGCTGAAACACGCCACGAACGACAAAGCCTATTCGATGTACTCGACGGTCGCGGGGCTCGAGCTGCTCGATCTCGACGAGGCCTTCGGACCGTTCGAGTTCGTCGGACCGACCCCCGAGTCGTGGGGCGACGAGGACGTGATCCTCAACGAATTCCTCGCGAAGGATTTGCAGGTCAACGTCGGCGACACGATTCGTTTCGCCTACCACGTCGTCGGGTCGCATGGGGAACTGCCGGAGGTCGAACGGACGGCGACGGTCCGCGGGATCGTGGCGATGACCGGCGCGGCGATCGATCGGCAGTTGACGCCGACGGTGAAAGGGATCACCGACGCCGACTCGCTCGATGATTGGGAGCAGCCCTTCACGATGGATCTCGACGCGGTCACGCCGCGTGACGACGAGTATTGGAACGACTACTGGGCGACGCCGAAGGCCTTCTTCCGCTTGGCGACCGCGCAGCGGCTGTGGCCGAATCGGTATGGGACCTACACGTCGGTCCGGGTCGCGCCGCAGCCGGGACAAACGATCGCCGAGTTGTCGACGCTGCTCGAGCGCGAGTTGCTCGCGGGTTTCACGCCGGCGGAGGTCGGCATGGGCTTTCTGCCGGTACGGGCGCAAGGGCTCGCCGCCGCGAACGGAGCGACCGATTTCACGGGGTTGTTCCTCGGGTTTAGCCTGTTCTTGATTCTGGCGGCGGTGATTCTGGTCGGGCTGTTATTTCGATTGGCGGTCGATCAACGGGTGCGGCAATGGGGGCTGTTGGGAGCGCTGGGCCTGAGTGCCAAGCAAACGCGCGGCCTGATGCTGGGTGAGGGATTGGTTTTGGTGGTGATCGGGGGGGCGTTGGGGGCGTTGGCGGCGGTCGGCTACGCCCAACTGATGCTCTATGGCCTGAAGACGTGGTGGATCGGCGCGATCGGGACGAAGTTTCTGCGGCTCGACGTCCAGCCGCTCAGCTTGCTGATCGGCGTCCTCGCGGCGGTGGGGACTTCGCTGATCGCTATCGTGTGGTCGCTGCGGCAGCTGGATCAGCTTTCGTTACGGGAGCAACTCGCGGGGGTGTTGGAACGGGAAGGGTCGGGATCGCTGAGTGGCGCATCGCGACCATGGCGCGTGGCGGTGATCGCGGGGGGGCTGGCGCTCTCGCTGATTCTGGGCGTCATCGTGGGACTGTTGCCCACGGGCGAAGCGTTTTCCGGACTGACGTGGTCGGTCGTCTCGTTCTTTCTCGCGGGGGTGCTGCTCTTGGTCGCGGCGCTCAATGGCTTGTCGGCGTGGTTACAGCGGCCTACGCCCACCCCGGTGCGTGGTCGCGGGCTCGCGGCGGTGAGTCGATTGGGCCGGCGGAACGCCGCGCGACGGCGGCAACGGAGCGTCTGGACGGCGGGGCTCATGGCGTCGGCGGCGTTCGTCGTGGCGGCGGTCGCGGCGGGGCAAAAGAACCCCGTGCGTGAAGCCCCCGACAAGTCGTCCGGCAACGGGGGTTTCACGCTGGTCGCCGAGACGTCGAGTCCGATTCTGTACGACCTCAACACGCCCGAGGGGCGGAAGACGCTGAACATCACGGCGAAGACCCCCGCCCAGCAGGCGGCGCTGGAAGCGATGACCGTCATCGCCTTCCGCGTCAAACCGGGCGAGGACGCGAGCTGTCTCAACCTGTTTCAAACCAGCGTCCCGACTGTTTTGGGAGTCCCCACGCGAATGATCGACCGCGGGGGTTTTCCGTTTGTCGGCGGCGGTGCGAAGCCTTGGGATGTCTTGAACACGGTCGAGGACGACGGCAGCTACCCGGTGCTGGGGGACATGAATACGCTGATGTTCAGCCTGAAGAAAGGCCCGGGGACTACGATTCCCGTCCCTTCCGCCGAGGCCCCCACGCATCGACTGAAAGTCGCCGGGATGTTCAACGGGGCGGTCTTTCAAGGGGTGCTGCTGCTGTCGGAAGCGAACTTCATGGCCCTCTATCCCGAGCGGAAGGGGTATCAGTATTTCCTGATCGACGTCCCACTCGAACACATGGCCGCCGCGGCCGAACTGCTGGAGACCGAGCTCGCGGAGTACGGCTTCGACGCCGAACCGGTCGCCGAGCGGTTGGCGCGGTTCCTCGCCGTCCAGAACACTTACCTGTCGACATTTCAGGCGCTCGGGGGATTGGGGCAGCTGTTGGGGACGATCGGGCTCGCGACGGTGATGCTGCGAAACGTGCTGGAGCGGCGGGCGGAATTGGCGCTCTTACGGGCGGTCGGCTTTCCGCCGCGACACCTCGCGCGGATGGTCCTTGCGGAAGCCGGCCTGCTGTTGGGGTGGGGGATCGTGAGCGGCACCGCGGCGGCGCTCCTCGCGATGGCCCCGCATCTCCTCTCGACCGGGGCGGAACTCCCCTGGCTGACCGGCGGCCTGCTCCTTGTAGGGACGCTGACGTTGGGATTGGTCGCCACCAGCGCCGCGGTCCGCGCGGCGACCCGCGTGCCGATCGTCACGACCTTGCGAGGCGAGTGACGGCGGATGGATGCTTCTTGGTCAGGGGTGGATGGGGTCGTCCTCGGGCCGCCCCAAGTGAGACGCGACACGCGGCCGGGGCGGGTGCCCCGGCCTATGTTCACCGTCGAGACATCGAGTTGCGACCAAGGATCGCGATGGATCGGCTGACCGACGCGCTGATGGCCATGATGCGACATACGGTGTTTCTCGCCGGTGTGAGTCTGCTCGTCACAACGCTGGCGGGTACTGGTTCCGCATGGGGTCAGCCATCGGCGGATGCGACGCATGCCGTCACGACGCCGGAGCAGCTCCCGACGGACGGACAACTCGCCGAGTCCCTCTCGGACCTGAGCGCCGAAAGCGCCGCGCGCCGCGGCGCGGCAGTAGAGGCGTTGCTTGCCGCTTCCCCGGACCTATTGCCGCGGCTGCCCAATCCCGACGAGTTGCCCACGGCGGCCGCGCGCCGGGCCCTCGAACAAATCCGCCTCGCGCTCGAACACAAACTCGCCGAGCGGGTCACCACGGCGTCACGGGTGACCGTGGTTGCGGCGACCGATGTCGGCGGCTTGCTTGAAGAGATCACCCGGCAAACGGGAAATCGTCTGGCACTCGAACCGTCGGCATTGGGCTTTCCCATCCCGTTTGAGGTCACCGCCGGCCCGCGTCCCTTTTGGGAATTGGTCGGCGACCTCGAATCCGGATTAGAGAACCGGTTGGTCTGGCGTGACGACGGGGGTTACACGTTCACACCACGCGAGGCCGAGCAGCGATCTCACGTGTCCCTCGCTGGGCCGGCGCGGTTGCTGCTCGATCGGCCTCAAGTCCGTCCCTTGAATGACGCAAGGACCGAGTTCCTCGTCCGCTGTGAACCGCGGCTGCAACTCGAACCACGCTGGGAGCCGTTGTTCGCCCAGCTCAAGACGGCCGACTGGGTCGCGGGAGGTTCGGCGGCGATGATGGCGTGGAATCCGGCGGCGGACTACGAACTTGCGATCCCCGAAGGTCGCCGCGAGCTCGTCTTGCCGCTCGATTGGCGCGCCGCGCGGCTGCCCGACAAACCGTGGTCGCTACGGGGCCGGGTCACCGTCCATTTCGCGGCGGGGCGTGAACCGTTCACGTTCCGCGGGCGGACCTTGATCCCCGGTCAGAAGCAACGCCGCGGTCAGGTCACCTTGCGATTGCAACAAGCGCGGTTCGAGCCGACACCCCAAGGGCTCACCGCGGTCGTCCGGATTCTGGTGCATTATGAACAAGGGGGCCCGGCGTTCGAGTCGCATCGCGTCGGTTTGTTTCATCGCGCGGCGTGGCTGATCGATGCCCAAGACCAGCGCCGTCCCCCGGCGGAGTATCAAGTCCTCGCCGAAGCCGATGGCGGGATCAGCCTGGAGTATCGGTTCACCGATTTGCCGGGGAAACCGGTCGACTACGGCTTCGTCTACGAGGCCCCGATGCTGTTGCTCGCCGTTCCCCTCGACTTCACGCTGAAGGAATTGCCGCCGCTCGCCGCGCCCTCGGCACGGTAACGCTACAGCCTCTCCAGCTTCCGAAATCGTCACGTCACCGGGAAAAACCCCTCACGCTCGCCGAGCGAACCGGGTTCAACTGATGCCCGCCGTCGATAGCTCGACATGGGAGACTCGTCGAACGTAACGCCGCGGCGGCGCCGCGTGAACCGGCGAAATCGGCCGATCTCCTCGAAGTGACCAGGGATGGTGACGATGCGGAACACGCGCGGCTTGGGAGTCGTGGTCGGCCTGCTGATGCTGGGCATGGGGACCGCGTCGGCCGACGGCATTCATCTCAACGGACTCTCGCCGCGGGCCTTGGGACGTGGGGGAACGAACATCGCCCATGCCGACAACGGCGCGGTCCTCTTCGACAACCCCGCCGGCGCGGTCTTTGTCCCCGGCGAAGGGCTCTTCGATGTCGGCGGCAATCTGCTGCTGATGGATTTCCGCTACACCGACCCCGACAACCCCAACGCCGGCGACTTTGGGCTGTCCCCGTTGCCGTCATTCGGGCTGGTCCGCAAGTCCGAGGACGAGAAGTTCGCCTACGGCGTCGGCATCTACGCCCCCGCCGGCTTCTCGGAAACCTACGAGATGCGGGGGCAATTCCCGTTCGGCGGCGAACAGACCTACAAGTCGTTCGGGGCGTTGACGAAGATTCTGCCCGGGGTCGCCTATCAGGTGAACGAGCGGTTCTCGATCGGGGCGACGTTCGGGATGGCGATCAGTCATGTCGAGTTGGAAGGCCCCTACACGCTGCAAAACGCCGGCTTTCTGACCGGCCTGCCGACGCGGATCGACCTGCAGGCGACCGGGGCGACGCCGGTTTATTCGTTCGGGATGATGTACCAGCTCTCGGACGCGACGACGCTGGGAGTGACCTATCAAAGCGAAAGCCGCTTCGAGCTCGAAGGAAACACGTACGCGGAGATCCCGGTCCTCGGCGGGGCGCGATACGACACCCACTTCAACATCGCCTGGCCACGAACCCTCGGCGTGGGGCTGCGTCACGAGCTGAATCCCGAGAACGTCATCTCGTGCGATCTCGTGTGGTTCGACTGGTCGGAGGCGTTCGATGAGTTCAACATCGCCCTCACCGACGCCGACCGGCTGCTGTTCCCCAACATCAGCGAAACGCTGCCGCTCGATTGGCGCGACACGATCTCGGTGAAACTCGGTTATGAACGGATGCTCGCGAAGAACCGCGTGCTCCGTTGCGGTTACGTCTATCACCGCAACCCCATCCCCACCTCGACCATGACCCCCTACATCCAGGGGATCTTCGAGCACGCCCTGTCGGCCGGTTACGGCTTCACCTGGCGGCAATGGGAGCTCGACGCCTCGTACATGTTCCTCTTCTCGCCGACCTTCAGCGTGGGGGACAACGCCCTCGTGGGGAGCGATTTCGACAACGCGACCCATCAGGCCTTTATCCACGCGATCGGTTTCAACGCCATCCGCCGGTTCTGAACGGGGATGATGAACGCACCACCTTCGGGCGCTCCGCAAGCGCTATCGCGAGCGCTTCCCCGCGATGAGACTTACGGTACGGGGGCGGGTTCGCTGTGCTGCAGATGGGTCTGCTCCCTGTAGGTCGCGAGCACAATCAGGAAGGTGACCGAGGCGAACGCCATCAAGGCGGTGAAGAACCAGTAATAGCTGTCACCAGGCAGCTTGGTGGAACCATCCGCATTCTGGATGAACCAGTTGATCCCGGAGGTCAAAAAGTTCCCCGCCGAGACCGACAGCAGATACAACGCCATGATCACCGACTTCATGCGGTTGGGGGCCTGGGTGTAGCTGAATTCGAGGCAGGTGATCGAGACCATCACTTCCGACGCCGTGAGGACGACATACGCAAAGAGCTGCCAGCCGATGTTGACGCGTTCCCCGGCGGCGATTTGTTCCTTGATGACCTCGTCGCGGAGGAGCGCGGGATCGGCGGCCAGGGCGGTGGCGACGGCGGCGTCTCGCGGTTCGAGTCGGGTTTCGATCGAGCCGCTGATCGCGAACGCCGCGACCATCACAACGAAACCGAGCGCGACTTTTCGGAGCGCGCTTAGCGGGCCGAGGCCCAGTCCGCGACAGCCCCGATCGAGCAGCGGATATCCGACATAGCTGAACAGGGGGATCATCAGCAGGATGAGGAGCGGATTCGCCGCCTGAATCTGCGAGGCGTTCCATTCATGCCCGAGCCAGCGACGGTCCATTTTCTCGGCTTGAAGCACCCACGCCGAGCCGGTCTGGTCATAGAGGGACCAGAAGATCGCGACATGCAGGTAGAGGGGGACCAACTTCAAAATCGACCGTAGCCCCTCGGGATTGAAGGTCTCGCGCAGGAACTCGACGCCCCCCGGGGGGATATGGACGAACTTGTGCCGACCCTGCCAAAAGATCAGCGTGGCGAGGGCCATCAGGACTCCCGGAACGCCGAACGCGACATGCGCGCCATACCAGTCCAGCAGCAGCGGCGTCAGCAACGTGGAGACCATCGCCCCCAGGTTGATCGAGAAGTAGAACCATCCGAAAACCCGGCCGAGCAGATGCTGGTTCTGTTCGCCGAACTGATCGCCGACGTGGGCGGAGACGCACGGCTTGATCCCTCCCGCGCCGACGGCGATCAGGAACAGCCCCCCCAACAGCCCCTCCTTCGCCGGAACCACCGCGAGGAAGAGGTGGCCCAGGCAGTAAACGATCGAGAGCCACAAGATCGTGCGGTATTTGCCTAACAGCCAGTCCGACAGCAGCGCGCCGAGGATCGGAAAGAAGTAGGCCGAACCGACGAAGAGGTGGATCGCCGTTTTCGTGGCTTCGTCCGACAGCGGGGCGGGTTGCCCGCTCCAGTCGAGGAGATGTTTGGTCATGTAGACCGCGAGAATCGCCTTCATCCCGTAGAAGCTGAAGCGTTCCGCGGCTTCGTTCCCGACGATGTAGGGGATGCCCGGCGGCATGCGGGAACTGGGCTGGGGACTGGTGAGGTACGACGTGGCGGGCATGCCCGGTTCCCCAAGATCGGCCCGTCGCGGAGGCGGCGCGCGCTCCGTGACGGCGTTACAATCGGCGTGGTGACGAGTGGTCTTACCCCATGCCCGCCGAGAACGCAACGAGGTCGCAATGGCGTCGCGCGATGATCATCCTCCCCGCTTGGGGAAATTTGATTCTGCGGTCTTCGTGGTCGCGCGCGGTCCGGGGTGGGCGTATGGGCTATTCATCGTCGGCATCCTGGCCGGATGCGGCGGCACGGCCACGGCCCCCGTCCCTTCGCCGGCGTCCACCACGATGGAATCGTCGTCCACGGCCGATCGCGAGTCCAAGACGACGGCGGCGAGTGATGCGCCCGCCCCGAAGAAACGGACCTATGCCCCGGTCCAACTGGGAGGCGCGACCGGCGGCGGATCGACCGGCGCGATCGCCGCCGAGGCGGACGCCGAATCGGTCCTCGAACATTTGCAGCCGCTGCAAGTGCTGCTCGGTACGTGGACCGGCAACGCGCGGAAGGCGGCGCAGATCCACGAGATCGGCTGGGTCTGGGATTTTCGGACCGATCCCAAGCAGCCGGCACTCGTCATGACGTCGGCGAAAAGCGCGTACCTGCGCGAGGCCCGGCTGACCTATCTTCCCGCGAAGGACGAATTCCAGCTCGCGCTGACCACGCCGGAAGGGGAGACCCGCACCTTGACGGGGACCTTCTCGCAGCCGGTCGAGGACGTCACCGGGGACGACAAAAAACTGCAGCGGACCTTCAAGCTCAATCTGGCGGAGGCTCCCGCGACCGAGGGCGAGCAATGGCAGGTCGCGCTGCATCAACTCGAGAACAACCGCTATCTGATCGAGCTCGATCGGCGGCGGGGGCAGGGACCGTATCAGCGCGTCGACACGATCCACTCACAGCGTGAAGGAACCTCGTTCGCCCTCAGCGACACCGACTACGGCGATCGCACCTGCATCATTTCGCAGGGCCTGGGGACGATTTCGGTCAGTTATCAGGGCCGCAGCTTCTGGGTCTGCTGCACCGGCTGTCAGGCGGCGTTCAACGACGACCCCGCGAAATGGATCGCGAAGTGGGACGCGCGGCAGATGCCATGATCCGGATGTCCAAGAAGGGGCCTCCATAGGTATCTACACATTCTTCGCCCCCACCCATCGTTAGATTCATGAACGAGGGTGTCAGCCCCGACGGGGCGATAGAATGTAGCCCCATGCGTCAGCGTGGGGATCCAGAAAGTCACATCGTCGAAGCCCCGAAGGGGCGACTCTTTCCGACCAGGACCAGCAAGTGTCGCCCCTTCGGGGCCCGGCATCGCCAATGATCGACTACCCCACGCTCACGCGTGGGGCTAAACTCTGCCGCCCCTGCGGGGCTAAGGCTCCCACACACCGACCTGATGCAGTTGTGTGGTTCCCTACGGAAGACCTTCCCTAAGCATCCGAAACAGCGTGCATTGTTCACAACACGGCATCACTTCAGCGGTTCAATCTCACCAAAACCCGCGATGTTGGTGTCCGGGGCGAGGATGAAGATTTCGACGCGGCGGTTCTGCTGGCGGGCCGCGTCGCTGGTGTTCGGCGTGAGGGGCTGATGCTCGCCGTACCCCGCCGCCTCCATGCGGGCCTCGGCGATGCCCGACTTCCGCATCGCCAGAACCACGGCGACGGCGCGATTCGTCGAGAGATGCCAGTTCGTCTGATGCCGCACGCGGGCCTTGGCGATCGGCTGATCATCGGTATGCCCGACGACCAGAATCTTGAGGTGTTGGGCGTCGCCGTTGTTCATGATCGCCGAGAACTGGCGGAGAATTTCGAACGATCGCGGCGTGATTTCGTCGCTCCCCGAGGCGAACAACAGGTCGGTGCTGAACTTGCTGATGCCGGTCTGCGGGTCGAACTCGAATTCGGGGTACTTCTGCCGCAGTTCCTCGAGCCGGCGGGTTTGATCGTCGCTTAACGGACTGCCGGTACTGTTGCTGGTCAACAGATCGCGGTATTTGTCGGAGAGCTGATTGTTGGACGAGGCGAGGTTGTCGAGCCGTTGATTCGCGAGATCGAGATTCGCCTTGAGGGCCTGATTCTCCTGCTCGAGCCGCTGCTTATCGGCGGCGAGCGTCCCCAGGGTGCCCTGCGCGCCATGTTGCTGCGCGGCGAGGTACTGGTTCTGGAGGTACATCTGCCGGCCGAGCATCTGGCTGTGGGCCAGATGTCGCTTGTACGGCGTGTGGCAGGCGGGCACGACGACGCATAAGGCGACGGCGAGGCACCACCCGAAGGGACGGGACGAAACGGACATCGGCAACTCCTCGGCGGCCGACCATCTCATCACGGATGGGGTCACGAACGGGCGAACCCGACATGCCAAGGCATGCCCGGAGAACCACGTTTGATGCGGCCGCGACGGCCCGCGCGGACGACGCCGCACGAACGATGCGGGAATTCAACTCACGGAAAGGCGGGGAGACAGGTTCTTTGACACGTGATGGTTGAAGCCGTGGCCGGGAGAGCCGACGGCGCGAACGCAACCACCCGTCGCGCGAGTTGTAGTTTCTGCCGGTCGGCATGCCAAGCCGAACTTGAGGAAAACTTGAACGGGTCGCCACGAAGTTGAATCCCGGGATGACCTCCCCTCTCAAGATCGGCGGAAACTGCCGGTTTGGGAGGCAGCTCGACGATCCGACGATGGACTCGTGGCCGGCACCCAGACGGGGCTCAAAGCCAAGCCCGAAGGTTACCCGCCGATACGTGGCGGCAGGTTTCGCGCGCTACCGAGATCGCCCTTGGGACCATGCTCAAGTTGAACCCTGCGCGCCGGTCCGGCCCCCCCACTTGCATCACCGGTCGCATGCACAACGCGCGGGGCAAGCGACCGGTCAAGTCGCGGACAGGCCGAGAGTTCGTGTTGTCATCACCCGTCCCTCACCGCCGCGGTTTCTTCTTCGGTTTGTTCGGCGGGGCGGCGTTCGTGGCCTCGTTGCGGCGGGCGGTGGCTTGTTTGTCGGCCAGCTCCTGCAGTTCCTTCAGCTTCTCGCGCAGCGAATCGACGAGCGTCGGCTTCCCGTTCACGGCGGCGGTCGGCGGCGTTCTCGCCGGAGGGGTGGGCGAGGAGAGCGCGGCGGCGGCCGTACCGGCGTCGCCGGTCTTCTTCACCATGAACCGCTTCATCAGCGCCCGTTCCGACATCCCCCACACCGACGACATGATGAAGTACAGGCACAGCCCCGCCGGGACCAGATAGAAGAAGACCACCATGACCCACATCATGATGTTCATCATCCGGTATTGCAGCTCCTGCTCCTCGTCGACCGGCGGCGGCATCGTCAGCTTCTGATTGATCTGCATCAGGACGATGCTCAGCAGCGGCAGAATGTTGAAGTGGGTCCAGCCGAACCACGGCAACGCGAAGCCGAACGCGAACAACGCGTCGGGCGTCGCGAGGTTGTCGATCCACGATCCGAACAGATGGAACGGCGCCATCCGCAGATCGACCGAGACCTGCAGCGCCCGATAAAGCGCGATGAAAATCGGCATCTGCGCGAACAGCGGCAGACAGCCCAGCAGCATCTTCCCCTGCACCTCCATCATCGCCCGTTGTTCTTCGGCGGTGAGGGAGTTCGGGTCGTTCTTGTACTTTTCATGCAGAATTTTGACGCGCGGCTGCAGCTCCTTCATCTTGTCCATGCTGCGGTACTGGTACATCGTCAGCGGAATGAGCGCGGCCCGCACCAGGCACGTCAGGAGCAGAATCGCGATGCCGTACCCGATCCCGGAATCGTGCAACGTCTTGACGATCCCCAGCATCAAGCGGACCAGCGGGGCGAACCAACCGTAATCAAGGACCATCTCGGCCTTGAGGGGGGCGAGCAACGACTCGCGCTTGGGACCGGCGAACAGGACGTAATCATGCACCAACCGATCACCGCCCGAGGGATCGCCGGCGCGCGCGAGCTCGAGCTTCGGCGAAGTCATCAGCGTGCTGACCTGCGCGAACTTCGGGTCCTTGCGTTCCCCATCCATCGACGCCTGGGCCGCTTCGATGATCGGGGATTTGAGTTGATCCCCCACGGGATGGACGAGGGCGGCGAAGTATTGGGTGTCGACCCCGATGTACTGGACCGGCCGCTTCCAGACTTCGATCTTCGCGAGATCGACTTGCGCCCCGCCGAAGGCCTGTTTCCATTGCTTGTGGACGGTGTAGGCGTGGAACGTGCTGTGATCGACCCCGCCGTCGGTCCGCAGAAAGCCGAGCCGGACGTCGGTGTGTTTGGATGTGTTCAAGGCGTCTTCGAGGGGCACGCCGACCGGGCCGCGGAGCGTGTACTGCACCGGTTGCGGCTCCGCCTTCAAGTTCTCGACGGTGAACGTCAGCTTGAGCTGATAGCCGTTTGCCGTGGCGTCGCGAAATTCGCGCTCGTCGGCCCCCGCCGGGGGGAGTTCGGCGTCGAGGGCATAGCGCTTGGTGACCCGCAGGCCGGTCGTCGGCTCCTCGAAGCGGAAGATCGCTTTCGAGGGATCATGCTCGACGAGCTCCCAGTGGACCGTTTCAAGTTTCTCGGGCCCCAACGCTTTGTCGATCGCTTCGAGTTGCGTGCCGAACGTGTGGATGTTCGTCTGCGTGGCGTCATGCCCGACGAGCCGCAGCGGCGTGCCGCGCTTGCCGAATTCCGGGTAGCGCGGATCATTGAGTTCGATCGCCGCGACCGCCCCGCCGCGGCTGGTCAGTTCGACCGCGAGGAAGTAGCCCGAACCGGGATCGATCGAGCCGATGGTGACCTGTTGCGCGGGATGGACCTTGCGCGGCGGGAGCGCGGGGGTGTCCCCGGGAAGCGGATTCCCGATCGGCATGTTCTCGGGAAAAAGGGCGCTGATCGGCCCGGCCCCGTCGAGCAACTCGGCGACGTTCGGCCGCGGCTTGGGGGGCGGCATGAAGAGGGGGACGACGAACTGCGACCAGCCGATCAGGATCGCCAGCGACAGGGTGAAGAAGAGGAGCAGCCGGCGTTGTTGATCCATGATGTCCGCTATGCGGTCGCGTCGAGGAGGGTCGCGGTCGGGTGGTGGCGTTCGGGAGGCCGGCGGGGAGGCTCATGGACCCATGACGATCCGTGACCGAGCCGTCACGTAACGACACACCGGATACGCGTCCGGGTTCCCTGCGGATCACACCCGCAGGTCTTGGACCCCGCCGCACGCCAAGACCCATTAGTATAACGGGTCGCCGGAAAACCGCGACGCGACGGCTCAGCTCGATAGCGTCGTCGATGGTAACACCTTGTGAGGTATGGGGTAGCGGCGATCGGCTGGTTCCGCGTCGAGCTCAAAGACGAGGGCGCATCCGTCGTCCAGAGGCCATCACGCAGGACGAATCATGATCCATCTCGTTCGGCACGAGATCGGGTTGATGTCATCCCCCCCGCCAACGAGGATCGTCGCGGGGGGCTAAGATGGAATGATGGTGTCTCGTTCGAATGACCAATTCCCGGATTCAGATTCGTCTCGCGGAACCCGCCGATCTGCCCGCGTTGCGGCGGATCACGGTCGAAGGGTTCGACGGGACCGCGATCGATCAGGCGGTGGAACGCGAACTGGGGAGTCCTCGCGGGGCATGATTGGCGGTGGCGGAAGGCGCGGCATGTCGACGAGGACGTCGCCGCGAATCCCGCCGGGGTCTTCGTCGCCGTCGACGGGGAGACCGTGCTGGGTTACATCTCGACGCGGCTCGATCGCGAAGCGGGGAAAGGCCGCATCCCAAATCTCGCGGTCGATCGTCGGCGACAGGGCGAAGGGATCGGTCGCCGATTGATCGAACACGCCCTCGATGATTTCCGTCGCGAGGGGATGGCGTTCGTGATGATCGAAACGATGGCGAACAACGAGGTCGGGCAACATCTTTATCCGTCGAGCGGCTTCGTCGAGGTCTGCCGACAGATCCACCTCGCATTGAAGTTGTGACCATGCTCGAAGCGCTCCGCGCGGGGCTCTGCATCCCCGCTCATCCGCTGGCGCTCAATCGGCAGCGCCGGCTGGACGAACGGCGGCAACGGGCCCTGACGCGGTACTATCTCGCCGCCGGGGTCGGTGGACTCGCCGTCGGTGTTCATACGACGCAGTTCGCAATACGCGACCCGCGGCACGGGTTGTACGAGCCGGTCCTGTCGTTGGCGATGGAGGAGGCGCGGCGGGTCGCGCGACCGGTCGTCATGATCGCGGGGATTTGCGGGCCGACCGATCAGGCCGTGCGCGAGGCGACTCGCGCGCGTGACCTCGGTTATGACGCGGGACTGTTGAGCCTCGGCGCGTTGCGCGCGGCGGACGATGCGGCGCTGATCTCGCATGCGGCGGCCGTCGCCGAGGTGCTGCCGGTCGTCGGGTTCTATCTGCAACCAGCGGTGGGGGGCCGCGTCTTGAGTTACGACTTCTGGCGAAGATTCGTCGAGTTGCCGCGGGTCGTCGCGATCAAGATTGCGCCGTTCAATCGGTATCAGACGCAGGACGTGATCCGCGCGGTGATCGCCGCCGGGCGGGAGGATCTGGCGCTCTACACGGGCAACGACGATGCGATCGTGCTCGACTTCGTCACGCCTTATCGGTTCGCGGGGGTGACCCGTCGTGTGGTGGGGGGGTTACTGGGACATTGGAGCGTGTGGACACGGAAGGCGGTGGAGTTGCACGCGCGATGCCGTCATGCCGACGCGACGCCCGAGTTGTTGCAACTGGGGGTCGCCGTGACCGACAGCAACGCCGCCTTCTTCGACGCCGCGAACGGTTTTCGGGGTTGCATCGCGGGGTTGCACGAAGTCTTGCGGCGGCAGGGGTTGCTCGAGGGGATCTGGTGTCTCGACGAGGAGGAGACGCTGAGCCCCGGCCAAGCGGCGGAGATCGATCGGGTCTACGCGGCGTATCCCGATTTGCACGACGACGAATTCGTCGCGAAACATCGTGAGGAGTGGCTCAGACCGTAGTAGGGCAGGCTCCCGCCTGCCACTCCCATCGGGATTGTTCCCGGCGACGGAATCCAGCCGTTGTTGAAAATTCGGCAGGCGGGGGCCTGCCCTACTCGAGCTTGCGAACGACGCATCACCGCTCAGCCGTCGCGACACGCGGCGGCTCCGTCAAGGCCTCATGCGGCTTGACGTCGCTCGGCGGATGTGAAAGCGTGTAGCGAGATCACGCAACGTGGCCGTGCCCGGGAACCATGGCAAGATGCTGGAACAACTCTTCACGGTCGAAAACGGGGTCGCCTTTCTGACGTTGACGGCGCTCGAGGTCGTCCTCGGGATCGACAACGTCATCTTCATCGCGATCCTCGCCGGAAAACTCCCCCCCGAAAAACGGGACTTCGCCCGGCAGGTCGGCCTGACGATCGCCGTCGTTTCGCGGATCATGCTGCTGTTCGGCATCGGCTGGGTGATGAAGCTGAAGGAGCCGTGGCTGACGCTGCTGCATCATGAGTTCACCGGCAAAGATCTGGTGCTGCTGTTCGGCGGGCTGTTTCTACTGGGGAAGGCGACCTACGAAATCCATCACAAGGTGCAGGGGCATCACGGCAAGCCGGAGTCGGCCCGCGGGACCACGTCGTTGCAGGTGATGCTGCTGCAGGTCTTGATGGTTGACCTCGTCTTCTCGCTCGATTCGGTCATCACCGCCGTCGGGATGTGCAAGAGCATCGTGGTGATGGTGGCGGCGATTCTGGTCTCGGTGGCGGTGATGCTCGCCTTCTCCGGGGCGATCGTCCGCTTCGTCGAGGCCCATCCCGCGATCAAGTTGCTCGCGCTCGCGTTCCTGCTGCTGATCGGGGTCCTGCTGGTCGCCGAAGGGTTCCATCAGAAGATCGACAAGGGGTACGTCTATTTCGCGATGGCCTTCTCGCTGACGATCGAACTCTTGCAGATGCGGTCGGAACGGAACGCGGCGAAGCATCGGCTGGAGCACGCGACGGACCAGCCGGCATGACGTCGCTCACTGTGCGCGTCGCCGATTTGAATGATGCCGATGACGGTGCGGCATTGGTCGAAATTCTGGACGCCTACGCGGCGGGACCAACCGGACAAGGTCGGCCGTTGGCGGCCGATGTGCGGGAGCGATTGGTCCCCGGACTGCGGACCCATCCCAAACATGTGGTGTTGTTCGCGCTCTTGGAGGCACGACCGGTCGGTGTCGCCGTCTGTTTCGAGGGTTACTCGACCTTCGCCGCGCGACCGCTGCTGAATCTGCACGATCTCGCGGTGCTGCCGGAGTTTCGTGGTCGGGGGATCGGCGGCGCGCTGCTGGAGGGAGTGTGCGCGGCGGCCCGCGAACGGGGCTGTTGCAAGGTGACGCTGGAAGTGTTGGCCCGCAACGAAGCCGCGCGGCGGTTGTACGCCCAGGCCGGGTTCGGTCCGTGGGAGGAGTTCACCTACTTCGTCGCCAAGCCGATCGGGTGAACTCCGAGGCACGAAATCCAAAGCACGAATTACCAAGGAATAGGGGAAATCCTCAAAGGAAGACGTTCCGAGGTTCGGCACGTTCCTCCCTTGAGTGATTGGGATTTCCTTCGGATTTCGTGCTTCGAATTTCGGATTTCCTCCAGCCCGTCGCGGGACGAACACGGGCGTCTGGGCTAAGCTCAGTCATCATGCATATCGGGTTGTTTGGCGGCACGTTCGATCCGGTTCATCTCGGGCATTTGCTCCTCGCCGAACAGGCGCGCGAGCAGTTGTCGCTCGATCAGGTCTGGTTCACGCCGGCGGCGGCGCCCCCCCATAAGCTCGATCTGTCGATCACCGACGGCAAACATCGGCGGGCGATGCTCGAGTACGCCCTCGCCGGCAACCCCGCGTTCCGGATCGAGCCGTACGAATTGGAACACCCCGGGCCGTCCTATACGGTCGAGACGCTGAGCGCCCTGACCGAGCGCCATCCGGGAACAAGCTGGTCGCTGCTGTTGGGGGCCGATTCGATCCGCGATTTTCCGACCTGGCGCGAACCGGAACGGATCGCGGCGATGGCGCGACTCGTCGCGGTGAATCGCGGCGGGGCTCCGTCCTCGGAGTTCGCCGCGTGGTGTCGGCGCGTGGGGTCGGACGTGACTCAGGTGACGATGCCCGCGTGTGAGATCGCCGCCAGCGACCTGCGACAGCGCGTGGCCGCCGGTCGATCGATCCGCTATCTGGTCCCCCGCGCGGTCGAGCTTTACATCCGGCAGCAGGGACTCTATCGGTCGGCGTAAGGGGCGGTTCCGACAACCGTCGATCATCGTCGGGGGCGTCTCGAAGCACCGTGATAACCATGCGCTCTCGCGGCATGATTTTCGTGTGCCACTGGCTTTGCCAGTGCGATCTCAATGGGATTACCGTGGAGCGACCGCACTGGCGGAGCCAGTGGCACACCCCTCGGAACAAACTTTGACGAACACCGGAATGCGTTCGGGTCGCATTACGCGCATCGCCACCCTCAACCGCCGTAGTCGATGTCGTCGATCAGATAGTACTCGTAGAACAGCCGGCCGATCTCTTCGCTCAAACGTGAGAGGTAGCGGTTCTTGAAGTTGGTGTAGGTCTCTTCCGACGCCGAGATCGGTTGATGGGTCGGGAACTTCGAGATCTTCTCCTTGCTGAAGATCTTCTCGGCCGAGTCTTCGTCGTCCATCTTCCAGACGCTGCAGATCGCTTCGGACCGGCCGCGGTACAACGTCGCGCTGCCGTCCTCGTACAGCGAGAAGTCGTTCAGGTCGATATAGATGACGTAGGTCGTGTCGAAGGCGGCGCCGATCTCCTCGGGCCGATCCCAATCTTTGTTCGATTCGACCCAGGCCCGCACGCGGTCGGGACTGATCACCGAGATCTTGTGTTCGTGCAGCCGGAAGGCGACGTACTTCGCCAGTTCGTGGTCGATGTCCTCGAAGCTGTATTTCACCTCGTTCGGCGCGAAGCAGATGACCGCGACGGTGACGTCCTTGTCGGTCATGCTCTCCTTGGTCTCGGCGTCGAAATCGGGCTCGATCGACGGCGGTCCGCCGATGAGGTACCCCAGAAACAGAATGTAACTGCATCCGGAGAGCCCGGTCAGCAACATCAAGGCGAGGAGCCCCGCGGCCAAGGACCGCGCCGGGCGAATGAACATCCATGTTCGCATCAAGGCATCCCTTCCCGGTCGGCGGCCCATCCCAAGCGGCCCGCACACCGGTTCAAGCCCAAGCCCATCAAGCCTTTGACCTTCGACCATCAACCTTCGACCATCAACCCGTTAGAATCCCGTGCCTGGGCGATGGTCGTAGAACTTCTCCGCGAGCTCGTCGCAGATGCGATCGATGAATTCCTTCTGGAACGTGACGGCCGAGCGGCCGGTTTCCGATAGCGGCTGATGTTCCGGGAAGGTTGTCTTGAACTCGGTCTGGAACGCCGACAGGGCGGTCTTTTCCGCCCCGACCTGCTCGACCTTGTAAACGCGGATGTAGCCGGTGGTGCGGCCGCGAAGCAGCCGCTGGCTGTGTTCCTCCCGCAGCGAGAAGCCGTAAATGTCGATCCAGGCGACGTACTCGGCGTCGAAGGCGTTGGCCATTTCGCTGGGGTCGGTGATCACGCCGCCGTTGTCGTCGATCCACTTGGCGACCTCATCGGGGTCGACGACGTCAATTCCGTTGACGCGCATGCGGCGGGTGATGCCGTCGATGAGATCGATGTTGAGGCTGGAGAGGTCGGCTTCGACCGAGCTGGGGGTCGAGCAGATGACGACTATTTTGTCTTCGCCCTTGGTTAGATCGGTCCCGGTC
>CAYRVS010000025.1:6528-42895 GCA_964427725.1 uncultured Planctomycetaceae bacterium | reverse complement strand
TCACCCTTGCGGCAGCACCTGCGGGGCTGGACCTTGGGGGATTTCGGGATTCGGCGTGAAGGGAGTCATCGCCGGGGCGGGGGCGGGGGGACAGTGCTGACACTCCACGGGAGGGAGCGCCAATGTCGGAGCTGCCGGGGGCAAGTCGCAGGGGGTGGGTGTGAGGGTGGTCGGGGCCGGGGGACAGACCGGAGTCGCCTCACGAACTGGAGCGGGTGCCGCAGGGGCATCGAGGATCAAACCGCCGCGACCCGCGCCGATCTCGGCGACACCCATCGGCCCGCCGACCAAGAGGCCGCTGTGGAGGTCGGTGAAGCGTGAGCCGGCGGTGAAGCTGGTCCGGCCCCAGAACTTGCCGCAGCCGAGGAACCCCGTGGTGGCGTACGACTGATTCATGCCGCGGATCGCCGCGCCGACGTCTTGCAGTTCGGCATTGACCGCCTGTTGCACGCAGGCGAGTCCCGTCACCAAGCCGATCACGACCAGCGTGACGACCATGATCAATTCGGCGGAGAGGATCATCCCCCGCTCGTCCTGTCCGAAATCTTCCATCCCATGCCACCATCGCGGGGTGCGACACATCGCCTGTTCCTTTCGAGGGACGGCGTCGCGAAGGCAACGCCGCAAAGTTGTTGTCGGAAAGCGGCGGCCGATGGGGCCGGGCCATAAGACCCGACCCCATCGGCAAGCCGTCTTGCGAACCCGGCGGCTTCCACACGGCCGCCGGGTCCACCACCTCAGCGCAGGGGCGGTCTCTCAGGTCGCTCCACACGCTCGAACACGAAGGGAAGTCGCGCCCTTGGGGCTGGTTGTTAGCCAGGCGCGTCGATCCAATCGTTACGATCACCAGTCTCGTGAGAACCCGGTGAATCGTTCCGATCAGGGTAATCGCTATGGGAAGCATGACCCGTGCCAGAAGACCAACCGCTACGATCGTCACAACCGGATATCGTGTGGAATGTGTTTCCTGGTATGGACTTGCGGTGCGGCGAGGCGGCCGGATCGGAGCGGATGGGGGCGAGAGGGCGCTAATCGCCCGAGACAAGTGAGTTCAGGTTATGACGTTTCTGTCGAGATTCCCGAACACAACGATTCCCATGGATTCCCGGGTTAGTAAGGTTCTGAGGAGAAAGAGGGATTTAGGGGATGTAGGGGTTGGCGAAACACGGAAGAGGGCGGATCGACTGGGTGAGAGAATCGAGCACGCCGACGTAACTCGTTTCACATTGGGCAATTCCAGCGAGTCTCGCGAGTTCCGGGAGGTGGCGACTGTCGGGGAGTCTGACCAGAGGAAACAGCATTGACCGATCGGTCAGACTGGTTACAATCGGCATTCGCGGAAGAATCGGTAATATCCGCACAGTTTGACGCGCGGATCGCCGATCCTTCCTCAGAGCCCGCAGGTTCACCCGGATGACGGCCTGCGGGCCCTGACCCTCGGTTCATCCTGACAGGGCGGTCGGGAGACGATGAGGACTCGACCGACGGATTGCCGCTGAAGTCGCGGGACGGCCTCTCCCGCGGAAGGAGTCTGGAGAGGCCAGTGCACTCGGTTCGGGGATTCGAACCGCTACAAGGATTGGTGCCGCGTCATGAAAACCGTCTTTACCACCGGCGAAGCCGCCAAGATCTGCAAGGTGAGTCAGCAGACGATCATTCGCTGCTTCGACTCGGGACAACTGAAGGGCTTTCGCGTGCCGGGCTCACGGTTCCGCCGGATTCCCCGCGATGTCCTGTACCGGTTCATGAAGGAGAACGGGATTCCGACCGACGCCCTCGAGAGCGGTCGGCGGAAGGCGCTGGTCGTGGACGATGACGAGGAACTGGTCGAACTGATCAAGGACGCGCTCGAGAACGACGGCCGGTTCGAGGTCCGCGTCGCGAACAACGGCTTCAGCGCCGGGATGATGGTCAAGGAATATCGGCCCGACATCATCGTCCTCGACATCATGCTGCCCGACATCAACGGCAAGGACGTCTGCAACCTGGTGCGGTCCGATGCGACCCTCGACGACACCAAGATCATCTGCATTTCGGGGATGGTCGAGCAGGACAAGGTCGCCGATTTGAAGGCGTCGGGCGCGAACGACTTCCTGCAGAAACCATTCGAGGTCGAGACGCTGGTCGAGCGGATGTGCCGACTGCTCGATGTCGAACCGGTCGAGGCGTAATCACGGGGAGTGATTTGATGCAAGAAGCCCAGGGAAGGCGTTCCCTGGGCTTCCGTCGTTTGGGGGGATGGTGATGACATCGTGGTCGATCGAACCCGATGACGAACGGCTCGCGGCGCTCGGGGAATTCGCGGCCGGCGCGGGACACGAGATCAACAATCCGCTGGCGACGATCGTCTCGCGGGTCCAGCAGCTGCTGAAGGACGAGACCGATCCGCAGCGGCGGTATTCGCTGGGGGTGATCGCGGGGCAGGCTTACCGGATCCGCGACATGATCGGCGACGTGATGACGTTCGCCCGGCCGCCCGCGCCTCAACGCGTCGGCGTCGACGTGACCGATTGGTTAGGCACGTTGCTCGACCCCGTGGTGGTGGACTACGCCGCGGCGGGAGTGACGCTGCGGACCGAACTTGCCGCGGACTGCGTCGGGCGATTCGATCCCGCGCAAGGGGCGATCGTCGTCCATGAGTTGCTGCGGAACGCCCGGCAGGCGGTGACGGGGTGCCCGAATCCCGTGATCGTGGTGCGGGCGATTCCCACGTCGGCGGAAGGTTGGCGGTTGGTCGTCGAGGACCACGGTCGCGGCTTTTCGGAGTCGGAACGCCGCCATGCGTTCGATCCGTTTTTCTCCGGCCGGCAAGCGGGTCGCGGGTTGGGCTTCGGGCTGTGCAAAGTCTGGCGGATCGTCACGGGGCACGGCGGGACGATCACGATCGACGGCGAGGCGGGTTCAACGGTGGTGAGTGTGGAGTGGCGGGGAGGTGAGGGAATCGCGAGTAGGGAATAGGGAATCGCGAAAAGCAGGAATGCCTTTGCCCTTGAAGCCTTGGATTCCGGCTACTCGCTATTCGCTACTCGCTACTCGCTACTCCCCGTCCCACGACGTCCAACAGCGTTTTCAAGCCCCCTCGCGCTTCGACGGCCTCGAAAGCGGCGAGGGCGTCTGCGAGGGGATAGCGGGCGGTGATCAGGGGGCGGACGTCGATCGTGCCGTCGGCGAGGGCCTTCAAGGCGGGTTCAAACGGGCCGCAGCGAGAACCGAGCACCTGAAATTCGTGGATCACGATCGGGGCCCATGAGAGGGCGGGCGTCCCGGCGATGGTGGTTTTGAGGACCAGCGTGCCGCGCGGCCGCAGCCAGGCGAAGGCGTCTTCGAGGCCGCTGCGCGAGCCTGTCGCCTCCACGACGACGTCGGCTTGCTGGTCGGGCGTGATGTCGGATCGGAGCGCCGTTTCGATGCCGCGGGCGGTGAGCAGCGCGAGTTTCGCGGGATGTTTCCCGATGACGGTAAGGCGGGCCTTGGTGGTCGCGAGGACTTGGGCGCAGAGTTGTCCCAAGCGACCATCTCCCAGCACCTGCACCCGTTGGCCCGCGAGATCGGGGAGTTGTCGCAGGAGCTGAAAGGCCGCCGCGAGGGGTTCGACGAAGACCGCCTGATCGTTGTCGACTTCATCGGGGACGCGGTGGAGATTCGCTTCCGGGACTTGGACCGTGTCGGCGAAGGCCCCGTCGTGACGGAAAATGCCAAGGACCGTGCGATGCGGGCAATGATTCGGGAACCCCGCGTGGCAAGTCGAGCAGTCGCGACAGGCGCAGTTGATCTCGCCGACGACGCGCTCTCCCGCGAAGCGCCCCGTTTCGGCGATGCCGACGAACTCATGTCCCAACACGCCGCGATAATGCATGTACCCGCGGCGAAGCTGCAGGTCGGTCTCGCAGATTCCGGCGGTCAGAACGCGGACGGGAATTTCCCCAGGAAGCGGCGGCGGGACGGGATGTGCGTGACGGAAGCTCAAGCCGTCATCGGTCAAAACGACCGCCCGTTGCGTGCGTGACACGTTCCCTCAACCGATCAATGTTGGGCGGCGAGACGAAGGTAGAGCTCGGCGGCTTGCGGCGACGCCTCGCGGAGTTCGCCCAACGACTTCGCGCGATGCTCTTCGACGGGGGCGTCGGCGGGTTGACGCGGCTGGATGCGGATCGTGATTTCGCGATTGGCTTCACGGATCTCGACATACCGATCACGGAGCGTCGCGCGAATCGTCCGGAAGGAACCGGTGCGCGGCCCGAACGCGGGCTCGAACTGCGGGAGCATTCGGGGGCGTTCGACAGGGTCGGTCGCCGCCTTATAGAGCTTGTGCCCCTCGGGATGATCTTGCTTAAGGGTGTCCAGGTCCTTGGCGGCGTAGGTCTTGGTCTGCGGCTGACCGTTGACGATCGTGGTGTGTTCGATCTCGAGCTTTCCGTTCGCCTCGATCCGGACGCGAATCTTCTCCGGGCCGACTTGACGGGTGATGACCCGGATGCCGGGAGTCGCGGCGGGCTTGTCGGCCGGAGCGGGGACATCCTGGGCGTACGCCGGGAACGTGGTCGCGATGGCTCCCAGAAGAAGGCAGGCCCAGCATGTCGGATGGTAAGGCACGCGCGGCTTTCCCAGCGTTCGTGTTCCATTTGCCGCCCACGGGCGCGGAGTGGATCACTCCGCGCCATGGTGCGACCTTGATCAATCAAGCCGCTTGACGCGGATGTTTTTGAAGTGGACGGTGCTCCCCGGGTCGTGAGCCTGGAGGGCGAAGGTCCCCTCGTCGACGACGCGGGTGAAATCTTTTCCCGCTACGGCCCCTTCCGGTTCGGTGTAATCGGTGACGACCTGATCGTTCACCTTGATGATGATGTGCTTGCCGCGGACGATGACGGTCTCGGTGTACCATTCCCCATCCTTCGCGGGGGGGGTGAGGACGTCCTTCACGGCGTACAGGCTGCCGGTCTTGCGGGGATCTTTCCCGGCGGCGTTGTTGACCTGGGCCTCGAAGCCGTACTTCGGCCAATCCTTGTCCTGATATTTGGTGTGGAAGTAGATCCCGCCGTTGCTGTCCTTTTCGGTCATCACGTCGACGCGGAGTTCGAAGTTCTTGAAGGGCTTGTCGTCGCCGACGTAGAAGAGGTGGCTCCGCTCGCCGTTGGCGACGATCGCTCCGTCGCGGATCGACCAGCTTTGGGGGTTTTCGTTGATCTTCCAGCCGTCGAGGGTCTTGCCGTCGAACAGCGACACGAAACCGTCTTCCGCGGCGCGAACGCCGGTGGCGGCGACGGCCAACAGAACGGCGGAAATCCGAAGGGTCTTGCCCAGCATGCTTGATGGCTCCTTGGTGATCAGGCGGAACAGGGTGAGGCGTGACAGGATTCCATCGTAACCGAACGTCGGGGCGTTCCCAATCTCGCGAAGGTCTCGACGGGGTCTCGTGGAGGATGAGCCTTACCGGGCGGCGTCTCCCAGCCACTCGAGCACTTTCGGACGGGCCGTCGTCAGGCCTTTGTAAGCGGCGGCGGCGGGAGTCATCCCCGCAAGCCATTCGGCGAGCCGGGTCGCCAACAGCGGCTCCGCCAGGAAGCGGCTCAGTGGGTAGGGATCGACACGGATGGCGAAGAGCAGGCACCCCGACTCAGGGAGCTTCATGAGGAGCTGCGTCTCGTGTCGAATCCAGAACTCCGCGGGAATGATGGTCTCATCCAGGCGGCGGCGCGGGATCGCGGGATGATGGTTCCACAACGGGTCGCGGCTGAAGTTCGCGTTGTCCCGCAGCCAGACTTCACCGGGTGCCAACCGCCGAAACAACCGCTCGATCGGCGCGGCGAGTTGCGGATTCATCTCGGGAACCGGCGCGTGGACTAGGGCCATCGGTTGCCCGAGTTTCTCGGTCAGTGACCAAGAACTGGGAAAGCAGACGACGCCCCCGACCAGCCGATGAGTTGAGTCGGTGGTGGGATGCATCCAGGTGAAATCGGGTTCCCAGTGCCGACCCAAGTGGAGCAGTTGCGTCCAGAGATCGTCGGAAGAATTCGTCGCGACGCCAAGGGATTGTGCGAGGCACAACGTCTCGCACAACGCGGGGCGGGCTTCCGGCAAACAGGCCGCGTAACGTTCGGGATCGGTCTGTAACGAACGGGTCCGTTCGGCAAGGAAGTCGCCGGTGGGATCGCGTGGTTGGAAGAACGCGCGCAGGTCGCCGCGACGGAGCCCCAGCGTCCAGCGGTGAGGTCCACCGGGGAAGATGCGGCGCCAATCGGGTTCGGGGAGGCTCACCGGTGGGCCTGGGTGCGGGTGGGTGGAGACGCGGGGATGGTTGGTTCCATCGTGGTGGCGGATTGGGACGGACACAAGTCGACGGCGGGTGACGGGTGGCGAATCCGAGAAGGAGCGGCGCAGCGTCAGCTCGCCGTGTCCGAGAGTCAGCGGTCCCACATCGGCAACTTGGCCGACGGGGGCCAACGGCGGGCCCATGGTGATGGTCACTCGCGTCACCGGCGGGACTCACGTCCTATCGCTCTTGGTGGACGCGCACGATCCTAAGGCGATGCCCAAGCGGTGTCGGTGAACGCGGCCGGGGCGGGTGCCCCGGCCTATATGGTCGTCGGACGATCGGTCGAGGGATGGTCGCTCGGGTCACCGGTGGGACTGACGTCCCACCGGTCCTTTGTCGACGCGCACGTCGTGGACGCGCACGGATCACGGCAGACGTTCCCCGAGAGAGTCACCGTCTAGCTATGGGATGTTGCCGAAAGACCACGTCGCCACATGGGTGCCGGCAACATCACCAAAGTCCGTATGAGCCGGCAGTTAGCTCTGCTTCTCAGGGAGACCACACGCGGTGCGTGTGGTCTTCTCACCACATGCTCAGGGCTGCCGTCAGGCTCGTGAAACAGACCGTCACGAAAAATTTCCGGTGTGTGTAACTCCCTGTCGGAGATGGCCTTGCGGGGTCTCTTTGAGGGTGATTCGTTACGCGATTTGAACGCCGCGGCGCGACTGGCATTCAACCTGCTTTACAGCCTGTCAACCTGCCGACGCGACACACAACACCAACCGCGAACGCAGGACACCAGGGTTCACCGTTCTCACACCAGTCGAAAGGTTCGCCGCCATGACCAACACCCTCCTCGCCAAGCTGTACCGCGACGAAGCCGGCTTCATCGTCTCGGCCGAACTCGCCCTCGTCGCCACCATCGCCGTCCTCGCGATGATCGTCGGCCTCTCGGAAGTCGCCCACAACGTCAACAACGAACTCGAAGACGTCGGCTCGGCCTTCGGCAACCTCAGCCAGACCTATCAAGTCTACGGCACCTCCGGCCACAAAGGTTCGACGAACGGCAGCAGCTTCTACGACGTTCCCGACTACTGCGACAACTACTGCGACATCGTCAGCACCCCCGCCGTCGGCGAGAACAACTAACACTCTCTCTTCGATGCCCAGGGATGGCCTCCCCTGGGCATCCCACACAGATCCCACCTACACCTGTTCTCCGGAAGGAACTTTGCCATGTCTCTCGCCACGCAGCTTTGGAATGACGACGCCGGGTTTATCGTCTCGGCGGAATTGGTGCTGATCGCCACAATCGCCGTCCTGGCGATGGTCGTCGGTCTCGCGGAAGTCTCGCACGCCATCAATCAGGAACTGGAAGATGTCGCCTCCGCGTTTGGGGCGGTCAATCAGTCGTACGCCGTCCATGGGACCAGCGGTCACAAGGGGAGCACCGGCGGCAGCAACTTCGGCGACATCGCCGACTTCTGCGACGGGGCCGGCGATATCACCTGCGACAGCGTGATCACCGGCGAAGCCTACTAAGCGAAGACGAAGTCCGGGCCACGGAGTCGACACCTTGCGACTCCGTGGTCGCGGCGCGAACGACGACAGCGGTTCCTAGGTCACCAGACACCCACCCCATCTCGCACCACCGGGCTCATCGAACCGGGCCTCTTGGAAACCGAACTCCACACGCTTGGCCTGACCGCGACAATTCGTGTTCCCTGGCTGGTTTCGACTGGCTGTGCGTCCCCCGGCGAAGTGTGTGTCGCCGGGGGATGTTTTCGTTGGGGAGGCGAGGGACAAGCGAATAGGGAATCGCGAGTAGTCAGATAAAGCCTGCGATCGGCGACGGTTTCCGGGTATTCCCTATTCCCTACTCCCTACTCGCTTCGCGCCGGCCCTTGCCCGCGCGACATCATCCGCGATGTCAGCCACGTCTCGATGGTTAGCAACCCGACCAAGGCGTACAGCAGCGCCGTCGCCAACTCGGTGCGTCCGGCGTTGCCGACCCACTGGGGTTGCAGTTCGGCGGGGGTCTGCAAGAACCGAAGTCCGTGAGTTTCGGTGAGTAGGCGACGATCGTCGTCCGTAAGTGGCGTGAGGTCCGACTCCGCGAGATCCGCCGACAGGGCGTAGGCGTCGCGGACCCCTTCCGCGAGGAACCGCTGGAGGTCGCGGTGCCCGCCCTCGGTCAGTTGCCCTTCGGGGATGAAGGCGTAGAGACCCGGATCAGGGGCGTTCGGCCAGCGGCGACCTTGTCGGCGGCCCATCGCCCAAGCATCCCCGGGACCATGCAGATTCCATGGTCCGAGAAACGCGCCGTCGAGCGGTGGGCTCCCCAAGGGGGCGGTGACGGTGAGGTTCGCGCCGACGGGGAGGTTGCGATCGGTGTTGGGTTCGAGGAGCGCGAAGATCACTTCGTGCCACCAGGCGACGTAGTCGGGTTTGGCGGTGAGGCCGTTGCCCTCGCCATCGAGGGCGGCGGTCCAGACCGCGAGTCCGCCGTCGCCGCGGCGCTGCCAGACCAAGGCGGGGTCCCCCGTCGCGAAGCGAGCCACCACCTGCGGCGCGGTTTGCTTGGCGTTCGCGGGTTGTGTCGGCTGGACTTGCCACCATGCGTGGTAGCGAACGTCGCAGAACCCTTGCGTTCGCTGCTTGCGAAAGCGGGCCTGCCAAGGGAGCTCCAGGCTTTCGGCGACGATCGTCGTTTCGGTCGGCGGTTGGTCCCCGGGAGCCGAACTGATCCGCTGCGTCAATGTGACCGGCAGCCATTGCTCCCACGGCAGAAGCTCCTGCGTGGGGGTCGGGCGTTGTTGATCCCCCAGGGTCACCACGACCGCGCCCCCGGCCTGCATGAACGTCGTCAGCGCCGTCAGTTGAGACTCGTCGAGCGCGGCGACATTGGCGAGGACGATCGCCGAGTAATCGGCGAGTTGGCTCGCGTCCCAGGCGTCCCACGTGACGCGGGTCGGTCGGAGCCAACCTTGGGGTCCGGCGTCGAAGGCCGCGTTCAGATAGTAGGTCTCGGATTGGGTCGGATCGGTATCCGGCGCGCCATCGACCAAGAGGACGGGCCACCCGCCGCCGACCTCCAGCACCGCATACGCCGCGTTGTCCGCCGCGAGGGCGTCGGCCTCGTCGACGAAGACCTTGAGGGTTTGGCAGCCGGTGCGTGTCGGCCGCAGATCGAACTCGGCGACGGTCGCCCCGCCCCCGGGAACACGGACGGTCGCGACATGTTCGGGGGAGGGGAGGCCGTTGATCTCCAAGCGGACGGTGCGGGTGAGGGGGGCTTCGGCGTCGCGCGCCGTCAGCTTCGCGCGGAGGCGGACATCGCTCCCCGGCAAGGCGAGTTGCCGCGAGAGTTCGAGGGGCCCGACGGCGACGTTGGTTCGCGGCGTGGGATCGGCGGGGGGCTCGATGACCCAGACCCGCGGTGGGAGCTTCGCCTGTTGACGCAACCCCGACCACGTTTGCCACAGGCCCGGTTCCTCGAGTTTCCAGGGATACCGTTGGCCGTCGGTCAAGACGACGATCTCCCGATCGAGTTGGCCGGTCTGCAGCAGGTCGCGCGCGGCGGCGATCAAGGCGCTCGGCAGGTTGGACGCCCCGGTCGCGGGGGGGAGATCGAGGATCGCCTCGCGGGCCGCGGCGCGATCGCGGACATACCCCGGCAACCGTGGCCGGGGCGTTTCGCGGGCCTCGTAGACCTGCAACGTGTCGAAGCGATCGAGCTCGTCGAGGACCTCCCGCGCGAGTCGGCGGACGTCATCGCCCACGACTCGATTCCCGACGGCCCGTTCGAGACTGTACGACCCATCGACGATCAACGCGACATCCTGCGGCCGGGTGCTGGTCCACGCGGCGAGCCATGTCGACTGGAACCAGGGACGCGCGAGCGCCAACGCAAGGGCGGCGAAGAGTCCCAACCGGACCAGCAGCAACCACAGGTTTTCGAGCCACAGCGACCGCCGCTCTTTGGGCGAGGGTTCGAGAAACCGCATCGCCCCCCAATCGACCAACTCCTGCTTGCGGCGCGAGAGGAGGTGGACCAGGATCGGGACCGCCAAGCCCCCGAGCGCGCCCAACATCCAGGGATTGAGGAATTCCACGGGACGGACTCACGCACGGGAAGCGGGATCACGGGGGGGGGCTGCCCGCAGTGTCGCCGAGTGAGCGGGCGGAGTCCAATCAGGGAGATTGAGGGTCGATGGTTGAGGGTCGAGGGTCAGACAATGCACGATGGGTTGCTTAGCGCCGATGGCCATCAACCATCAACCATCAACCTCCTCCGCGGCCGGTGCGTTCGGTCAGTTCGCGCAGGCGGGTTTGGGCCTCGGGGGTCAACATCGCGGGCTGGTATTTCCAACGCCAGTTATGGTCGCCGATGGTGCCGGGGGCGTTCATGCGGGCCTCGCTCCCCAGCGATAGGACATCCTGGAGCGGAGCGATCGCCAGCAGCGAGGTCGACTTCCACGCGATTTCCAGGAACTCCCAACTGATGTGTTGCCGTTCGGCGGGGGTCGTCTTGCGCAGTTCCGCCCAGCGTTCGGGCCGGGGTTCGATTTCACTGAGGAACCAGCCCAGTGTGGTGTCGTTGTCGTGGGTGCCGGTATAGACGACCGAATTCGGCTCGAATTCGTCGAGCCGGAACGGGGGTTCCCACGGATCGCCCGGCAGGCGGAACTGCAGGACCTTCATTCCCGGCAGGTCGAAGCGTCGTCGCAGCGCATGGACCGGTTCGGTGATCATTCCCAAATCTTCGGCGATGATCGGCAGGTTGCCCCCGGTTGTCAGGCCGTCGCGGACCGCCGCGAGGAAGCTGTCGGCGGGACCCGGGATCCAGGTGCCGTGGACGGCGGTTTTGTCGGTCGCGGGGACTGACCAGTAGGCCTCGAAGGCGCGGAAATGATCGAGCCGGAGCAGATCGACCTGCCGCAAGACCGCCCGCAGCCGCTCGAGCCACCAGCGATAGCCGTCGCGGTGGAGGGCGTCCCAATCGTAGAGGGGATTGCTCCAGAGCTGACCGTCGGCGCAGAAATAATCGGGGGGGACGCCGGCGACGGCGGTCGAGCGGCCGGTTTCATCGAGTTGGAACCATGCGCGGTGGCCCCAGACGTCGCAACTGTCGTGGGCGACGTAGATCGGGGCGTCGCCGATGATCCGCACGCCCCGATCGCGGGCGTATCGGCGCAGCTGATCCCATTGGCGGAAGAACAGGAATTGCCAGAAGGCATGGGCCGCGATGCGGTCGGCATGCTTCTCGGCGACATAGTCCAATGGCCGGTGCCGCGCGTCGACGTCGACGGTCCATTCGAGCCACCAGCGTCCGCCGTTGACCTCGCGGAGCGTCTGAAAGGTGGCGTGGTCGTCGAGCCAGCTTCGTTCGGCGGCGCGGAAGGCCTCGAAGGCCGGCCGGAGTGCGGCGGCGGGGTCGGCGCGAAACCGCGCGTAGGCCGTTTCCAACAGCTTCCGCTTGCGGGGAATAATCGTCTGGAATTCGACGCGGGGGGCCAGCTCACCACCCGGATCCGCGCAGGCGGCGACTTCGTCGGCGGTGATGAGTCCATCGTCGCGGAGTCGTTCGGGACTGATCAGCAAGGGGTTGCCGCCGAACGCCGAGGGGGATTGGTAGGGGGAATCTCCCTGATCGGTCGGGCCGAGGGGAAGGACCTGCCAATAGGTTTGCCCGGCGCCGGCGAGCCAGTCGAGCCAGCGCTCGGCGGCGGGTCCGAGGTCACCAATGCCGAAGGGGGTGGGAATCGAAGTGGGATGCAGCAACAAACCGCTGGCGCGGGTGGTCAGCATGCGGGGGCCATCCGTGAACAGACAAGGCGATCGACGAGCACGTTTCGGCGGGCAGTGTAGAGGACTCGGCGGGCGGAATCTGCGCCGCTCGACCGGGTGTTGACGTTCGGATTAAGCCGGAAGGGCCCACGGGAGTCCGCCGGCAACGACGCGACCCGACCACCTGGGAAGGCGATCGGGTCGGTGCCAAGTCATCCGAGCGTCGAGCCGCTTATTGCTGCTCGACCCCTTCGGCGGGTTGTTCGGCGGTCTGGGCCGGCTCTTCGGGCATGGGCGCGGCGGGGGTGACGGTCTGCGGCGCGGGGGCCTTCAGCGCGGTCGGCGCCGGCTTCTTGGTGTTGTAGACGTCGATCACGTCGCTGGTGATGTCGACCGCGGGATCGATCGACAGCAGGAAGCCTTCGTTCTTCGGGATGACGATGCTGAGTCCCTTCGCGGCGGCGACTTCCTGCGCGAACGGCTTCATCTCGGCCCGGAACTGGCCGATCAACGTCTGGCGATACTTCTCGAGATCGGCCTGGGCGCTGCGGCCGATCTGCAGGAACTTGTTGGTCGCTTCGCGGTTCATCGCCGCGAGAATCTTCTGCTGCTCTTCGGTCGGCTGCTCGCCGAACTCTTCCTTCTTCTTGGCGAGCTGGTCCTTGAAGTTGGCCTGCAGCTTGGCGAGCCCCTGGTCGAGTCCGTTCTTGCGGACCTGCAGCAGTTCGTTGATTTCCTGGGTCCGACCGACGGTCTTGCCGACGAGGTCGAGATCGATCACCGCCAAGCCACCCTTGGCGGCGGGGGCCGCCGGCGAGCCGCCCGATTGGGTGCCGCAGCCGACGGTCATCATCACACCGGCGGCCAGCACCGCCCACAGACTCGCCTTGAACATCCAAAACTCCTTTTCGGATGGAATCGCTTCTTCCGCACGTCACGAAAGCGGCGGGACGGTAGTGAATCGTGAACGATGCGCCAAGAGGGAGTTGGGGGAGGGTCGAAGGTTGAAGGTGGAAGGTTGAAGGTGGAAGGCCCGAGCGCCGGGCGGGATCCATCAGATTCTCGTCCCTCGGTTGTCAGGGAGCCGACGGGAGCGGGTGGGTCGGCGTCGGACCTTCAACCTTCAACCTTCAACGCTCCTCCCACGGCGGGCAGACGCCGCGCCGCTCCTGGATGGCTGCTCGCTTGTTCCTTGAGCCCGGGGTCGTCAGGCTGCGGGCGCGGATCGCGCTTCGCTGACCACTGACCACCGACCCCACCATGCCCGCGCCGGATCTGCTCGAGGAAGTGATCACGCCCGACACGGCCGGGGGGACGGTGCTGGCGTGGCTGCGACGGCGGTTTCCCGCGGCGTCTTGGAGCGACTGTCGTCGCTGGCTGGCGGGGCGGCGGGTCGCCGTGGATGGGGTGGTCGTGGTGCACGAGGGTCGCCGGTTGCTGGCGGGCGATCGCGTGACGTATCAGTCGACGGATGGTCGACCCGCCCCCGGGGTCGCGGCGGTGACGATCCGCCGGGAGGACGCCGAAGTCGTCGTCGTCGAGAAGCCGCCGGGGATCGAGACGACGCGGCGACCCGAGGAACTCCACTGGCCGTGGGCGAAACGGCTCCAGCAACCGACGCTCGAAGAATTGACGATTCTGGCGTTGGAACGAGCGACCGTTCCGCGCGCGACAGCCCGACCGGGACGACGAGCGGCGTCCCGCAATGCGGCGGTTCACGAGCGGTTATGGCGGGTCCAACGGCTCGATCGGGCGACTTCGGGGTTGGTCGTCTTCGCGCGGACCCCCGCCGCCGCGACGGGGTTGATCGCGCAATTCACCGCCCACACCGTCGAGCGGGAATACCTCGCGGTCGTGTGGGGCCGGCCCGCGATCGGCGTGATCCGAACCTCCTTGGTCAAGGATCGGGGCGATGGTCTGCGAGGCTCGTCCCCGGATGGACGCGGCGGACAGCCGGCCGTGACGCACATCTTGGCCGTCGAACCCCTGGCGACGCCGCGGTTCGCGGACTACTCGCGGATCCGCTGCCGGCTCGAAACCGGGCGGACGCATCAGATTCGGATCCATCTCGCCGAAGCGGGGCATCCCTTGTGTGGCGACGATCGCTATCAAGGACCGGTAGGAACGACGATTCCCGACCAAAGCTCCGCCCCGCGCCTGGCGCTCCACGCCGCCCGACTCGCCTTCACCCATCCCAGTACGGGGGAGCGACTCGCGTATGAGGCCCCGTGGCCCGCCGACCTGGCGGCGTGGCTGGACCAACCGCTGGGAACCACGGAACCCACGGAATGACACGGAACAAGGCCCGGGGAGAGGAACCACGAAAAGCACGAAAGTTCACGAAAGGAGGGCCGGATCCTGCCGGAGTTTCTTTCGTGCCGTTTCGTGCTTTTCGTGGTTCCAGCTCGGCATTTCTACCGTGTCTTCCGTGGTTCTCTCCCAGCCGGGTGAGGACGCCGCCCTACCGTCGCGGGGTCGATGTGGTAGACTCCGGTGGAGCGGGCTAGCTTGGTGAGAGCCCGAAGCTTCGAGGGAACGCGGGGGCGTCCCGCATCTGGAAAGTTCGATTGCGATGCCGAGTTGCGTGTTGGCGTACTCCGGAGGGCTCGATACGTCGGTCATCCTCGGATGGCTGCAGGACGAGGGGTACGACGTCCATTGCGTCTATGTCGATCTGGGGCAGCCCTGCGAAGATCGGCAGGCGATTCTGCACAAGGCGCAGACCTGCGGCGCCAAGTCGGCGCGGATCGTCGACGCCCGCGAGGAGCTCTGCCGCGACTTCGCCTTCCCCGTCCTACAATGGCAGGCGAAGTACGAAAACATTTACTTGCTGGGGACCTCGATCGCGCGGCCGCTGATCTCGAAAGTCTGTCTCGACGTGGCCCGCGACGTCGGGGCCGACGCCTACGCCCACGGCGCGACCGGCAAAGGGAATGACCAGTGCCGGTTCCAACTCGCGGCGGAGGCCCTCAACCCGACCGTCAAGATCATCGCCCCGTGGCGGATGGAACGCTTCCGGCAACTCTTCCCCGGCCGGACCGAGATGCTCGCCTTCTGCGCCGCGAACAACATCCCGGTGAAGGCGTCGGTCGCCAAACCCTACAGTTCGGACGAGAACTGCCTGCACATCAGCTATGAGGCGGGGAAACTCGAAGACCCGGCGGTCTGCGGCGTCGACACCGTCGAATTCGGGATGACCGTGTCCCCTCAAGCCGCGCCCGATCAGGTCGAGACCGTGACGATCGGTTTTGAACGGGGGGTCCCGGTGCTGCTGAACGGCGAGCGGCGGACCGCGCTCGGGATGGTGGAAGGGCTTAATCAGATTGCGGGGCGGAACGGGGTCGGTCGGATCGACATCGTCGAGAACCGGTTCGTCGGGATGAAGAGCCGGGGGGTGTATGAAGCGCCGGGGATGACGGTCCTCTACGCCGCCCATCAACAGCTTGAACAACTGACCCTCGATCGCGATCTGGTCCATTTGCGCGATCGGATCGCCCCGGAAGTCGCCGAGATGGTCTACTACGGGTTCTGGTACACCGCGAAGATGGACGCGCTCATGGCGTTCCTCAAGACGGCCCAGGAACCGGTGACGGGCGAAGTCCGGCTGGGGCTCTATAAGGGGAACATCTTCGTGCAGGGTCGGACCAGCCCGAACAGCCTGTACGACGAGGCGATCGCCAGCATGGAGGGGGGCGGGAGCTACAACCAGACCGACGCGGAAGGGTTCCTGCGGATCATGGGCCTCCCCAGCCGCGTGCAGGCCCGCCTGCGGCGGCAGCGGACGTAAGCGAGAGCCCTCTGGAAAGGGAGCGTGAAAGCGCGGGTTGTTTCGCCGCGAAGCGGCCCCGTCGAGACAAATCGGGAGTGATGTGGCCCGTGGATTTCCGTCTTCCGTGCATCCATTTGGCGGCTGATGACTGGTTAGGAAGCCTAGCGAAAGCTGCCGCCCCCCCCCACCGATCATCGATGGGAAGTGGCATGACAAGCCTCGTCGACGATCGTCATGTTCGTGGCGGCGGTGATTCGGGTGCGGCCGGACCCTCGCAAAGATGGTGGCGAGAGTTCCCGGCGATAGACGGAACCTTGTGTTCGGGAGTGGGCCGATGGCGATTCGGGCGAATCATTATGACGCCGCGTTCGAGGCTTACCTCCGGGAGCGGCGGATTCCATATGTCGTCGTCGATGAGGCCCGGCGGACGCTCGAGGACGGCGGGTCGCTGAAGTCGCTCGATTTCGTCGTCTGCTCGCCCGAGTGGGGCCGGCTGCTGATCGACGTCAAAGGCCGGCGGGGCCCGCAACCGGGGGAACCGTCGATCCGGCCGTGGGAGAACTGGGCGACGGCGGACGATCTGGAAAGTCTCGCGCGGTGGGAGCAGGCCTTCGGGGGGGACTACCGGGGCCTGTTGGTCTTCGCCTATTGGCTCCATCCACAAGCGGCGCGCGACGATCTGACGCCGGTCCTCACCTTCCGCGACCGGCACTACGCCTTCTACGGCGTCTGGGCCCGCGACTATCAACAGGCGATGCGGGTCCGCTCGCCGAAATGGGAAACGGTCTGGCTGCGGAGCCGCTCGTTCCGCGAACTGCGGTTCCCGATCGAGACCCTCGCGCCCCCCCGACAGGCCCCGTGACGAGCTGCGTCCTCCGTTAGGGAGGGAACCACGGAACTGACGGAATGACACGGAAGAAGTCCAAGGATCGGGAACCACGAAAAGCACGAAATTGCACGAAAGGATGACTGATTCAGACCAGATTCCTTTTCGTAAGCTTTCGTGTGTTTCGTGGTTCCCGGTTGTCGACGCTATTCCGGATCTTCCGTGGTTCCCCTGTGGGCGTGTCCCTCGTGCCAACGGCAGAGGGCGTACGCGGGGAGACCGACCAGCAGCGGGACGCACATCACCGGGAGCAGGTCCCAGGCGTAGGCCGCGGAAGCGTGGAGCATCCAGCCGCAGGTCGCCAGAAAGCTGAGGGGCGCGAACAGGCCCCCCGGGACGCGGAAGGGTCGGGGGCGATCGGGGTCGCGGAACCGGAGGATGATGAAGGCGGTCGCCGTCAGGACGAAGAACGACCAGAAGGCGGGGGCCGACCCGGAGACCAGTGTGCCGAAGCCCCCGTCGAAGCGGGCCCAATCGATCGCGGCGAAACCGCAGGCGACGACGAGGCGATTGACCCCCGTCTGGCCGGTGGCGGTCCCCACGGTGATGATCATCCCGACCACGACAAGCCCCTGCACGACCAGAGACGCCAGCGGGGCCTCCGCCCGGGAGAACCCCCGCAACCAGCCGAGGAGCCGATAGTCCTCGCCGAGCCGCGCGTGAATCCGTGACGCGGAGAAGATCAAGCCGTTCACTCCGCCCAGCGCCGAGGCCATCACCAGGAGACTCATCAGGTTCGCGGCCCGCGGGCCCCACGTCACCTGCAAGGTGTCGGCCGCCGGCTTGGCCGACCCGGCGACGCCGGCCCCTCCCAGCGCGGCGAGATAGGCGTAGTTGATCAGCAGATACAGGAGCGTGATCAGACTCAGGCCCAGCAGCAGCGCGCGGGGGACGTTGCGGGAAAGGTCGCGGACCTCGGCGGCGACGAACCCGGCGTCGCTCCAGCCGCCGTAGGCATAGAGAATCATGACGAGCGCGAGGGACGGGGCGAGCGTCGTGGGATCGATCTCTGCGGCGGGGGCCCAGGGGTCGGCGGTCCCCCAACCGAGCCCCGCGATGATCAACGCCCCCAACCCCACCAGCTTGAGGAGCGTGAGGACGTTCTGCAGCCGCGTCCCGGCGCGCAGCCCCAGCATGTTCGACAGGGTAAGGGCGAGGACCGCCGCCGCCGCGAGCCAAGGGGTCGCCGTCGTCGGCCACGCCCAAAACTCACAGGCGTAATCGGCGAAAACGAAGGCGAGCGCGCCGATGCTCGCCGTTTGAATCACCGCCATTTGGCTCCATGCGAAGAGGAACCCCAACCACGGACCGAACGCCTTGGTGAGGTAGTTGTATTCCCCCCCCAACCGGGGATACGTGGTGGCGAGCTCCGCATAGATCAGGGCCCCGAGAAACGAGAGCGCTCCGCCGAGCAGCCAAAACCCCAACCCCCACAGCGGGCTGGTGACGTTCGAGAAGACGAGGCCGGGAACGCGGTAGATCGAACTCCCGACGACGATCCCCAGAATTAGGCTGACGGCGTCCCACAGGCTCAACGTGGGCCGACCCCCCTGAGGCGAGGGAGCATGCGAAGCGACCGGACCGACCGTAAACGACACGCGCGATCCTTGCTGGAAAACTCGGCGGGAACGATTCGCGAAGGGGCCGCCAAGCGAGATTCTGTCGCGACGGCCCCCGGTTTGCCATCGATGGGGGTCGGGCGATGTGACACACGAAGTCGTCGGAAGGTTGTGGGGGAAATCCAAAATCCGAAGCACGAAATCCGAAGGAACTTCAAAATCCGAAGGGGAAAACGGCTCGCCATCAGGCTGTTTTTCGCGTTCGTACTTGGGAGTTCCTTCGGATTTCGAGTTTGCCGCGTGAAGACGCGGAGAGCGGCTGCGGCGTGCCGTGATGGACGGTATTCTCCACTTACTCGAGCAAAAGACGCGTAATCGCCTGCTCGACCGACGTGGCACAGGGGCCGGTGAACGACCAGGTTTGCTCGTATCCGCCGACCTCGGTGTAGATGCGGTCGGGGCCGTAGTACCACATGCCGCATTCGCCGTAACCCGCGACGACGACGAACCGCGCGCCGGCCGCCTGCTGAGCGAACAGTTGGAACTCGACGAAGGGTTCCCCGGGGAGGTGCAGCAGGTCGATCGGCCCGAGTCGCAGCTGCTGGATCGAACTGCGATGCCCGGCCTGCAGCCGCGCGAACCACGCCGCGGCCGCGGCGGCGGTGAGCCGCGCGCTGAAGGGACGATCGGGTTGCAGTTCACGCTGGAGCGCTTCCGGACGGAACGGGCCGTCATCACGCGGCGTGAAGACGAGGGGGGCCATGCTCCAACGGATTTCTGACTCCTCAAGAGGGTCAAGCTCGACGACTTGATCACGCATCGTAGCCGGAGTGATCGTCGCGGGATCGACGTCGGTCACCGCGACGCGATGGGCCCGCGCCATCGCGTCATACAGGCGATCGGCGAGTTCCTGTCGAGACGCGGCGGTCCGCCGATTGGACTTGCCGAAGGCGATGTTTCCGCCGCAACCGGTCCAATAAATGGGAAAGACGCCGGTCTCCCGTTCGAGCCGTTCCCGCGCCAGCCCGGGGACGTCCCAGGTGATGCGGCCATCGCCATAGATCGTTTGAGGATGCGAGGCGTAATAGTGAAATTGGACGATGGGGCGGTCGGGGCCGAAGAAGGTCAACGTCCGCACCCAGGGGTCGATCAGGCCCTCGGGGGCGTCGCGAATCTCCGGCTCGGCGGTGTAACTCGCGCGGACGGACAAACTTCCGTCCGGCCGGGGGACGCGTCGATTCGCGCCAAGACGTTCGGCCAGCGCGCGGCTGGCGACGATCCGTCGCACCGGCGTCCAGGTTCGCACCGCCGCGCGGATCGCCGCGGTCGCCTTGACGGCGATCCCTTCCGTAAACGCCACATGTTGGGCGACCCGGTCGCTGTCGGGGCCGAACAGCAGTTTCGCCCCGTCAAGATCCAGCACGGGAGCCGAATGTTGATGCAACGACTGCAGCGCGACATGGTCGGGCGTGGTCCCGACGGCCGCGGCGAGCGCCTCGCGCAGCCGCAGGTCGCTGCTGTTGCAGAGCCCGCAGAAATCGATCGCGGCGAGGACGCAGGTCAGTTCGGGAGTCCGCAGCACGACGCCGCGTAATTCGAGCGGATGTTCGATCCATTCGACGCGCGGCATGTAACCGAGGCACGGCCCTTCGCCGACCGTCGGCGTGACCTCGACGCGAAACGCGGCCAGTTCCAGCGTCGCGGCGGCGAGCATCCCGGGAGCAAGCGCTAACCCCAAGAGGAGTGCGCTGGATACGCCACGGATCAGATTCCCCCGGCCCATCGTCGAATCCTTGGTTGTCGATCGAACCGTCGCCCCATCGTCCCAGCGTTTCGAGCCGTTCGATCGTAAACGACAATAGCGGGCGCGGGTCTGGGATTGGTATCGTGCCCTGCGTGAACGCTCGCCTGGGAGGCGGGCAAGTCACCCCCCCTCGCAAGGTTGACGCTCGCATGCATCCCACCGCCCCGATCGAACGACTCGTCGACTTGACCGATCCCGCCGCGAATCTCTTCCTCAACATGACCGGGGAAGAGGCCTTGGCCCGGCTGGCGAGCGGCAGTCCCGAACAAGTTCGGCAGATCGACGGCCAGTTCGCGCTGGTCCATCGGTCGGGCAAGATCATCCGCCTCGCGCGGTCGCTGGGCCGGCCGCTGCGGTACTTCATCGCCAAGCGCGCCGCGGGCCCGTCGCTGATCGTCGCCGATCGGATGGAGTCCATCGTCGAGTATCTCACCCGCGAAGGGCTCGTCGATCAATTTCATCCCAGCTACACCCGGATGGTGCCGGCCCATCACATCGTCGAGATCGCGCTCCTCGGCTGCCCCGATCCCAACCCGACCTATATCCGCTATTTCACGCCGCAGCGGAATCGCTGGTCGACCGACCTGACCGACATCGGCGCGCGGTACCTCGGCGCGCTCTCGGCCGAGATTCATCGCTGGCTCGATTCGATTGATCGCCGCGAACCCTTGGGGGTGATGTTCTCGGGGGGGATCGACAGCGGTTCGGTCTTTTTGGTGCTGTACGACGCCCTCCTGAAACGGGGCGAATCCCCCGCCCGGCTTAAGGCCTTCACGCTCGACATCGCCGGGCAAGGGGCGGACGGAGCGCAGGCGCAACGGTTCCTCGACGAGCTGGACCTCGGCCTGTTCCTCGAACGGATCGAAGTCCCCGTGTCGGCGATCCGGCTCGATGACGCGATCCGCGTGCTCGAAGACTACAAACCCCTCGATGTGCAGGCGGCGGCGATGGGGCTCGCGTTGTGTCGCGGGATCCGCGCGCGGTATCCCGAGTGGACGTGGCTGATCGACGGCGATGGCGGCGACGAAAACCTTAAGGACTATCCGATCGAGGACAATCCCGAGCTGACGATCCGCAGCGTCCTCAACAACCTGATGCTCTACCAGGAAGGTTGGGGGGTCCACTCGATCAAGCATTCCCTCACCTATTCCGGCGGGCAAAGTCGCGGACATGTCCGTTCCTACGCCCCGGCGGCGGCCTGCGGCTTCCGCGGGTTCAGCCCCTATGCGCTCCCCAACGTCATCGAAGTCGCCGAGGGAATCCCGTTCATCGAATTGACGAATTGGGAGCACGAGAAGCTCTACGCCTTGAAGGGGGAGATCGTCCGGCGCGGCGTCGAAGCGGTGACGGGGCTCACGATGCCGATCTTCCCCAAACGCCGCTTCCAGCACGGCGCGATCGACGCGGGCGGCTTCCAGCAGACCTTCCCGACCCACCCGGCGGAATACCGACGCCGGTTCGAGCGGCTGTTCGCGTCATGAAGGTGGCGAATAGCGAGTAGCGAGTAGCGAATGGCGAGTAGCCGGAAAAGACGTACGACTCGTCAACACGGCGTCCATCGACGACTCACATCGCGTAGGCTATTCTCTGGCTATTCCCTACCCCCTACTCCCTATTCGCTACCCTCCCCCCCGTGTCCATCGCCGAACAAACCGTCTGCGTCAGTCTCGGTCCCCGGACCTATGAAATCCTCATCGGGCCGAACTTGCTGCCGCGGACCGGGGAGCTGATCTTCCGCTGGTACGTGCAGCATGCCGGGAAACCGCCGGCGAACCCGCGCGGGCTCATCGTCACCGATACGCACGTCGAACGTCTCCATGCCGCCACGGTGCGTCAAGGCCTCGAAGCCGTAGGGTGGACGGTCGACCTGATCGCGCTGCCGGCCGGTGAGCCCTCCAAATCCCTCGACGTCGTGTCGCGGGTCTACGACCGGCTGATCGACCTGCACGCCGATCGCCAGACGACGATCTTCGCCGTCGGCGGCGGGGTGATCGGCGACGCGGCGGGCTTCATCGCGGCGACCTACACCCGCGGCGTCCCCTTCATTCAGATTCCGACCACACTCCTCGCCGACGTCGACAGTTCGGTCGGCGGCAAGGTGGGGGTCAACCATCCCCGCGCCAAGAACATGATCGGCGCGTTCTATCAGCCGTTCGGCGTCCTGATCGACACCGGCGCGCTCGCGACCCTCCCCGATCGCGAATACCGCAGCGGCCTCGCCGAGGTGGTCAAATATGGCGTGATTCTCGATGCCGACTTCTTCGCCGAGTTGGAGACCCGGGCGGAACCCTTGAATCAACGTGATCCGGAGTTTCTCGCGCGGGTCATCGCGCGGAGCTGTCGCCTGAAGGCCGACATCGTCGAGAAGGACGAGTTTGAACGGACGGGCCTCCGGGCCACGCTCAACTACGGTCACACCTTCGCCCACGCCTTCGAGGCCCTCTGCGGCTACGGCGAACTCCTGCACGGCGAAGCGGTCGCGATCGGCATGCGGTGCGCCAGTCGGCTCGCGGAACGCCGCGGCTTGATCCCCGCCGAAGTGACCGAACGGCAGCTCGCGCTCATGACTCGGGTGGGGCTGCCGCTCGAGTTGCCGAAGCCGGTCTCCTTCGGGGCCGACGCCGCGATCGGGCGAATGCGGCTCGACAAGAAAGCGGTCGCGGGCCAACTCCGCTTCGTCCTGCCGACGCGCATGGGGGCGGTCGAAACGATCGCGAATGTCCCCGAAGCCGACGTCCGCGCGGTGTTGGCCGAGGTCGGCGTCGTGTAGCATGATGACGGCCATGCACTGCCGTAGCTCTGGGTTGTGTGTGCCACCGGCTTCGCCGGCGCATTCCATCTCGCGGGCACAAAGAACAGAAGACCACTGGCGGAGCCAGTGGCACACGCCCGGTTGCATCGACCAAGATGTGGAGACATCGCAAGGGATGGCCGGAGCGGGTCCATCGCCGTCCCCAGAGGCCTTCTCTCACGTCCCCCGAATCGACCAGGGACCGCGACGGTCCGTTGCCAACAACACACTGCTTGATCCACCGGAAGTTGTTCCCATGACCGTTCATCCCGTTTACATCGCCGGCAAATGGAGCCCTTCGACGGGCGTGGAAACCTTCTCCGCCGTCAACCCGGCGACCGGCGAGAAACTCGCCGACCGCTACCCCGTCAGCCCCGGCGACGAACTCGAACGGGCCTTGGCCTGCGCCGACGACGTCGCGAAACGAACCCGCCGCTGGCCGTGGGCGCGCTTCGCGAAATTCTTGGAGGCTTTCGCGACCGAGATCGAGGCCCGCGCCGCCGCGCTCATCGAAATGGCCCATCTCGAAACCGGACTCCCGGTCTCGCCACGGCTGAAGGATGCGGAACTCCCCCGCACGATCAATCAACTTCGCCAAGGGGCCGCCGCCGCGCGGGATGGGTCGTGGGCGCTGCCAACGATCGACACCGCGAGCAACATCCGCTCGGTCCTCGAACCGATAGGCCCCGTCTGCGTCTTCGGCCCGAACAATTTCCCGTTCGCCTTCAACAGCATCGCGGGAGGCGATTTCGTCGCGGCGGTCGCGGCGGGGAACCCCGTCCTCGCCAAAGGCCATTCCTCCCATCCCGGAACGACGCGGCTCTTCGGGGAGGCGGCCGACGCCGCCGCGAGACAAACCGACATGCCCCCCGGCTTCGTGCAGCTCGTCTATCGCTGCAGCCATATGGATGGGGTCGCCCTCGCCCGGCATCACGCGCTCGGGGCGATTGGTTACACCGGTGCGCGCGCCTCGGGGATGCAGCTCAAGGCGGCCGCCGACGCCGTCGGCAAGCCGATCTACCTCGAACTCTCGAGCATCAATCCGGTCTTCGTGTTGCCCGGCGCGGTGACGCAGTCCGGGACCGCGTTCGCCGAGCAGTTCACCGGCAGTTGCCTCATGGGGACCGGTCAGTTCTGCACCAACCCCGGCCTGGTCATCACCCTCGCCGGCGCCGCGACCGAAACCCTGATCGCCGACATCGCCACACGGTTCGCGGCGGCCCCGGTCGGCGTCCTGCTGGGCGAAGGGGTCCAACGCAACATGAAGTTCGCCGTCGAGACCCTCGTCCGACACGGCGCGAAGCTCCTCACCGGCGGCCATCCCGTGAGCGCGCCCGGTTATCGCTTCGAGAACACCCTCCTCCGCGTTACCGGAGCAGACTTCCTCCGACATCCGCAACTGCTGCAGACCGAAGCGTTCGGCAACGCGTCGCTGGTGGTCGTCGCCGAGACCCCCGACCAATTGCTGGAGGTCGCCCGGCATCTGGAGGGAAATCTCACCGGCTCGGTCTACTCGGCGACGGATGGTTCCGATGACGCCTTGTACGACCGCCTCGAAGACGAACTCCGCGCCAAGGTCGGTCGGCTCCTCAACGACAAAATGCCGACCGGCGTCGCCGTCGTTCCGTCGATGAATCACGGCGGCCCCTTCCCGGCGACGGGCCATCCCGGATTCACGGCGGTCGGCATTCCCGCGTCCCTACGGCGCTTCGCGCGACTCGCTTGTTACGACGCCATCCGCCCCGCCCGCCTCCCCGCCGCGCTGCTCGACCGCAATCCGACCGGCAAACTCTGGCGGATGATCGACGGCGAGATGACCCAAGGGGATGCCCCGAGTCAGGGGTGATCCATCGACAGGCATAAAAGTCGCGCGCGACGCCGCCGAAGCATGGTGTCTGTCCCCGCCTCGGTATGCCGCGACTTGACGCACCGCACTCAGCTTATGCCACCGTCACCGATCCACGGACGGCGCGTCGAGCCGCAAGCCGCCCCGCGGCGCCGGGGTCATCCACCAGATCAGCCCCAGGCCCACGATCGCCCCACCTCCGGCCATAAACAGGATGTGGGCCGGGAGGTGGCTGCGGCCGGTGGCGGCGGTCCAGTCGCCCAAGGTCGGGGCGAGGACGGGCAACAGCAGCAGCAGGCTGTTGTGGGTGACGTGCAGCAGCACGCCCGGTTGGAGGCTGTTGGTGCGATGAGCGACCCAGCCCAACACCACGCCCATCAACGCGGTCGGCAGGAACCGCTCGAACAGCAATGCGTCGCGGACCAGGACGTGGAAGAGGCCGAACAGGGCCGCGGTGAGGCCGATCGTCAGCCATGGCCCCGCGGTCGAACGGAGCGAGCGGAACAGGAAGCCGCGAAAAAAGAGTTCTTCGCAGCACGCGGGGGCCGCCGCGAGGCACAGGAGTTTGAGGACCAGCGGCACCTGCTGCAGTTCCGCCTCGAACCCCTTGAAGAGTTCGACCATGAACTTCAGCCGGTCGGGCGAGACGGTCAAAATCTCGAGTTCGTAGGCGAACGGCCACAACGAACACCCGGCGACGATCGCGCCGAACATGGCCACCGGCGATGCGGGATGCAAACCCAGCCCGGTCGACCAGCGAATCCGCAGCCGCGATGCCAGTAGCAGGGGCCACACCGCGAACAGGAGCGTCGTGAGGCCCGCCGAAACCATGAGTCGCGTGCCGATTGACACCTCCCCCAGGCGTCCGGGGAGGCTTCCCAACAGAATGTAGGCGGGGAACAACACGCCAAGGGCCCACAGTCCATGGGACAACGTCGGCGTCTCCCGCGGTTCGGTGGGGGCCTTCCAGAGCTCGCTCCAACTGCCGCTGCCGCCGTACAACACCGCGTCGGTCCCGAAGATTTTCGCGGCGATCACCAAGGCGACCCCGGCGTAGGCGATCGTCGAGCCCAGCGTCACCACCATCGGGACCATCGGTGCGCGGCCATCGAGCAGCTCGCGCGACAGCACGACCATGTTCAGCAGCGGCGTTAAGGCGAGGGGGAGGGTCAGTTCGAGCCCCGGCATCAGGGCGAGGATTCCGGGTGACAACGACAACAGCATCACCGGAATCAGATAAGCCTGGGCCTCCTTGAAGCTGCGGGCGATGCTGGTGATGGCGAGGATCACCGCTGAGAAGAAGCCCGCGAAGACTCCGAGCAGCAGCAGCAACTGGGCGATCAGCGTCAGGGACAACCCCGCGCCGCCGAACAGGATTTGCTCCATTCCGGTGCCGTAGGCGGTGGCGACCATCGCCGTGACGTTGACCACCGCCGTAAGCAAGGCGACCGTCACCACCGCGACATACTTCGCGAGAAGGACCGCGCGGCGGGAAATCGGGGCCGCGATCATCGCCTCCAGCGTCCCCCGTTCCCGTTCGCCGGCGGTCAGATCGATCGCCGGGTAGACCGCGCCGGTGACGGTCATCAGGATCAAGACGAGGGGGACGAGCGTCGCCAACGAGAAGCCGGTGGGGGCCGAACTTTTCAGCGATTTCGGCTCCCAAGCCAACGGGAGCGCGACGCGTTCCGGCTGCTCGGCAAGGAACCGCCTGATGAATTCCTCGTTCACCGCGCGGAGCCGTTCGATGACGTAGCGTTCGGCCCCCTCGCCCAATGACGAGCCTTGCAACCGCGTCAGCTCCAACCGCCGCTGTCGGCCGTCCTCGGCGATGCGGATCGCGACCCCCAAATCGGCTTGATGGGTCTCGAGCATCATCGGCAGATTGACCGTCGCGTTGGGGTCGTCGGGATAGAGAAACCGCAAGGTCGGTTCGGCCGGTTCGCCCGGCGCCGGGGGCAACGGCTTGCCCGGTTCGAGTTCGCGGCCCAACAACTGATTCCCCGCCGAAAAGAGTTGGCGGAACTCCATCGCGGCGGGGAACGATTCCAGTGCGACGATATATTCGCGGGGCCGCTCGAGCGCCGCCTGGCTGAGAAAGAACTTTTGAAACGTCACGCCCAAGAGCGGGTAGACGAGGAGCGGCATCAGAACCAGCGTGCCGACGGTTCGCCGGTCACGCAGCGTCTCGCGCAACTCCTTGAGCGCCAACCGGCCGAGCCGCGATAGCGTTCCCGTTCGCGAACCGCTCACGTGACGGCCCCTTTCGCCGCGGGGAGCCGTCCCAAGAGTTGCAGAAACATGTCGTACAACGTGGCTTGTCCGGTTTGCGCCTGGAGTTCGGCGAAGGTCCCTTCGTGCCGTAATTTTCCGGCGTGGAGCAGTCCCAACCGATCCGACACCTGGGTGGCCTCATCGAGGCGATGAGTGCAGACGACGACCGCCTTGCCGAGCTCCCGCAGGCGGCCGATGTACTCGAAGATGACATGCGTGCCGACGATGTCGAGCCCGCGGGTCGGCTCGTCGAGGAGCATCACGGGGGGATCGTGCATCAGGGCGCGGGCCAGGGTCACCCGTTGTTTCTGACCGGTGCTGAGGTGGGCGCAGCGCCGGTCGAGGAAGCCCCCCAGATCGAGGAGTTCGACCAAGCGATCGATCCGCGCGCCAACCACCGCGGGGGCCAGTTCGTAGAGATCGGCGAAGTACCACAAGGTCTCGCGGGGGGAGAGCCATTGATAGAGGCCGCTGCTCGCCGAGACGAGCCCGATCTGTCGTTTGACGGCATCGGACGCGACCGAGACCCGTTCGCCGCCGACGACGGCGTCTCCCGCGGTGGGGGGGAGCAGGCCGAGAATCATGCGCAACGTGGTCGTTTTCCCCGCCCCGTTCGGTCCGAGCAACGCATAGACTTCGCCCGGTCGAACGCGGAACGACACCCCGTCGACGGCCCGTAACATGCCGGTCCCCGTCGGAAAGTCCTTCGTTAAGGCTTGCACGTCAATCATGCGGCCTGATCATTTCCGTCCGGGCCTGTCGCAAGGCCACGCGCGGGAGTGGATCTGGGCGGGATCGCCGCCACGTTTCGGGAGCTACGTCCCGTAAGGGAGTTTCGTTGGCGCGTCGACGATAGCCGGTTCCCCGCGGCGATGCGAATCGGAGACGAGGCCACTTCAGGTTGAGTTTCTGCGGACGACGCTTCAGACTTCGTCTCCCAAGGGTGCCCTCCGTCATGCCGCTCCCCACGGTCATCATCGTTCATCCCAAAGAACGCCGCTCGAAATGCACGATCGCGCCGTTGCGCGGCGATCCGCGCCTGGTGTTTTGCAAGCATCCCCGTCGTCCCCTCGACCTGAGCCGGTATGTCCGGCTGGGGATGAATGGGCCGATGCTGGGGTCTGCGGACGCCGGATCCGGGTTGTTGATTCTCGACGGGACGTGGCGGTGGGTCGAACAGATGACGCCGAACGTGGCGGAAGTGCCCGTCCGGACGCTGCCGAAGTTGGTGACCGCCTATCCCCGCACGTCGAAAGTCTTTGACGACCCCGATGCGGGCTTGGCGACGGTGGAGGCGCTGTATGCGGCCCACCAACTTCTCGGCCGCGAGACCAGCGGCCTGCTGGCCCACTATCCGTTCGCCACCGAGTTCCTCGCCCGCAATCGGGATGTGCTGGGGGAGGGAGGAGGGGCGAACGTGGAAGGTTAAAGATCCCAGACAAGACGATTGCCAGACGCGGGGTACCGACCTTCAACGATCCACCGCCAATCTTCGCCCCCTCACTGCTGCGACCGAACCGCGCGGCCGCTGGTGGTCGCCGGGCGATTGCCGGTCGGGTTCAAGACTTCGGTGTCCCGTAATCCGGTGCTCGGCCGGAGCGCCCCGCCAACGCCCAGCAGTTCGGGATTGCGGGCGACCTTGTCGCTGAATTCGCGGACGTCGCGGAGGATCGGCTCCAGATTTTTCAGGAGCACCGCCATCGATTGCGCGGAACGATCGAGGTTGTCGTATAACGACGGATCGCTCGCCAGCTTGTTGAGGGACCCGTCCGGCTGATTAACCGCCTGCGCGAACCGATTCAACTCGGCGAGCAGCGCGTCGAGGCTCGACAGGCTGCTTTCCAGTTTGCTCACCATCACCGGGCCGCGTTGTCCGACCGGTTCGGTGACCTGCGCCAGATTCACCAGATTCTGATTGACGTTCTCGACGGCCGACCGCGTCGCGGCGATGGTCCGCCGCGTCTCCTCGACCAGCGCGGGAAGACTGAGCATCGTTTCCTTGAGCGCCTGCTGGGCGCGCGGGTCGGCGATCAGCTTGTTCGCTTCGCCGATCATTTGCTCCGCCGACGCCATCGCCCGATTCGCCGATCGCATGGTTTGAGTGAATTCCTGCAGCGACTCGGCGGCCCGCTCGATGACCACGTCGAGGTTCCCCCGATTGGTCTCCATCAAGGCGTTGACGTTCCGCCCGACGAGTTGCCACTCTTGCCCGGTCGCGGTGAGCGCTTCCAGCACCTGCCCCGCGCGACCTTCCAACCGTTGGATCGCCGCCAACGGATCGGCGGCCCCTTGCCCCGCGATCCGTTCCCCCGGCTTGAGGTATAGCGGACTCGCGCCGGGGACGAACTCGATCACCGTTTCCCCCAAGAGCGACCGCGACACAAGCGGTACGCTGTCGCGCCGGATCTTCACTTCGGGACGGATTTCGACCGTGACGATCACGCCGCGGTCCTCCGCAAAGCTCAACTTGTCGACCGCACCGATCCCCAACCCGCTCATCAGAACCGGGGCCGAAGGATACAGTCCGCCGGCGGTCTCGAGCGTGATCTCGACGGCGTATCGCGGCTCGAGCTCGCGCCGCAGATCGCCGAAGCGAACCACCAGCGCCGTCCCGATCGACAGCGCGAGCAGCACCACGAGACCCACGGCGAATTGCAAACGGGTTTCAGACATGGCGGGTTGAGGGTCGAGGGTTGAGGGTTCGGACCAATCGATCAGGCGGCGAGTTCTTTCAAACGGGAGCCGGCTTCGCCGTGGACGAAGTCGTGCACGCGCGGGTCGCCGCACGCGAAGGCTTCGTCGGCCGTCCCCTCGAACACGATCTGGTTGTCCTGCGGCCCCAGTCGCGGCAGGGGGTAAAGCATGATCACCCGATCGGCGACCCGGCGGACGGTGGTCATATCGTGCGTCACCACGATGCTGGTGACCGGCTGCCGCGATCGCGTTTCGAGGATCAACTCGTTGATGATGTCGCTCATGACCGGGTCGAGCCCGGTGGTCGGTTCGTCGTAGAACATCACTTCGGGCGACATGGCGAGCGCCCGCGCGAGCGCGACCCGTTTCTTCATCCCGCCCGATAGCTCCGCCGGCCGCTTTCGCGCCGCCGTCCACGGCAGCCCCACCTCCCGCAGCCGCTGTTTCACGATCTCGCGGATGGCGGCTTCCTTGGTGCGGGTGTTCTCGCGGAGCGGGAACGCGACGTTCTCGTAGACGTCCAAACTGTCGAACAGGGCCGCCCCCTGAAACAGGTAGCCGAACCGTAATCGTCGGGCCCGGAACTCGCGCCGCGTGAGCGCCGAGACCGCGCGGCCATCCCAGCGGACTTCGCCCGTCGTCGGTGTCAGATGCCCCGCGAGGAGTTTCGTCGTGACGCTTTTGCCGCAGCCACTCTCGCCGATCAGGACCAGCGTCTCCCCCGGTCGGACACCGAACGTGACATCGCGCAGCACCCCCTGAGTCCCGAAGACCCGGGAGACGCCGCGCAATTCCAGCACGTAGGGGACGGCAGCCGTCACGAAGCGGGAATCCTCATCAAGCACGAAAGTGGTCACACCAGACTCGCGGCCCCGCCGTACAACCAGCGGTAGGCGTGGAGCATCACGATCCCCAGCAGAAAGTCGAGGACCAGAATCGCGATGAACGAGTAGACGAACGCCTCCGTCGCCGCTTTGCCGACCCCTTCCGCGCCGCTGCCGCAATGGAACCCGCGATGACAGGCGATGACGGCGATCGCCGCGCCGAAGAACAGCGATTTCGCAACCCCGCTGACCACGTCGAACGCGGTGACGAAGCCGTCGGAATACAACCAGAAGTAGTGGTCGCTGATCCCCAGCATCCGCGTGCTGACGAACCAGCCCCCGAAAATGCCGATCGCGTCGGCGAGGACCGTGAGCGCCGGAATCAACAAGAAACAGGCCAGGAACCGCGGCACGACCAGATACCCGACCGGTTCGGCTCCCAGCGCGTCGAGCGCGTCGATCTGTTCGGTGACCCGCATCGTGCCGATCTCGGCGGCGATCGCCGAACCGACGCGGCCCGCGAGCATCGTCGCCGCGAGGACCGGTCCCAACTCACGCACCAACGTGACGTTGATCACCGAGCCGATCCGGCTCTCGAAGCGCAGCAGTCGCAGGGTGTCGTATGACTGCACGGCGAGCACCATGCCGATGAAGAGCCCCGTCACGAGGATCACCGGGAGGCTTTGGACCCCGACGTCGTACATGATCGGCCAGAGGACTTTGCCGCGCGGAATCCGCCAGAGTTGTCGCCCCAGTTGTGCGGCGAAGAGGGACAAACTGCCGACGGCGGCGACCGCCTCGATGGTGACCCGTCCCACGGCATGGAACAACGTCCGGCCCTCGTGGTTCGTGATCGTCCCCGACATCGCCGCCATCCCTCCCCAAGCCATATGACGCATGACCGAGCGGGGAATAGCAGAAACCGCCGATCGCGGGGAGAGCGTTCTGGCGAAAGGGTCTCGCCGCCGGTTGTGACGTCGCAGCACCGTAATCTGGGGGGTTCGGGATGCCTGCTGGACGAAGGAATTGACGGCATGTTGGCCCGTTAAGCCTGGCCCGCCGGTCGCGTTAGTGGTCTCAGCGGGGGCGTTCCTATCGGGATTTCCCATAGCAGACAGATTGACACTTCCTCCCCGGCGGGCTAGTGTGGCGATTGCAGAAGCTCATTTCTCCAAAGCGTTCGCTGGGCATCTGTTAAGAATTTCCGACGACTTTGTAAGCTCGCCGGGATTTCCCAAGACTGTATGACAAGACAGAATGGGCGGCACCGTTCACCGAGCCCATCATTACACATTTCCGGGCGGGCCATTCCGACGATTCTCCGCGTCTCGTCGCTGGGAGCTTTTGACCTATGTTCCAAGCCGAACTGCAGGTTCTGGGCGGCAACTACCAAGGCAAGGCGATTCCGCTGACCACCAAGCGGTTTCTCGCCGCCCGCGAGCAGGATTGTCACCTGCGCCCCAACAGCGACTCGGTCAGCCGGCACCATTGCGTCTTCCTTGTCGACGACTACGGCGTTCGCCTTCGCGACTTGGGGAGCACCAACGGAACCCGCGTGAACGGCGAAACGATCCGCAGCGAAACGGTCCTCTCCGACGGCGATCAGATCACGATCGGTAAGCTGCAGTTGCAGTTGGGAATTCGCAAGGTGGAAGCCGCCGCGGTCGCCCCCTCGGCTCCGCCTCCCGCTCCCGAATTCGAGGCCCCCATCAATCAAGCCGGGGCGGAAACGATGTTCGAGATGCCGGTCCTCCCCGAGGCGGCCCTCACCGCGACGAACTTCACGAACGATACCGCCATCATGGGGGGGGTTCCGGTGCCCCCCGGCTATCCGCAAGCGGCTCCACCGTATGGTGTTCCCGGCCAGATGCCGGGCTACCCGATGGGCCTGCCCGCCGCGCCGATGGCGCCCGCTGCGCTGCCCCCGGGGGCGATACCCGGTTACGGCATGCCCGCCCCCTACCCCGGGTATGCCCCCGCTCCGGGTTATGGGGCCCCGTATCCCGGCCAGATGCCCGGCTATCCGGCGGGTTATGGCGCTCCGGCCTATCCGATGGCTCAGCCGTATCCCATGGCGCCGCCGGTTGGCATCCCCGTGGCGGCTCCGGTCGCGGAACCCGCCGTTGATCAGGCGGCGATCGCCGCCGCCATTCCCACGAAGCTCCCGCCGCCCGAGTCGACCGGCGCGAAAGCCCCCGCCGCCCCCGCCCCTGTGGCGGCGCCCGCCGCGGGGGGCGCCGCTCCCACACCGGAGAAGCCGTCGCAATCGGCCGCCGACATCATCAAGCAGTACATGCAGCGTCGCACCACGCGATAACTCGCCCACGAGCGTGTTTCCGTCGCCGTCGACCATTGACGCCGCCGCGCGCGGCAGGGCATAACAGCACGCAGTCACCTCCGAGTCTTTATCACAACGCCGCCATGCGGGAGTGCGATCATGTCGGAAGGGAATGCTCAAGCCGCGGACCAACAGCGGCGATATCGTGAATTCCTCGATCTGTTGCCGTTGACGATGGAGCTTGCCGGACTCCCCCACAGCGAGTCGGGAAAGTACTACAACGAAGAGCAGATCGAACTCCGGGCGAGCGCGATCCAACGGGCGTACAAGCAGGCGCGGGCCGTCGCCCGCGAGATCATCAGCCGCTAACACTCGGTCCAAGTCTGGATTGGGGGAGTGACACGGGCTTGGCCAGAGCGACTTAAGTTGCATCCGCGTCGAGAGATCACCGTGTGCCACTGGCTCCGCCAGTGGCCTCTCACAACGGACACACCGCGCGGTTGACTCAGGCGAAACAGTGCCAACCCCGGATGCCTCCAAGTCGTGCCCCAGACCGGTGGTAGTTCCGGAACGGCTGACATCCCTCACCCGCGCTCCCATCACTTGGCGCGAAACCACGGCCCGCATCCGAAGGTAAATCCGGAGTGGAGCCGACAATCGACGACGACGGGCCGCTGGTTGCGCGCTGCCTTGCGGGGGATCGCGCGGCGGTCGGTCAGCTTGTCGATCGGTTTCGAGGGCTCGTCTTCTCCTTATGCTGGCGGATGTTACGTCAGCGGGAGGACGCCGAGGACGCCACCCAGGAGACATTCGTCCGGGTCTTTCGGCACCTGCCGGGCTGGGAACCGGCACGCCCCTTGCGACCATGGATCATGGCGATCGCCGCGAATCGATGTCGGACCAAATTGGCCCGCCGCCAAACCCAGCCGACGATCATCGCCGATTGGGTCGACCAACCCGTCGAGGTGAAACCGCGACTCGATCTGGCGGAGGAACTGAATCAAGGACTCGAAACGCTGCGGGAGGACCATCGGCTCTGCTTCGTGATGTTCTATCAGCAGGAACTGTCGATCCTCGAAATCGCCGCAGCGCTGGATGTGGCGGAGGGGACGATCAAAACCTGGCTCTTTCGAGCGCGGAAACAGTTGGCGGAACATCTGCGGGAGCGCGGCGTGGTCGATGAGGATGGTGATGAACTGCACACAACTTGAAGCCGAATGGGCCAGCCGCCTCGCCGACCGAAGCTCGCCGTCCCTCCAAGACGACGAGGGCTGGTCCGCGGCGGCCCGCGCGCATTTGGCGGAGTGTACCGTCTGTCGGAGGGCGGTGGCGGCGGATGAAGCCCTTGAACCCGCGCTCCGCGCATGGCGCGCGCGTCCCGAACCATCGATCGATCCTGACCGCCTCCTGACGGCTCTCGAACAGGCCCGTGTGCTGCCGATGCCGCATCCCGCGGCCACCCCCCAACCTGTGCGGCGACCGATCGCGAAGGCGCCGGTCTGGGCCGTCGCGATCGCGTTGGGATTGATCGTCGCCGTCGGTCTCTTCGCGCCGGTTCCCACGCCGAACAGCGTCGTCGAAGCACCTCCGCCGGAGGCCACAACCGTCGAACAAATCGTGGTGTCGGCGGCTCCGGTCAGCGACGCCGTGGCTGGTTTATGGCGCGAGATGCGGGCGGGCTCGGTTCAGGCGGCCCAGTCGACCGTCGCGTCCCTCGAACAACTCCCGACGATGCCCCGCGTGGAGCTCGTCACGTTGGCGACCACGGGTGAAGCAACCACCCGCGAACCCCCTGCGCCAGTATCCATCAGCACGGATCCGCCCGTCGACGCCGAGCTCGCCGTCGAAGCCCCCCGCCCGGCATGGCTCGGTTGGGGAACCCCCATCAGCCGTGAAGTCCGGAGCGCCTTCCGGTTTTTGGAAACCGCGTTACCGTCGGAGCCGACCCGCTCGTGAGCCCCCGATCCGCCCCCGCGTTGTGTGCTCGTCTTGGCCGCCGGTCCCGCGCCGCGATCCGATTCGTGGGAACGCTGGCGGCGTGGTTGGGCGGGCTCCTGACCGCAAGCGCGCAAGCCCCCGCGCTGGCCCACTACGTCAGCCCCGATGCGGCGGCGTATTTCGCCATCGACGACCTCGACGCCCACTGGACTCGTTTCGACAATTCCGAGTTCGGTCGCGCGTGGTTGGGCTCATCCTTCGTCGCGAAGTTTCGCGAATCGCCCACGGGGAGTCGTTGGCCCTTCCTGGATGGGCTCATCCAGGAAGCCTCTGGGACGACCTTGACCGATCATCTGCGCCGTTTGACCGGCCGCTCGCTTGCCGTCGCGATGTATCTCCCCGAACAAAGGGAACCGCAGGGGCTGTTGCTGGCGCGGGGGCTGTCGGCCGAAATCGTCGCCGAGACGATCGCCGCATGGAACGAGTTGGAACAACCGGTCCGCCTCGAACCGCATGCTGTCGCGGGGGTGACGTACTACGGTCGCGCCGCCGGTCGCAAGGCCCCCGAGGTCTACTACGCCGTGCAGGGTGATGTCTTCGTGTTGTCGGACCAGGAATCGCTGGTCCGCGCGACATGCGCGCGGTTGTCGAATGATGGGCCAGAGCGTCCGGCGACGTTGGCTGAACTCCCCGAGTTTCAGACCGCGTGGCCCAAGACGACTCCACCGGGAACGCTGGTCGGACTCTTCGCGCCGCGCCAGTGGGATCGTGTCATCGAGGAGTTGATGGATGAAACCTCCGCAGCCCAGGCGATCCGCGCGGCGTGGCGGGGGACGAAGACCGTATCGCTGCAATTCACGGTCAATCCCGAGGGGTTGCATTTGGCGTGCGAGGCGCGGTTCCCGAGTGAGGGACACTCGGGTCCGTGGCGGGAACTGACGTCGGCGTCGTCCTCGGAGCCGTTGGCGGCGCGGGCCCCCGCCGATGCCTGGTTGGTGCTGGCGGGCTCGTTCCCGCCGGCTCCCTGGATCGAAGCGCTGCGCACGTTGATGGAGCCGAAGGATCTCCGCGAATTCGACGAGGCGATGCGACTCGGTCGCGAGGTGCTGTTGGGCCACGACCCGTGGAACGACGTCGGTCGCGCCTTGTGTGCCGACATGACGCTGGCCCTGATGACTCGTCCGCTGCAAGAACAACAACCGATCCGCCGGCATCCGTTCGTCGTCACGTGGGAGAGTCGTTGGCCGCAACTGTCGCGCGAGACTTGGCTGGCCCTGGAAAACGGCGTGCGCTTCGGCCTCAATCTCGCCAACGTGGCGTGTCAGGTCGACCCGCAAGGCCCCCCCGTGACGTTGCGGCGCGAGGAGACGGAACAGACGCAGCGGTGGCTGCTTCGCGGTCGTCCCGAAGGGGAGTTGGCGGTCGCACTCAGCGCCGAACGGTTCCGCCTGTCGACGTCCGTCGCCGAACTCGACAGAACCTACGAAGCGCATCCTGGTTTCACGGCCACGCGATCAGCCCGGTTTCCCGCGGCGCAAGTGGCGCTGTGGGGTTCGCTCGCCGAACTGCGTGCCTCGGATTGGTCGAGCTTGATTCTCGCCGACCGCGCCGAGGGCTCGCAGGACGAGCGCAAATTGCGGTGGCTGTTGCGCGGGTTGGTG